>NZ_JAJEQU010000012.1:0-98594 GCF_020687575.1 Roseburia sp. CLA-AA-H209
TGATTTTGTAATCTTTTGATTACGTTTTTCTCAAAATCTTTCAAGGTTATTTCACTGTTCAGTTATCAAGGTTCTTTGTGTTTTGTTGCTGACCTGCAACTTTTACAGAATATCATGTCTGTCAGCTTTTGTCAACAACTTTTTTTATTTTTTTAATTCTTATCTCCCGCCGCAGCAGGCGTTTCCTGCGCGGTGGAGTTTTATAATAGCACGTCATTTTCGGGATGTCAACACCCTTTTTTCGGTTTTTTTACACACTTTTTTCAGGCGGTTTGTGGTTCCTAACAAAAAGCAATAGATATTGTGGATTCTGTTTTTTCATCCTACAATATCTATTTGCTGATATTTTTATGTCATTTTAAATTTTTTATACATTTTAGAAAATCCCGGCAAATATCTGTACCAGAAGATTATGCTGATAGAGGAATGCGAGGAACTCATTTTCTCCGATATATGTCACCAGCCGCGTGCCCAAATCTGTGGCTGCCATAATATGTATCAGATAAAATACCACCCAGACAATGAGAAATCCTTTTATGCTGCCTGCCAGCATTCCAAGGAACCGGTTGATTCCTTTCAGAACCGGAAGCTTCACCACCAGATCCAGCACATTCAAAATAATATGAAGAACCAGATATACCACCACATATGTCACTATGCAGGCAATCAGGCTGATGATAAAATGCGTGATTTTTTGTGCCATTGCCTGATAAACTCCGCTATCTGCCAGTGCCTGATGGACCGCATCACTTCCCGCTTCTGCCGCTTTGTCCATAAGGGCATCCAGTTCTCCGCCACTGATACCATTTTCTTCTAACTGCTGTCTGGTCTCTTCGGACTTCTCCTGTGCTTCCCGGTTCAGCCGGTCCTGCGCATTTTTTTCCACATGCTCTAAGCATTTCTCCGTGATTCTCTCATCCAGCTCTGTGTTTTCTTCTATATAGGTTGTAATCTTTGGAGCTGCAACTGACACCACTGCAAGGGTGATAATCATTGCAAGCAGGGAGAATACTATTTTTATAAATCCACGGAAGTATCCCTCCAGGGCACATACTACCAGGATTCCAATCACACATATCAATAACCAATTCACTTCAGTCTTACCTTCTCTGTTGTTCCTTCCATTATAAATATATAACCATTCTGGCTGCCGTCTGAAATCACATCATACAGTGGTGTATCAAATGTATAGGAAAATTTCTTTACACCATATGTATTGTAAATCTGACACTCTGTGGCGTTCCGGATACAGATTTCCCCATTTCCAAGGAAGTCCACATTTTCATAATCCATGGTAAAATCCTTGCTTAATACATGTTTGCCACCGGTATTATAAATTTCCATATGGCGGCTTTCTTCTGTGCTTTCGGTATCGGATTCTGCCTGCACATCATTATTGTAAATGATGCCAATATAATTTTCACTGGTAAATACGCTCTTTATTTCCTGGTTCAGTGCAATTTCATCATCCGGCTCCGGCTTCTGGGTACCGCTGAATAAAATAATTTTGGAATCGCCAAATGCCACCAGACGGTTGTTATCGGTAAATTCTATCTGTGGTATTATCACATCCGGATAGTCGAAGCTTCCTACCATATAATCAATCTCATTTTGTCCTACTGAGCCAAAATTGTAACATTTGATTGTGCTGCATACTTCTCCATTATTGACCGTAAGCATGGATACCGCCAGCTTCTTTCCGTCATTGCAAAGGGAAATGTCCAGCGGATAGCCGCTTTTTTCTGTATAGAATGCGCCGGACACCAGATTTTTACCATTTTTGTCATACATACGGATGTAATTCTCTCCGTCACTCTCCATCCATACTGCCACAACGCCCTGGTTGGCTACGCTTATTCTGGAGATGTTCATCGGTGTCTCAATTTTGCCCTGCATTCCCGCCTGATTCATGATATAGATTTCAGTTCCGCCCTTATCTGCCAATGCCACATAATCCTCACAGACATCTGCCATTGGTTCTTTCATCTCATAGGTCTGGTTCCAGTACACTTCATCATTGGCGTCGGTATAAATTGCCCCATCGTTACTATATTTGATAAAACCATTTCCATATGCAAGAAACTGGCTTCCAGCAGTGTCCTGACGTTCCACGCTTTTTTCTACCGTGTAACTATTATATTTCCGCAATTTCTGAAAAAAGAAAATCCCCAATGCCACAACAGCCGCCAGCGCCAGCAACAACAATATGATTTTTATTATTTTCAAACGATGTTTCCGTATTTTGGTATTCAGTTCTTCTTCGTCTGTTTCGATGGTACGAAACTGTGTTTTATCTGCCATTTCTGTTTCTTAACTCCTGCTGTTCTCTTCACTCTTCTATTGATTATAGCCTATATTCCATGTTTCGGCATTATTTTTTTCTTATGGAAGTATTAATTTTTCGCCAACCTTTATATTATCGACATTTTCAATCCCATTTGCCGCACACAAATCTGCTACATGAGAAGCATCCTGATATATCTTTTTACTGATGGAAATCATGCTGTCTCCCGGCTGCACGATATAATAACCCTGCTGCAATATAATTTCAGCCTCGGACTGGGGCTGTGTACTTGCGGATGCTGCCTGGTCAGATGTATTATCCGGTGCTGCCGTGTTATCCGGTGCTGCCGTATTATCCGGTGCTGCCGTGTTATCCGGTGCTGCCGTGTTGTCCGCAACCTGTAAGTTTTCTACATTCTCTTTTTCCGTTGGTTCTACCTGTCCCGCAAGGTCCTCGATGACCAGCTTTGTCTGGGTTTCCGTATCCGGTGCAGGGTCTGTTCCTGATGAATCATTTTTCTGTTCCATGACACTGACCGCAGTTTCTAATTTCTTCATTTTCTCATAATTATTGAACATGCTGATGCCTACAACTATGATTGCAATAACCACCAGAAGACCACTTCCATAAACCAGTGAATGAAATGCCGGCAGTTGAAAATTCTTTTTTGGTCTGTTTAAAACCAGCTCCCGGTAGTTTTTTAATGCCTCATCCCGGACTTCCTCCGGTTTCACTTCCTGCGGTGTGTCTTTCCTCGATACTATCATATACTCCTGCATCGCCTGGTTGCGTTCATAATAGATATAATAGCCTTCTTTTTTATGAACGGCTCCATCTTCATATATGTATAACGTTTCTTCTTTTTCCAGGGAATCCGACAGCAGCAGAAGTCTATTGTTTCCACCAAAGAAATTTTTCATTATCCGTTCCAGTTCCGGTGTCAGGCAGGGTGCTGTCCCCTTCTCATCATAAAACCAGCCCAGCAGTGTGCTTCCGTCAAAATAGCGTTTAATTAAGGAGCATATTTCTGTCCGGATTTTCTCCTGAAAGACCGGAGCTGTCCCACAATATGCAATTTCCGGCAATTCAAATGCCCCATTTACATAGATATTCGTGTTTTTGCCATGGGTTTCGGTTCTGCCCACCAGAATGCATACCCTCCGTTCATTCATTCCGAGAAATGCCGGATGCAGATAGGTGTATACATAATCTTCTATGAAAATGTGTTTTTCACCCTCTGGCGTCCCTATCTGGCGGAAATTTCGTGGAAACGTTGCCGTATCCTCCGCCTTCTCGTTCGTTCTTCTATTTTCTGTCACTATATTTCCTGTTGCGGTATTTCCTGCCGGTGCATTTCCTGTTGCTGAATTTTCTATTTCCTTCCGTTGTATAATCTCTATCACGTCTGCCGCCCCTTTCCTCTTGTCTTGGGACAACCATAACACAGAGGCGGCGGATTTTTTGCCATATCATGGATGGCGAAAAATGAAGTTTTTGACAGGTTTTTACGAAAAAAGCTGCCACTTTTTCAGTGACAGCTTTCCTTTTTGTCCTTTTTAGTTTTCTTTTACAAAGGCTTTTACCTTTTTGTAGATACTTTCTGCATCCAGTCCGTATTTTGCAATCAGTTCCGGTGCCGGGCCCGACTCACCAAAGGTATCATTTACGCCAATACGGAGTACTTTGGCCGGTGCTTTCTCGCAAAGGACTTCACATACAGCACTTCCAAGTCCACCGATGATGGAATGCTCTTCTACGGTTACGACTTTGCCTGTCTTAGCGGCTGATGCAGCAACTAATTCTGCATCGATTGGCTTAATGGTATGGATGTTGATAATCTCTGCATCAATGCCATCTTCTGCCAACATTTTCTCTGCTGCTAATGTCTCGCTTACTTCCAGTCCGGTTGCAAAGATGGTAACATCTTTTCCTTCTTTTAAGACGATTCCTTTTCCGATTTCGAATTTGTAATCTTCGTTATCGTTAAATACAGGAATTGCAAGTCTGCCAAATCGGAGGTAAACCGGTCCTACATGTTCATATGCCGCTTTTACTGCAGCTTTTGCTTCAATATCATCACTCGGATTGATCACTACCATTCCAGGAATTTCACGCATCAGTGCAAGGTCTTCTAAGCACTGGTGGGTTGCACCGTCTTCTCCTACAGAGATTCCTGCATGGGTTGCACCGATTTTTACATTCAGGTGGGGATATCCGATTGCGTTACGCACCTGCTCATAAGCACGTCCTGCTGCAAACATTGCAAAGGAACTCATGAATGGAACTTTACCGCAGGTAGAAAGTCCTGCTGCGATTCCAGCCATATTTGCTTCTGCAATTCCACAGTCCAAGAAACGTTCCGGAAATGCTTTCTTGAAGATTTCCGTCTTGGTTGCACCTGCCAAATCGGCATCTAATACTACAAGGTCTGTGTGTTCCCTGCCCAGTTCTACTAAAGCATTACCGTAGCTTTCTCTTGTTGCAATCTTCTTTACTTCTGACATAATGCTTCACCTGCTTTCTTCAATTCTTCCATTGCCTGTTCGTACTGCTCGTCATTTGGAGCTTTTCCATGCCAGCCCACCTGATTTTCCATAAAGGAAACTCCTTTTCCTTTGGTGGTCTTTGCGATGATTGCAACCGGCATGCCTTTTACTTTCTTTGCTTCTGCAAAGGCATTACGGATTTCTTCCATATCATTTCCATTGATATTGATTACATGGAAATTGAATGCTTCAAATTTCTTATCAATCGGATATGGAGAACATACTTCTTCTACCGTTCCATCTATCTGAAGGTTATTGTTATCTACGATTACGGTCAGGTTGTCTAAGTGATGTGCGCCTGCCCACATAGCAGCTTCCCAGATTTGTCCTTCCTGAATCTCACCATCACCACACATTGCATATACCTGGTAATCCTTATCATCCATCTTACCAGCCTGTGCCATTCCTACTGCGCAGGACAATCCCTGTCCTAAGGAACCTGCAGACATATCAACACCCGGAATATGTTTCATGTCCGGATGTCCCTGTAAATAAGAACCTGTATGACGCAGTGTCACAAGATCTTCTACAGGAAAATATCCTTTGTGTGCCAGTACAGAATATAATGCCGGAGCTACATGTCCTTTCGACAGCACAAATCTATCGCGGTCTGCCATCTTCGGATTCTTCGGATCCACATTCATCTCTTCAAAATACAGATATGTCATAATATCTGCTGCGGAAAGCGATCCGCCTGGATGTCCGGATTTTGCACTGTGCAATGCCGTAACAATACTTTGTCTTACTTCATTTGCCTTTTTTTCCAACTCTGCATTCGTCATTTTACTTAACCTTTCTCATGAATAAGCTTGTTTGTATCCATTACAACTCCACACGTCCCTCTAACGCGCGAAGTAATGTTACCTCGTCAATGTATTCCAAATCCCCTCCCACAGGGACGCCGCTGGCAATTCTTGAGACCTTGATTCCGGTCGGTTTCACCAGCTTGCTGATATACATTGCTGTTGTCTCTCCCTCTAAACTTGAATTGGTGGCAATAATGACTTCTCTTACATCACCCTCCAGCCGATGTATCAGCTCCTTGAGCTTAATGTCATTCGGTCCGATTCCAAGCATCGGAGATATTGCCCCATGAAGTACATGATATACTCCTTCATATTTTCCAGTTTTCTCATAAGCTGCCAGATCCCTGGTGTCCTCTACTACCATGATTACGCTGTGATCCCGCTGGGGATTTTTGCATATCGGGCAGAGTTCATCATCGGTCAGGGTCAGGCACTCTTTGCAGTAGTGTATATTCTGTCTTGCATCTAATATGGAACGACTTAATTTTTCCACATTTTCTTCCGGCATATTCAAAATATGAAATGCCAGTCTCTGCGCCGACTTTGGTCCAATTCCCGGCAAGCCGGAAAGTTGTTCTATCAGACGGCTTATCTGGCTGCTGTAATAGTCCATTCTGTTTCCTCTTCTCCTTCAGCTGATTAGAATGGGAATCCACCGCCAAGTCCACCCATGCCGCCGGTAATCTTGGACATGGACTGCTGGGAATATTCTTCTATCTGGCGCAGTGCCTCATTGGTTGCTGCCATAATCATGTCTTCTAACATTTCTACATCATCCGGGTCAACTGCTTCCGGATCAATCTTTACTTTGGTTACTTCTTTCTTGCCGGAGACTGTAACTTCTACTGCACCGCCACCTGCTGCGGCTGTTACTTCTTTCTCCTCTAACTCCTTGGATGCCTCTTCCATCTGGCGCTGCATCTTCTGTGCCTGTTTCATAAGGTTTCCCATATTTCCCGGCATTCCGCCTGGAAATCCTCCGCCTCTTTTTGCCATGTTTCCATTTCCTCCTGTATTTTATTCATCTTCAATGGTTATATCCATATTGATTATCTGTGACAAATCCACATAGGATTCTTCAAACGGACGATTCGACTGATTCTGCTGAATCTGAATCTCCACTTCTTTTTCTATATAATCAGAAATCACCTGTCGGATTTCATTTCTGTGGTCTTCCTCTTCCACATAGCCTGCTGCAACCGGGTCATCCAATACAATCATCAGACGGTCATCTCCGCCAAGACTTAAATGTGCTGACTTAAGATAGGTGCGCACCACGCCGCTCATCTTCGGCAGAATGGAATTCCAGTTCTTTACAATCTGTTCCACATCTTCCGGGATTGCTTTTGGCATTGGCGGACGGCTGACCGGTGCTGCTGCCTCGGCCGGCTGTGTCGCGGTATTCACCGGTGCTGCCGTGGGAATTCCCTGCTCCATCTTCTTTTCTAACTTTGCTAACCGGTCTGTAATGGAATCCATGTTGGTCTCCATTGCAGGTTTACATAATTTAATTATTGCAATTTCAATTAAGATTCGTTTCTGGGAAGAATATTTTACCTGATTGGACAGTTCCGAGAAAATCCGGATATACCGCATCAGTACATCTGCTTCTACCAACCGGGCTTCTTCTTTTAAAAGTGCCATGTTCTCAGAAGACATATCTAAGACTTCTTCCATATCGTCTGAGCCTTTTAACAAAAGCAGGTTTCTTAAATACCAGGTAAAGTCATTGACAAACTGTCCTAAATCTCTTCCCTCGATGACCAGCTCTTCTAACTGCGAAATGGCTCCTGCCACATCTTCTGCCAGTACTTTCCGCAGTAATTTAGAAAAGACTTCCGTATCTACTGCACCCAGCACCTCTAACACATGGTCATAGGTCAGCTTCTGTCCCAGATAAAAGGCGATGCACTGGTCTAAAAGGCTTAAGGCATCCCGCATGGATCCGTCTGCCGCTTTGGCAATATAGCGGATTGCCCGTTCTTCCACTTCCACATTTTCCTTTTCCATCAGTTCCATCAGGCGGTCTGATATGGTCTCAATGGAAATTCTCCGGAAATCATACCGCTGACATCTCGAAAGAATCGTAATCGGTATCTTATGGGCTTCCGTAGTTGCCAGTATAAAAATGACATAGGAAGGCGGCTCTTCCAGGGTCTTCAACAAAGCGTTAAAGGCTCCGATGGAGAGCATGTGCACCTCGTCTATGATATAAACTTTGTATTTTCCTTCTGTCGGGCGGTATGCTACCTCTTCCCGGATTTCACGGATATTATCTACACCGTTATTGGATGCCGCATCAATTTCGATAACATTCATGGAACTTCCTGCCGCAATTGCTTTACAGCTTGCACATTCTCCACAAGGGCTTCCATCTACGGGATGTTCGCAGTTGACTGCCTTGGCAAATATTTTTGCGATGGTTGTCTTACCGGTTCCTCTCGTTCCACAGAACAGATATGCATGGCCGATACGGTCTGCCTTTATCTGGTTCTTTAAGGTTGTTACTATATGCTCCTGTCCTTTGACATCCGCGAATTCCTGTGGGCGGAACTTACGGTAAAGTGCCATGTATGACATCTATTCCATCCTCGCTTCTCTTAATCTCCAAAGCTGATTCCAATGGTCTTTGCTTCTTTAATCATCTGACAATCCGGGTCAACAGTCTTTAACTTGCCAGCCACATCCTTCAGTGGAACACGCTTTGTCTTATCATTAATCATCGCAATCATGTATCCGTAATCTTCATCAATGATTGCCTGGGCTGCTGCTGCACCAAGTCGTGTACAGAGTGCACGGTCATATGGGCATGGGGTTCCGCCACGCTGGGTATGGCCCGGTACGGTTACACGTACTTCGGTGCCACTGCGTTTCTCAATCTGGTCTGCAATCTCATAGGATACAGACGGATATTTATAATTCTTTAGCTTCTCTTTGTATTCTTTCTTGGAAAGTGCTGCATCTTCCTTGGAAATAGCACCCTCTGCTACCGCAAGAATGGTAAAGCCTTTTCCATCCCTGGTTCTCTTATCTATTGCTTTGATGACTTTATCAATATCATATGGGATTTCCGGCAGTAATATGATATCTGCTCCACTGGCAACACCTGCGTACAGGGTCAGCCAGCCCACTTTATGTCCCATGACTTCTACGATAAAGACACGATTATGGGATGCTGCTGTTGTGTGTATACAATCAATGGCTGCACACGCCACGTTGATTGCACTGTAAAAGCCAAAGGTAATATCTGTTCCATAGATATCATTGTCGATGGTCTTCGGCAGATGGATGACATTTAATCCCTCTTCCCGAAGGAGATTGGCAGTCTTCTGTGTTCCGTTTCCGCCAAGGATTACCAGACAATCCAGTTTCAGTTTATGATAGGTCTGCTTCATTGCTTCCACCTTATCCAGCCCGTTCTCATCCGGCACACGCATCAGTTTAAATGGCTGTCTGGAAGAACCTAAGATGGTTCCGCCCTTGGTAAGGATTCCCGAAAAATCCTTTGATGTAAGCAGGCGGTAATCGCCATAAATCAATCCCTTGTAACCATTATAAAAACCGTAGATTTCCAACTCATCCACATTATGACTTAATCCTTTTACCACGCCGCGCATTGCTGCATTTAATGCCTGACAGTCTCCGCCGCTGGTCAACATACCTATTCTTTTCATTTGCTGCATCCCTTTCTTTGCTTATTGTTGTGCATACGCCCACACATCCAAAATATATTATAATATATTTTTTTTTAGGGTACAAGCTATAATGCCTGCTTAAGCAATTTATTTACAGGCAATTACTTTTAAGATATAATCCCATACTCTCTTTGTGGAAGAAATGCTTAATTTCTCCTCTGTGGTATGAATGGCAATCATATCCGGTCCGATGGAGACAGCATCCAGTCCGTCAATCTTACCTGCTAAAATGCCACACTCAAGTCCGGCATGAATTGCTTCTACGGTCGGCTCTTTTCCATACATTTCCTTGAAAATGCGGACCATATCATCCCGGAGTACAGAATCCCTGCGGTATTCCCACGCAGGATAATTACCGGTATTGGTGACTCTTCCGCCAAACTCTTCCACCAGCGCAGCAATACGTTTCAAAAGATATTCTTTTGCGGTTCCCACTGCACTTCTTACGGCATACTGCAGAGTCAGCTTGTCTTTTTCCAGAGTCAGAACGCCGAGGTTTAAAGAAGTCTCTACCAGTCCCTTGATGTCATCACTCATGCGAAGAATTCCATTTGGAAGCAGGTTGATTAAAAGCACTGTTTTTCTTGCCGCAGCTTCTGTTAATACTTCCTTCTCACAGTTTTCTTCTACTGCTACGGATATCTGGATATCCGGATCACTGGCGGAAAATTCATGGGTGATTTTCTCTGCAATTTCTTCTATTTTATGGACAAGCTGTGTGGCATCTTCCTGTACCATAAGCTCCGCTGCACTTTCTCTTGGAATGGCATTCTGCTTATTTCCGCCGGATAATGCTGCTATCTGATAATGATATTCATCTTTTAATTCCAAAAGAATTCTTCCCAATAAAATGTTGGAGTTGGCTCTTCCTTTGTCAATTTCCACGCCGGAATGTCCGCCCTTTAAGCCTGCCACATGAATAGAAACAAGATTTCCTGCGCTCTTTTCCCATTCCGCCGGAAGCTCACATACGGTGCTGCATCCACCGGCACAGCTTACCAGCATGATTCCTTCATTTTCAGAATCCAGGTTCAGAAGCTTCTTTGCTTTCAAGTGGGAAACATCCAGTGCTACAGCACCTTCCATGCCAACCTCTTCGGACACGGTACAGATAAATTCGATACGCGGATGTGCAATGCTGTCAGAATCTAAGATTGCCAGTGCATATGCAACTGCAATTCCATCGTCGCCGCCAAGGGTTGTTCCCTTTGCACTGATATAATCTCCGTTTACTTCCAGTGTCAGTCCGTCATTTTCAAAATCGATGGTGCAGCCCGGTTCTTTCTCGCACACCATGTCCATATGTCCCTGAATCATCAGTGGTGCAACGTCTTCATAGCCCGGTGCTGCCTCTTTGATGATAATGACATTTTTTACTTCATCCTGATAATATTCTAAGTTCCGTTCCTTTGCGAAGTTTACCAGATAATTGCTGATTTTCTCCTCTTTATAGGATGGACGTGGAATATTGCTGATTTCTTCAAAATAATGAAATACCTCTTTTGGTTCTAAGCCTGCTAATGCGCTCATTATGATTCCTTCTTTCTTAATTTATTCTCATATACGATAAAATGGTTGTTATGCAGAATCTTGATATACTGGGACAGTCTCTCGTAAAGAGGTTCTGCCTTGTCACCGAATCTTTCTTTTACCAGTGTACCAATCTCATAGATGGTTTTCTTTCCATCCATCTGCTCCCACACGAAGCTGCCGAATTCATCCAGCTCGATATAGCTGTATTTCGGTTTCTTAAATAACACCTGTGCGATTTTGTTAAACACACCTTTGTTATGCATTTTTATTTCTATTTTGCCATCTTTGTTCTTATTACATTCAAATAATGTATTCGGACGTGGGATATAATCTAAATAATTGTCTTTTTTCTTTGCCATATTGCCTCCTGTTATCTTCGCTAGCAGTATAAAACATCTGCCGCCTTTTCGCAAGACGGCAGATGTAAGAACTACTTTATTCTGTTTTTAATTTTCTTTTTTCTTCTTTCCACGGATGAAAAGGATTAAAGTTACGGCAAGTAATGCAAAGAATACCAGTCCGCCAATGTTTCCTAAGCTGAAACCGAATATTGCAGATAAGTTAAATGCATCTGCAAAGGTCTCTCCCTTGAATGGAATGACTGCACAGACTGCAAGGAGAATTCCTACCAGTCCCTCTCCGGCAATCAGACCGGATGAGTAAAGCACTCCATTTTCCACTTTGCGTTTCTTCTCTTCCTCAGATTCACCCTTCTTCTTATCAAAGTATAAGCGGATTAATCCACCAACAATCATCGGTGTGCTTAAGTAAATCGGAAGGTAAAGACCTACTGCAAATGGCAATACCGGAATTCCAAGGATTTCTACTACTACTGCAATACCAACGCCTGCAAATACCAGTACCCAAGGAAGGTTTCCGCCCATAACTCCTTCTACTACCATCTTCATTAAGGTTGCCTGCGGTGCAGGAATTGCTGAGGAACCGTAGCTCCATGCTGCATTTAACAGATATAATACTCCACCGATTGCAATAGCAGATGCTGCTACACCGATGATTTCACCAACCTGCTGTTTCCAAGGTGTTGCTCCTACCAGATAACCGGTCTTTAAATCCTGTGATGTATCTCCGGCGATTGCTGCGATGATACAGATGACAGAACCGATTGCAATAGAAGCTACCATTCCAGTCATTCCGATGGTTCCGGTTGCTTTTAAAATCATCGTTGTGATAAGCAGTGTTGCAATTGCCATTCCGGATACCGGGTTATTGGAACTTCCTACAATACCAACCATTCTGGATGATACGGTTGCAAAGAAGAATCCGAAGATTATGATAATAATTGCTCCAAGAAGGCTTACCGGAACTGCCGGAACCAGCCACATAATAATAGCCATGACTCCAATCGTAAGAATTACGATATTCATTGGAATATCTTTATTGAGGCGGCTGTTGTCACCATTTCCTTTACTTCCATAGCTCTTTAATGCCTGACGGAAGGTCTTTGCGATAAGTGGCAGATTCTTTACCAGGCTGATGATTCCGCCTGCTGCAACTGCTCCTGCTCCAATGTAACGGATATAGTTTGACCAGATTCCTGATGCGCCAAGTTCAGATACCGGAACGCTTGCCGGGAAAATGGTAAGGTCTGCACCAAAGAGTGCGATTAACGGCATCAGTACGAACCAGCCGATTACTCCACCCGCAAAAATGTAGGAAGATACTCTGGCTCCACAGATATAACCAACTCCAAGAAGTGCCGGAAGTACATCCATTCCGACTCCGGAACCCTTGTAAGATTTGATTTCATAAGTCACTTCACTCGGGAATACTTTCAAACCATCTGTGATGAATTTGTATGCTGCTGCAATTCCCAGACCGGCAAATACGGTACTTGCTTTTGCTCCGCCTTCTTCTCCGGCTACCAGTACTTCTGCACAGGCTTTTCCTTCCGGATAAGGAAGCTTTCCATGCTCCTGTACGATTAATGCACTACGAAGTGGAATCATGAACATAACTCCGATGACACCACCGATTAATGCAATCAATGCGATTTCCACTAAAGATGGCATGCTTGTACCACCTTCCTCTGCCCACATAAACAGAGCCGGGAGTGTAAAGATTGCTCCTGCTGCAAGAGACTCTCCGGCAGAACCGATGGTCTGTACCATGTTATTCTCCAGAATGGAGTCCCTTCTTAAAATTACGCGGATAATTCCCATGGAAATTACCGCTGCCGGTATGGATGCCGACACTGTCATT
The DNA here is from genome assembly GCF_020687575.1 of Roseburia sp. CLA-AA-H209. NCBI lineage: Bacteria > Bacillati > Bacillota > Clostridia > Lachnospirales > Lachnospiraceae > Roseburia > Roseburia sp. CLA-AA-H209. The sequence continues at coordinate 13,085 of NZ_JAJEQU010000012.1, forward strand.
CCTACTCTAAGTCCTAAGTATGCGTTTGCCCCACCGAAAACTACGGCAAGCAGAATACCCAGAATAATAGAGACTGGCGTAAGTTCCGGCAAAACTTTGTCTGCCGGAATATACGGCTTGAACTCTTTTTCATTATTCATTTGTCTAATCCTCCTAGTTATGGTCACTATAACCAATATAAATATTATTATACGGGCATTTTCCAAGTCTGTCAATGAAATCTGCTTGCATCCGGCAGGAAAATATTGTATGATATATGTGTTATTGTGCAAAACACTTTACCACACGAATCCAACAAAGTGTATGCACTCTTTTTTATCTGGAGATGTATCGAAGTGGTCATAACGGGGCGCACTCGAAATGCGTTAGCCCTCCGGGGCACGCGGGTTCGAATCCCGCCATCTCCGTTTCATAAAAAGTGCCGGTGGAATATTCCATCGGCACTTTTTATACACTCCGGCACCTGTGTCCGGTATTATTTTTACTCCGGCAAATCCGGTATCAGTTCTACATAAATCTGGTCAAAGTTTTTCTTTAATTCTTCCCGGATTCCATTTCTGATTCTGGTGAGGGACTGCATTGTAATAATATCGTTGGGGCTGTCTATGTATATTTCCACCCAGGTTTTTCGTCCGGTCTGGATGACATCCAAAAATTCTATCGTATAGGAACAGGTCTGCATATATTGTTCTGCAATGGAACGTATCTGGTCCATCACTTCCTGCTCCGGTGCAAAGAGCACCAGCTCCCTGAGTCCATGCAATATCATTTTCACCGGTTCTACAATTAGGATTAATGCCATCACAATTGCTACTACCGGGTCTATATATGGTGCCAGCCATTCGCACGGTGTCTTCTGCAGAAGGAACTGTCCGAAGAATGCGGCGAATACGCCAAAGCTGCTGACCACATCTAATTTCCAGTTATACATTTCTGCTTTTACTACCACAGATGCATATCGTTTACTGAAATAATGAAGCAGGAAATAGATGATCAGACAGCCGGCAAACACGCCAAACTCAAAGCCTGCAAGCTGGCTGGCATTTACCATATGTCCGCCATGCAGGATGCTCTGCACACTGTCGATTAAAAGCTGGATGGTAACTACTAAAAGTACACTGTACTTGATTACCAGAAATAGAGATTCCACCTGGGAAAATCCATACGGTCTGCGTTCTGTTACCGGCCGGTATAACAGTGGCACCAGCACCAGAAACGGTCCTATCATTATTAAATCTGTCACATCAAATACGCAGTCCATCAGTATTGCATGGGAATGGCTGATATATGCCATAACTCCTTCTGCCACTACAAAGAGTACACTTCCAATAAAGGACAGGTTTATCATTCTTTTTTCCAGTTTCATTTTACTGGCTGCATTCATTTCCATAATTACCGGTAAATCTTCATTGGCTGCACGGACTTTTTTTCGTTCCAGCATCTTCTTTCCTCCCATTTCAGGCTGTCCAAAAGCACATCAGGTATATTTATTCTCTTTAAAAAATCACATCAAAAATCGTCCCGCCAGACGGACTGGACTTAACTGTTATACTGCCATCATGCACTCTCACAATTTCATGAACCAGAGCAAGTCCCAGACCTACGCCCCCCAGTTCCCTGCTTCTGGATTTATCCACACGAAAGAATGGGTCAAACACGCGCTCCCGTAGTTCCTCCGGGATTCCGTTTCCTGTATCCTCTACCGACAGATAAACATGCTTTTCCTTCTGATACGCAGTAACTGTAACCTGTCCACCTGAATGATTATATTTTATTGCATTTTCAACAAGATTATATACCAGCCTGTAAATAAGAATATCACTTCCGACCATTGTTATGTTCTTGCATTTTCCAGCAAGCTTTATATTTTTTTCCTGTGCCAGAGGTTCCAAATCTGCCAGTACTTCATCAACAAGAGCATCAACTGCAATTTTCTCGTCTCTCCCCACCGTCTGAAGTTCGCTCATGTCAAGAAGTGTCTTTACCATCCTGCTGAGTCTGTCATTCTGTTCCGTAACCATCTTTATCGTCTGTAAAGTATCCGTATCATTGCCCGGATGTCTGGTGGAATTATATAAATCAAGCTGTACCTGTATTAAAGACAGCGGGGTCCGAAGCTCATGCGCTGCATTTGCAGTAAATTGTCTTTGTATCTCAAAGGCATCCGAAAGGCGTTCCAGCATTTTGTTATACGAAGTACTAAGCTGGTTCAGTTCTTTCACCTGGTTTTCTTCTATCCGTGAATCTGCCAGATTCTGTGCCTGCACTTCTTCGATTTTATCCGAAAACTCTCTAATCGGCCTGAGAGCACGTCCACTTATAAAATATGTAGCCACTCCACCAAGAAGTGCCAATAAAGTTGAAATTATCAGGCTGCTTTTTTTGTAATCCGTCTTATTGTTGTATACCTGGACTGAAAAATCATTTGCAAATTCATCCCACTTATCTTCCGGAATACTGATATATATTTCGTCTGATTCATTTTCATTCCCATCTCCCTGTGCATCAACAGCCTCCTGCAGGGAATCCATATAATACACACCGTTTTTATAGACCAGCATAGTCAGGCATCCACATATAACCGCAATATATAATGTAATGATACAGGTAAGCCTCCACTGCAGCGACATTCTTCTCATTTATCGGACTCCTCTCGTATTTTATACCCCTCTCCCACCTTGTTCAAAACCGGATCATATCCAAGCACAGACTTTAGTTTTCTTCTGAGTGACGACATATGCACTCTGATGGAGCCGCTAAAGCTATCCACGGACGCATCCCAGACATGCTCTATCAGTTCCTCCTGGCTGACCGGTCTGCCAAGATTAAGAAGAAGATATTCCAGAATACCATTTTCTTTTCTTGTCAGGGGAACCATTTTCCCTTTTGCATATGCCTCGCGTCTTATCGTATTGAACTTAATTTCACCACTTTCCAGGCATATATCCTTCTGCACAAATTTTCTTCTTGTCAGGCTTCTGATACGTGCCTCAAGTTCCTGCAAATGAAACGGTTTTTCCATATAATCGTTTGCACCTGCATCCAGTCCCTCAACCTTATCGGCAATCTGTCCTCTTGCAGATAATATCAGGACCTTCGTCTCCTCATTTTTCTGTCTAAGTTCCCTTAAAATGTCCATTCCATCCATACCCGGCAGATTCAGATCCAGAACAATCAAATCATAATCCTCCGCCAGAATGCATTCCAGTGCCTCTTCCCCGTCATAGCAGGTATCCACCTCGTAACCGGCATCATACAGACTTTTTGCAATTGTGTCACATATTTGTTTCTCATCTTCAACTATTAATAATCTCAAAAGCTTTCACCTGTTTCTTAACAAAAATTTTACAACTACTATTGTATAATACCCAGGTCAGCAGGTCAATAAATTCAACAATTGAAAGGAGCAACGATATCTTGAAGTACCAAAAAATATCTCAAATTGCCTTGCTTATCACCGGTATCACTATGGTCAGCTATGGTGCAATCAGAGGTGAAGCGGCTGCCGTACTTGGCAAAGCAATAAAATTATGTCTGGAGTGTGTCGGAATTGGATAAGAATAAAAAAATAATATCAAAAAGAGCTGCCGGAATACGTGGATGGATACAGGCAGCTGCCACGCTGCTTACTAATATTCATATTCCCAATTTATTCAAGGGTAAAATATATCAGGGCAGTGCTAAAACGGTATGTGTACCCGGATTAAACTGTTATTCCTGTCCCGCTGCATCCGGAGCCTGTCCTATCGGAGCTTTTCAGGCAGTTGTCGGTTCATCGCGATTTAAATTTTCATACTACATAACAGGATTTTTTATTTTACTCGGTGTGACACTTGGGCGATTTATATGTGGTTTTTTGTGTCCGTTTGGATGGTTTCAGGATTTAATCCATAAAATTCCCGGGAAAAAATTTTCTACAGCCCGGCTGAAGCCACTAAGATACCTAAAATATCTTATCCTTATTGTTTTCGTTATACTTCTGCCAATGTTTGTAACGAACTCCATTGGAATGGGGGATCCGTTCTTCTGCAAATACATTTGTCCTCAAGGCGTTCTGGAAGGGGCTATACCTCTTTCACTGGGAAATGCTGCCATACGATCTGCACTGGGAAAGCTTTTTTCTTTTAAATGCCTTATTTTAATTACAGTTGTTGTGTTAAGTATTTTGTTTTACAGACCCTTCTGCAAATGGATTTGTCCTCTCGGGGCAATCTACTCACTGTTTAACAAGGTCAGCTTTCTTAAAATTAAGGTTGAAAACAGTAAATGTGTCGGATGCGGTCAATGTTCCAATGCCTGTAAAATGGATGTTGATGTGCTTAAGACCCCGGATCATCCGGAATGCATACGATGCGGAGCATGTATAAAAGCCTGTCCTAAAGATGCCATCCACTATCAGTTTATGGGCATGCCATGTGAAAAAAGGGCATCCGCAGCCCACAATATTCAGAAAAAGTAACTATTAATCTTATTACCAATTATTCAAAGGAGAACTTATTCATGAAAACAAAAAGAACCGTTATTTCTATTTTTACCCTCTGTACAGCATTATTGTTTACAGCCTGCAGCGGAAAAGGAACTTCAAACACAGAAGCTTCCCGCGATACCCAGACCGAAGCCGCCTCTGAAGCTTCCGGCAGCTCCAACACTACGCTGGATGATTTATATCAGCAGGAGAATCAGCTCTTTGCCGAGCATGAAGATGTATGGAACAAAGCATTTGGCATGATGAATAAAAGCACTGCTGATCCAAGTGGAAATTACGCCGACTATCTGGCTGCCACCGTCGAGTCAAATAAAGACTCATTTACAGACGATGAATTAAAAACTCTTACAGATGATATTGAAACAATTCGAAAAATCGAGGAACAGATAGCAGCAATCGAAAAGGACAATACAGCATCTGACGATGCCTCCCAGAAGGATAATTCTGACGATACCTCTCCTTTCAGGAATTTCTCCGGTCAGGATTATGATGGTAATTCTGTCGACGAAAGCTTGTTTTCCGGAAATGCAGTAACTGTCGTTAATTTCTGGTTTACCGGCTGTAAGCCTTGTGTTGCCGAACTATCTAAGCTTAATGAATTAAATGATACCATCAAATCCATGGGGGGTGAAGTAGTTGGAATCAATACAGAAACCTTTGACGGAAACGAGGATGCCATCAAAGAAGCTGCAGCTGTTCTGGAAAGCCAGGGGGCAGCATACCGCAATCTTTCTATTGACTCTGCTTCAGATGCAGGTAAATATGCCTCTAATATTATGGCATTCCCTACCACAATTCTAGTCGATAGAAATGGTAATATTGTGGGTGATCCGATGCTCGGTGGAATTGATAATCAGGACAACTATGATACCCTGATGAAACAGATTCAATCTGTAATTGATGCTGACGGTGCCAATAAATAAAACGTCGCTGTGGCTGCAGTTCCATTACAGCCATTCTGGTTATATGATATCCGCCGCTTCATCGTCCTTTTTCGAACGATGAGGCGGCGGTTTTTTGCAAATTACATCTATCTGACTTTTACTCCAGCTCCACATAAGTTGTAAAATATTTACTTCTTTAAATATTTTTCTTTAATGTTCCGAGATATTCTCCATTACAATAAACAAAGGGACCTGCTTCACCCTCTTCTCCAAAATATTCCGGTCTTAACGACATAATATCGAGCAATTCATCCATATTATGCACCCTTGTTGCCTGATACGGCTGTTCAAAAGCAATTTTTTCTATAAACAAATAATAGTCACTGTACTTTATCAGAACACCGGTATGCCCCACAAAAACAACATCCGAGTATGGGTCATATATTCCTATACTAAGAAGAGAGAGCCTGTCACTATCCACTTGAAATCCATAATGTTTCCAGCTATCGGAAAATGTATTTTCCGGGTGACTGCCATCTGTTACACTTTTTTCTCCATAGAGTGTGGTAAACATATTTTTATTCTCTTTTATGCTTTCATACCTGTCCACATTATCTATTGCTTCTGTATCAAACATTAAGTAGGTACCCTCATAGCTGTCTTCTGTCGATTCTGCACGGAGCACACCATCCAGCAGAAGAAACGCTGTCATTCTGCAATCAGCATCCGAATAGTCATGGTTCTGTTCCCAGCCATCCATACATTTTCCAATATCTGCTTTCATTTTTCCGGGATCTGACCAGCTATCCTCCAGTCCGGCATTTTTTCCGGCAGTATCCGCGAAATCAGTCGTCCATTCCCGAAATGTATCTACATGGGAAGCTCCTGCTGATTCCAGTTCTTCACAAATCCCGGCAATGGTGTCTTTTCCTCCCATATATGTTGCAGCCGGCAGCTCCTGATTCTGCGATGCTTCTGTACAGGCACACAGCAGCATGGACAGGAATACCATTGCTGCTGACAATCTCATTGTTGTTTTGATTTTATTTTGCCTTTTCAACAGATAATACCTCTCCCTCAAACGGATCTACCTCAGAAATTGTTCCTGTATATTTTACCGTTACAGTATCTCCATTGCTGACATTTTCCAATCCCTCCGGTTTTTCTTCAAAAGTAAAACTATATGGCGTATCATTCTCATCTGTCACAACAAACATAAAATCCTTTATCTCATCAATGGTTCCTGTTAATTCTTTTTCTTCTGCTGTTCCTTCTTCTTTTCCCTCTTCGCTGCTATTTGTGATTGCATTATCCTGCTTCACCTCTGTCTGGCCACATCCTCCAAATAATCCGGCCCAAAATACCATTCCCATTACGATAGTGATTAATTTTTTCTTCATCATCCTATACCTCTTTCTTTTTTATCATATTTTACAGTCTTTAAAATACATCCCTGTAATGCCGCTTTGTAGAATTCCAGTCCACCATCAGTACATAGAACACTCTGCCGTATCGTCCATTTTCCACAATTCTGCCATGGTCAAGCACCCTCAGTGAGGTTCCATCTGCTTTCCGCAGATGGAAGTGTACATAATCATTGGAATGTCCTCCCCCTATCTGCTGCCAGATACTTTCTTCAACCTGCTCTCTTTCTCCTTCTTCAATCAGGTTACGGAAGCTTCCTTTTGTATACTCCTGCAGTTCTGCCATGTTCCTGCATCCGGTGAGACGGATCATCTCATGGTTCGCAAAAAGAATTTCATCATTTTCTTTATCTGCTTTATAAATAATAAATGCTCCCGGAAGATTTTCCGAAACATCCTTCAATGCAAATCCAAGCTGCTTTCTGATTTCAAGTCCAATTCCTTCCCGGTACTGAAGACAGCCATTTTTCCCGTCAAGCTTTACTTCATAAAGTGCTGCATCTGCACAGCGCATCAACCGTGAATAGTTTTGTCCCTGCAACGGATACTCTGCATATCCCAGGGAAATAGTATATGTCACTTTTTCACCTTCATACCAGAAAGAACGCTTCTTTTTTGTAAACTGCTCCAGCTTTTCCCTTACTTCTTCGCCGGTGCAATTATCTAAGAAAATGCAGAATTCATCTCCACCTTTCCGTCCAAGCACTGCATGTTCCGGGAACGATTTCCGCATGCTTTCTGCTAATATCTGTAATGCCCTGTCTCCGGATTCATGTCCATACATGTCATTAATAAATTTGAAATCATCAATGTCAAACTGCGCTGCCACGCAAGAAGCTTCCGGATACTTTTTCAAATACTGTCTTACCTGCTCCTCAAATCCATGCCTGTTATTGATTCTGGTCAATACATCGGTTACAGCCAGCTTTTTAAATCTATTTTTATGCTCATCCAAAGCCAAAATCATAGAGACAAGTCCCGTCAGCAGCAGAACAATCAACAGTCCGCCAGCCAGCATTCCATAAAAGTGCTCATAATTCGACCAGCCTGCCTTTGGCATGATTTCCAGTTTCCACCGACTTCCAACTGCTTCAAATTCATAAGCAACCGGATCCGTCAGAATTGCTCCTGAGCTACATACTTCTTCATATGTTGTATCCCATGGGGAAACGGTCTTTGATAACGTATAATCATAGTCAAAATCCGAAAGTGCTTTTAATGAATCAAAAAAAACATCCGGTACACGGATAATTACAATGGTAAATCCCCAGAATTCTTCTTCTCCGTTTTCATTTTTCAGGTATATCGGATTTCGTACTGCCATTCCGTATCCACCCTGCTCTAACTGAAACGGTCCCTGCATAATTTCAATATGGTTATCTCTGGCATAACGGGAAATTTCTCCCCTACCTGCATCATTGAACAAGTCGATTTTTCCGGCTTCATTGCCCTCTTCCGGATATACCTCTGTTACTACACCATCCGGTGCAAGCTGGATACTCTGGACGGAATCCATCATCATATCCTCTGCCACCTCTGAAAATTTATTAATCCTGCCATTTTCACTGACCAGAAGCTGCTTTAAAGCTTTTGTAACTCCAACTTCCTGCATAATATCAGACTTTACCCGCTCAGAATATACCATTGCATTCAGATTCGCCATTTTTCTGCTATTGTTTTGCTGTATATTTCCTACTCCATATAATACAGCTCCCAAAGCAGTCATCCCAAGCAGTAATACCATGACTGGCAATATTATTTTTCTCTTTTGTATCCGCATTTTCTGTCCTCACAATCACCCGAAAATCTTATTTCTCTTTTGCCATTTTCCCCTCAATCCATGTACTCTCCACTGATACCTTTTTCAGCTTTACTGAAATGCCACCACTTCGTAGCCTGCCGCCTGCGCCGCATCAATAAATCTTCCAAGAATGGCTGTATTGGTGGTAGACTCCGCATGTAAAAGATAAATTGCTCCCGGATGCATCCGGTCTTTTAATTTTTGTAACGCTTCTGACTCGCCTGGCTGGTTATTGACATCATAGTCCTTGTATGCAAAGCTCCAGAACACGCTCTTGTAGTTGCAGTTATTGACCACTGCTAAGGACTGGTCACTGAATTTACCCGCCGGGAACCGGAACAGGTGCATATCATAGCCAAAATTATCCTTAATATACTGATGGTTCTCCATGACTTCATTTTTCTGCTGCTCCAGGCTCTGGGATGGAAGGCCCTCGGACGGATGGGTCACGCTGTGATTACCAATCTCATGTCCCTCGTCAATCATCCTCTGTACCAGCTCCGGCTGTGCCTTGGCATATGGCTCTGTCACAAAAAAGGTTGCCTTTACGCCCTTTTCCTTTAAAGTATCTAAGATTTGCGGCGTACAGCCATATTCGTAGCCTTCGTCAAAGGTCAGATAAATCTTCTTTTCATCTGCTCCGATAAAATTCGCCTGATAGTCTCCGTATTTTTCCTGATAAGAAACAGCTCCAATCGGCCGGTTCTCTTCATCAAAATTCACGCCCTGCCCCCAGTTCTGACAGGTTCCATCCAAAGCTTCCACATTGGCAATCTGCTGGTTGGTAATAACTTCTCCAACGTTTTTCGTATCTTCTGTGGCGGTACTGTCTTCTGTGCTGCCGGAGGTTCCATCTGTGTCTGTATCACCTGTTGTAGTATCTCCGATGGACGTATCTGCTTCTGTATTTCCACCTGTTCCGTCACCATGGTAAGTCTTATAAGTAGCAATAATGGCATCTCCAATAGCCGCCGCATATGCTTCCTTATTATCATCAAAAAGCTGATTGTCTTTTGCATTATTCATAAATCCCATTTCAATGATGCAGGATGGCATATGGGAATGGCTGTTTACATAATAGTCCTTTGAACTGCTCTTCTGGGTTCCCTTCTTCACATCACGGTCGCGCTGTACACCAACTCCGGCTAATCCCTGCTGGATATTTCCGGCAAGTCCCATGGTCTCTTCGTTGGCTCCACTGTATACCCATGTCTCTACTCCATATCCCTCTCCGGTATTCCGGTGCAGGGATACATAATAATCTGCTTCCGCTTCATTTGCTATATCACATCTCTCTGACAGTTTTAAGAAGGTATCATCACTTCGTGTCATGATGACATTCACATCTTTTTCCTGCAAATAACTCTGTACGGCAAGTGCCAGGGCAAGAGTATCATCTTTCTCATAGCGGTTCTTATAGTCAGAACCATTGTCCTTTCCGCCGTGTCCCGCATCAATGCACACCGTCAGTCCCTTCTTATCCGGTTCCTTCTCCTCTTTATCTCCGGACAGCTTTTCCAGTATACTGATGGTATAGTCTCCATTCCCATCTATAATAGGAAGATGTTTTTCCAAAACACCGGTCAGAAGGTTTACGATTCCCAGCACCAACAGCAATACCAGTACACAAAAAGCTGCTGAAATTGCATTTCTTATTCTCTTTAATTTCTTTCTTCGTTCTCTTTCTCTTCTTGTAGACAATGTTTTTCTCCGTTGTTTCTTATGTTCTCCGTAATTGCTTACAATCTATTTTCATTGTAAAGCAGCCCCCGCGGTGGGTCAATTTAAGATTTCTTAAATTTTTCTCATAAACTGGTTTAATCCTGTTTTAATCTGTGTTAAATTATGATTTAATCGTATTTAATATGATAATGTGTTAGTTTGTTATAATTTCTACTTAAAGTGTATTTGCCACTGCATATTTCAGTTGAGCGGCTATTTTGTCTATTTTATAGCATTTTCATTTTTCCGATTGATTTAAGGGGGTATTCGAATGATTATCCGAAACGGTCTTGTATGGGGTGATGACTTCACTTTCCATGAAAAAGACTTATATATCGATGATGCTACACATACAATCGTAGACAAACCCGTTTCCGAATATGAGGAAATTCTGGATGCAAAAGGCAATTATGTGATTCCGGGACTGGTTGATGTGCATATCCATGGTGCAAAGGGTCATGATTTCTGTGACGCAAATACAAACGGACCTTCCGATATTGCGGCTTACCTGTATTCCTGCGGTGTTACATCCTTCTGTACAACATCCATGACTTTACCGGAAAACCAGCTTATGGAAATCTTTGAAACTGTTTCCGGTGTACCGGATGACGGAAACCACGCCTATGTAGCCGGTATCCATATGGAAGGTCCTTTCCTTTCCCCGGCAAAGAAGGGTGCCCAGAAAGAAAGTTACCTCTGCAACCCTAGTGTAGACGTATTTTGCCGCTTATTAGAATCTTACAGTGGCAAAATAAAGTTAATTACCATCGCTCCGGAACTTCCGGGAGCAGACAAATTTATCGAAAAATTCCATGATGAAGTTGCTATTTCTCTTGGACACTCTACTGCTTCTTATGAAATTGCCTCAAAGGCCTTCGCAGCGTTTTCCGCATGTTTGGAGATGACCGCGTCATCTTAATCAGCGATGCCATGCGTGCAACCGGAATGGCAGATGGTACTTATGAACTTGGCGGACAAACTGTATACAAAAAAGGTCGTTTTGCAACCCTGCTAAGAGCATTGGAATGGAGAAAACCATCGGCAGCCTGACCCCGGGTGCAAGGGCTGATGTACTGCTGTTGAATAAGAAATACGAATTAGAACGCATATTATAATTATTTAATCATCTTTTAATTATTTAGTCTCCTCTTTCTTTTTACTGGACTTTGTGTCTTTTTCAAGGTCCAAGAGACCCCTTTGGTTCTCGCAATAAATCAACTACGAGAAACACGCTTTGCGAGTTTCTCGAGTTATCGCGGTGCTCGTCAAATCTGAGTAGAAAAGAAGTTCGCTCAAGCAAGCTTGGCTCCTTCTTTTCTCCCAGATTTTTCTCGCTACTCGCGTAAGAAAAGCCTCCGTCCCAGGACGGAGGCTTTTCACTTACTTACGAAAGAATCTCGCAAAGCATGTTTCTCGATTCATCTGATTCTTAGTCTAATATCATCTGCACGCAGCCGTACATTCCGGCATCATTTCCAAGGGATGCCAATGCAAACTTGGTGTCCTTGCAGGATGCAAATGCATGCTCTTTGAAATGTTTTGCTACGGTATCAATTAAAATATCTCCTGCCCTGGATACGCCGCCACCGATTACGAATACCTGTGGGTTAACGACACAGGCAATATTAGATAACGCCATACCAAGTGTCTCGCCTAAGATTTCTACCGCCTCTAATGCCAGAGCATCTCCTTTTTTTGCCTCATCAAAGATATCCTTTGCTGTCAGCGGTTCAAATCCGCGTAAGGAAGACTCAGCATCTTTCTCAGTCAAAAGTTTCTTCGCTATGCGGACGATTCCGGTAGCTGATGCGTACTGCTCTAAGCAGCCATGTCTGCCACATCCGCAGGTATCTTTTTCCTCTGTATTGACGGTAATATGTCCAATTTCGCCGCCCGCTCCGTTTGCGCCCGGAATAATTTTGCCATTATGAATGATTCCGCCGCCAACACCGGTTCCAAGCGTAACCATAACGACTCCGGTGTAACCTTTTCCACCGCCCTGCCACATCTCGCCAAGGGCTGCTACATTCGCATCATTTCCTACTTTAACCGGAAGACCTGTCTTACTACTTAATTCATCGGCAACCTGAACCTGTCCCCATCCGAGGTTTACACATACGGAAACAGAGCCATCTTCTAATACAGGGCCAGGAACACCTACGCCGATTCCTTCCACATCTTCTTTTGCAATGGATGCTGATTTCATTTTCTCGTCAATGGATGCTGCCACATCATCTAAAATATGTCCACCATTATCTGCCTTGTTGGTTGGGATTTCCCACTTATCCAGCATTTTTCCGCTGGTCTCAAATAATCCGATCTTACAGGTAGTTCCACCAATGTCTACGCCAAAACCGTACTTCTTCATCTTTATCTCCTTTATTATATTAAATTTTCTTCTCTCCGACTTTCTTATGAAGAACCCTTATCTTTATTATATTATAATTTTTAATTTTATGCATTAAAAACCGAGCATCCTGTTTTGAATTCTCGTTGCAAACGTTACCTGAACAGCCAACTCAGTCCAGGCGACCTTACGGCACACAGGAGCTTCCGCTTAGGGCTGCTTCATTCCTGACCTGACCCGGTTCACAGATTCCTGTTGCGTAAGACCCAGACATCAACGCCACTTATTCAGGGCTGCTTTACAATTTCAAACCCGAGACAGGATATCACCCCAGCTATAGCGGATTGCTGGTACAGGGCACCGCTGCCACCCCGGCTGCTCGGAATCTAAATTATAGCCTATTTTGTGCCGGATTGTCAAGGTTTTGCCATCATTTTCTGCTGTTTCTTCTTCTCACGCAACCGCCTGAAAAATTCCGACAGCATGTCCGAACATTCTTCCTCTAATACACCCCGTTCTATCTCTACCTGATGGTTAAATGCTGCCACCTGCAAAAGGTTCATGACCGACCCGGCGCATCCTGCTTTGGGATTCATAGTTCCGATTACCACCTTTTTCATACGGGACTGCACAATGGCTCCCGCGCACATCTGGCATGGTTCTAAGGTCACATACATCACGCAGTCCTCAAGCCTCCAGTCCCCGGTCTTCTTTGATGCCTTTTTAATGGCAGTCAGTTCCGCATGGGAAAGTGTATTTTTATCAGTATTGCGCCGGTTATAGCCCCGGGCAATGATTTTATCATTCTGCACAATGACGCAGCCAATCGGAACTTCCTCTAATTTTTCTGCTTTCCTTGCCTCCCGCAGGGCGGCTTTCATATATTTTATCTCCGGTTCCATGTTTACTCCTGACTTTTACTCTTTTCTCTGTTATAATAATAGCATATTTTGAGCGTAACAAAAAGGTATTCTTATACCAGCTGCAGGAGTTAATAACATGAAATTTATCTATGAAACAGACCGCTTAATCCTGAAATTGTTAGGGGAAGATGATGCCCCTGCAGTTCTTCAGTTTTATAAGCAGAACCGGAATGTCTTTGAGCCATATGAAACCATACACCCGGAGCAGTTCTATACGTTGGCCTACCAGCGGACCCTGATGAACTGTGAGCTGAGTCTCACCTTAAAGCACAGCCTCATCCGCTTCTATATATTCCGCAGGGAAAATCCGGACGAAATCATAGGCACCGTCTGCTTCCGCAATATCAACCGTTCTACTTACTATTCCTGTGAGACCGGCTATCGCTTTTCCCCTGCATACTGGCACAGAGGATACGCCCGCGAAGCCCTTGCTTTTGGTATTCAGCTTATGTTTGAAGAATTTCATCTGCACCGGATAGAAGCTGCCGTCATGCCGAAAAATACCGCTTCCATCCGTCTGCTAGAATTCCTTGATTTCCAACAAGAGGGTGTCGCCAGGGAATATGCCCTGATACAGGGAAAATGGGAAGACCATATCCGGTTCGCCCTTATCCGTCCATCCGTCGATACCAGTAGCCAAACGTCCCCTCTAACTGCCGGCACGGTTTTTCCGTCCGGAACTGTGGAAAACCAAAAATAGCAGCCATTACTTTTTCCGGCTTCTGATAAACCCCCGGCACTGCTAAGAACAGCTCCCGTCCTTCCGGCGTCACCTGTTCTCCGAAGAAAAGATACCGGTAATTAAAGAAGCCATGCAGAAGAAAGCTGTTATTTCCAAGGCACCAGTATTTCTGTGGCAGTTCCCGTAAATCCTGCAATTCCATATGGACACAGGTGATATTCTCTCCTTCAAAAGGATGCAGAAGCGTCATTTTCTGTTTTAGATTCTCCCAGTGCTCCCAGATGGAGGCCTCTTTTTCCCCAGTGCCTTTTTCCTGCGTGCTTCTTTCCTGGATTTCCTTTTCCATGCTCATCTGTTCTGGGAAAATATGGTGCATCGGCACTTCCTCAGTCTGAAGAGACGGCTCTTCCGCAGCTTGCATTTCTATTTCTTCCTTATGTATCTCCCCATTGTCCCACTGGCTGCCATAAAAATTACCATCTGCCGGCTGAATCAGTATTCCACATACATCCTGTATATGACAGGTTTCATCGCCCAGCTCACCATCAGAAATCCTTCCACTATAATCTGAGCTTTGGGACATCAGCCGCATATTACCCACCGGAAAAGCCAGAATTTTTCCTTCCCTACGGATAAAAAGGCTTACCTTTCCTTCCTGCCCCGCATATTCTGTTCCTTTTAAATGTATCTCTAATCTGCAGATTCCTCCGCGCATTTCTACCCTGGCAAATCCGGCAAGATATTCCTTTGTATCATTTTCATAATAATAAAGATATGCAACGAACCGTTTAAACTGCGGCATAACCTTTCCTTCCTATATCTTTTTGTTCCTTATATCATATTCCGTCTTCTAAGATTCCATGCAGATTTTTAGCCTATACTTATCATACATGCAGATTTTTACTCTACACTTCTCCTTGACAAAGTTTCTTTTAAGAATTATATTAAAATCAATAACGATTATTATTATTTATTAAGGAGAATATATGATTAAATTTAGCCGACAACGGGAAAGTATTAAAAATAACCTGATGGGACGTACCGACCATCCGACTGCCGAAACAGTTTATTCCGACATCCGGCAGGAATATCCCAACATCAGTCTGGGAACAGTATACCGTAATCTCTCTCTCCTGGCTGATTTAGGCGAGATTCAAAAAATTTCAACGGAAAATGGTCCTGACCGCTTTGATGGTAATCCGAAACCTCATTACCACTTCTTCTGTACAAACTGTAATTCCGTCCTCGATTTAAAAATGAAAAACATTGATCTGATTAACGTTATTGCTGCAGAAGAATTTGCCGGTTTGATTGAGGGACATATTACCAGATTCTACGGACTTTGTCCGGAATGTAAAAAGTTATTGGATAAATCCGGTTCTCTGCCGGATAAATCAACCAATTTTGCAGAAAATAAAAAAGAAAAACAAAATCAAAAAATCTTAAAAAAGTAGTTGACATTTAAAAATAATTATGCTAATTTAATATCAGTAACAATTACTATTATTGATATATAAATACAATTTATAAAAAGAAAAGGAGATCTTAAAATGAAAAAATTTGTTTGTACAGTATGTGGTTATGTTTATGAAGGTGAAAGTGCTCCGGAGTTCTGTCCGGTATGTAAAGCTCCGGCTGAGAAATTCAAAGAACAGACAGGTGATAAGACATGGGCTGCTGAGCATGTAGTTGGTGTAGCACAGGGTGCTCCAGAAGATATTATTGCTGATTTAAGAGCAAACTTCGAAGGAGAATGCTCTGAAGTCGGAATGTACCTTGCAATGGCAAGAGTTGCACATAGAGAAGGATATCCGGAAATCGGACTTTACTGGGAGAAAGCAGCTTTTGAAGAGGCTGAACATGCAGCAAAATTTGCAGAACTGCTTGGTGAAGTTGTAACCGACAGTACAAAGAAGAACCTTGAAATGCGTGTAGATGCAGAAAACGGTGCTACTGCTGGTAAATTTGACCTTGCAAAACGTGCTAAAGCTGCTAACCTTGATGCAATCCATGATACCGTTCATGAGATGGCTAGAGACGAGGCTAGACATGGAAAGGCATTCGAAGGTCTGTTAAAGAGATACTTTGGTTAATCTTAAAACCGCATAGAATAAGCATTTTAAGGATAGATGGTTAATGAACTGTCTATCCTTTTTGCATTCCATAACACGTAAATAAAAATACTTGGCTTGCTTCTCTCCGTTCCCCTATTATTATCTAAAAACTCTCTATTTCTCCGAATATTTTTTTCTACATCGACACACAATGGACTTCATTTCCATGTGCCCGGATGATACGGAGTAAATCCTCTGTCTTCATCCATATAGTAGCAGTATTCTCGTTGGGATGTACTCCAATCAATGCATCATTTTCCAGAAAATAAGCATCCACAAATACCTTCACGCTACATGTTTCATCGTTGAGTACTCCAAGCGGCGTTACCGAACCCGCCTGCAGTCCCATTTTCTCAGTTAAATCTTCTTCCGAGGCAAAACTTAACGGACGCGTTCCATTTGCCTTTCGAAATGCCTTTAAATCTACCCTCTGGTTCCCTCGCACTGTAATCAGATAATAATTCTGCTTCTTATTATCACGTATAAAAAGATTCTTGGCATCTGCCTGTGGATAAGGAATTTCCACATCTGATAAATCTTCCATATTGTAAACAGCTTTATGCTCTGTCACTTCGTACCAGATATGCTGTTGATTCAGGTATTCATAAATTTCCTGCTTATTCATTGTATTTCCTCGCATTCTTCCCGCTTGCGTTCATTATATCATAAACTTTTTATAAAATTTTTTCCAGTTCACTTTACATTTTTTCCTTCCGGTGCTAGTATACCATCAAAATAATTATTTCAATTTTGAACTATTCTATTTTGAAGTATTTTCATCAGGAGGACTCTTACATGAATACAGGTATTGCATTTGCAAGAAAAATGTCTGCTGCCTACACTGCAGTATGTAAGCCTTTGTGCCAGTCACTGCATCTGCCGCAGACTGCTTTTGATATTTTGATGTTTTTAGGAAATAATCCGGAATATTCAACTGCCAGAGATATTGTTGAAGTACGCCAGATTAAGGCAAATCTGGTCTCCGTCAATGTAGACCGGCTGGTGAAAGACGGTTATCTCAGCCGCAAAGAGGTTGCCGGCGACCGCCGGAAGACACAGCTTCTATGTACGAAAAAAGCTGCCCCTGTTATAAAAAAGGGACAGGCTCTGCAGCAGGATTTTGCCGACCGGCTGATTGCCGATCTGGATGATGCCACGAAAGATGCCTTTTTTAAAGGAATGGCACAGATGGAGACAACGCTGGATATGATTTTAGAGGAGGTATCCTAAAATGGATTTATTAACTACGATTTTTGTTACATTTTTTGCGGGCATGGGTGCCGGACTTGGAACCGGTTTTGCCGGCATGAGTGCCGCTGCTGTCATCAGTCCGCTGCTTATTCATTTTCTAGGCATTGACCCATATATGGCAGTCGGCATTGCGCTTTCTTCCGATGTTTTGGCAAGTGCCATTTCTGCCTATACATATGGAAAGCATAAGAACCTCGATATTAAAAACGGTCTGATTATGATGGTCAGCGTATTGCTTTTCACCGTAGTAGGAAGCTATGTTTCAAGCCTTGTTCCTTCTGCCACAATGGGTAACTTTTCCGTTTTCATGACCTTTCTGTTAGGAATCAAATTTATCGTAAAACCGGTTATGACCACGAAAGAATCCATGTCCGCCGTATCTGCAAAGAAACGTGCCATCCAGTCCGTAATCTGCGGTGTGCTGATTGGTTTTATCTGCGGCTTTGTTGGTGCCGGAGGCGGCATGATGATGCTTTTAATCCTGACCTCTGTACTTGGATATGAACTGAAAACTGCTGTTGGCACCAGTGTATTTATTATGACCTTTACCGCACTTACCGGTGCCTTTTCCCATTTTGCCATCGGCGGACTGCCGGATGTCACCGTCTGGGGTCTGTGCATTGTATTTACCTTAATCTGGGCAAGAATTGCCGCTGTCTTTGCCAATAAGGCCACTCCAAAGACACTGAACCGGGTTACCGGTGTCATTCTGGTAATTCTTGGAATTGTGGTAATGATTTTTTAAGCTCCCCAGACCTCTTCTGCGATTTCCTTAACAAGCTTCAGTTTCGCCCACTGTTCTTCTTCCGTAAGCTTGTTACCGATTTCGCAGGAGGCAAATCCACACTGTGGACTTAAATAGAGATTTTCCAACGGAACATATTTGGACGCTTCTTTTATTCTTGCAATGACTGACTGCTTGTCTTCAAGCTTCGGTGTCTTGGTGGTAACAAGTCCTAATACCACCTTCTTATTGCCGGTTATTTTTGCCAGCGGTGCGAAACCACCGGAACGCTCATCATCATATTCCAGATAATAAGCATTGACATTCTCCTCTCCGAATAACAAATCTGCTACTCCGTCATATGCGCCGGAGCTGAAGAAAGTAGAATGATAATTTCCACGGCATACATGGGTGTTGATGGTCAGGTCAGCCGGTGCCTCTTCTACTACCTTATTATTTAATGCAAGGATAACCTTCTTATATTCTTCCAATGCTTCGCCTCTTCTTCCGGTCAGTGCAACGGCAAGCTTCGGATTTACCAGTCCACCCCATACACAGTCATCGAACTGAAGATTTCTGCAGCCTGCTGCATAGATTTCATCGATAAATTCTCCATATGACTTGATGACATCCTCTGCAAAAGCTTCTTCTGTTCCATAAATTTCAAGGGTTGTATCTAAAAGCTCTGCACCGGTGAAATAGGCATAGAACTGGGCTGGAGATGGAACAGTCTGCTTTGCTATGGTATTCTCATCTTCCAGTGCCTTTACAAATTTGAAATGATCAACGAATGGATGATTCTTTAGGGAAATCTTTCCCACCATGAAAGTGTCATCTATCATAGCTGCTTCGCCGTCAAAGGTTGTATTTCCATCTACGGTCTTCTTATGCTCGATTCCATCGAATCCCCACATAAAGTCCAGATGCCAGGTAGCTCTGCGGAATTCCCCATCAGTAATCACATGATATCCAAGCTCCTTTATCTTTGCGACCAGTTCTAAAATACAGGCATCCTCTACCTCTTTTAACTGCTCTCTGGTAATTTTCCCTGCTTCAAAGTCCGCACGGGCTTTCTTTAATTTTTCCGGACGTAAAAAACTTCCTACATAATCGTATCGGAACGGTGTTGTTAAATTTGCCATTTTAATTTCTCCTTCTTTCTTATTCATTTATGCCTGTTTTCTTATTTCTTTTGCTGCTTCTACCATATTTCGAAGACTTGCTTCGGTTTCCTTTGTGCCTCTTGTTTTCAGACCGCAGTCCGGGTTGACCCATAATTTGTCTTTTTCAATTTTGGTAAGCATGATATGAAGTGCATTCACAATCTCTTCCACAGACGGAACTCTTGGGGAATGAATATCATAAACACCAGGTCCAACCTCTGTTTCAAAATGGTTTTCTCTTAAGGAATCCAATATCTGCAAATCGGAACGGGATGCTTCGAAAGTAATTACATCTGCATCCATATCGTCGATTGCTGCAATAATATCGGTAAACTCGCTATAACACATATGGGTGTGAATCTGTGTTTCCGGTTTCACGCCACTGTGGGTCAGGCGGAATGCCGAAATTGCGAAATCCAGATATTCGGTATACCAGTCTGATTTACGAAGGGGAAGCTTCTCTCTTAATGCAGCTTCATCAATCTGGATGACCTGAATGCCATTTGCCTCCAGATCCAGTACCTCATCCCGGATTGCCAGAGCAATCTGTGCAATTGATTCCCGAATGGAAATATCTTCTCTTGGGAAAGACCAGTTGAGTATGGTAACCGGTCCGGTAAGCATTCCCTTCATTGGCTTTTTCGTTAAGGACTGGGCATATACAGACCATGCTACGGTAATCGGATTTTTGCGATATACATCTCTCCAGATAACCGGTGGTTTTACACAACGTGTTCCATAGGACTGTACCCATGCTTTTTCGGTAAACAGAAATCCTCCCAGTGCTTCTCCAAAATACTCTACCATGTCATTTCTTTCATACTCTCCGTGTACCAGCACATCCAGTCCGATTTCTTCCTGCAATGCCACACATTCTGCAATTTTCTTTCTGTTAAAATCTATATATTCCTGTTCAGAAATTTCCCCTTTGCGATATGCCTGGCGGTTTGCCTTTACATCCTTTGTCTGTGGGAAGGAACCAATGGTAGTCGTTGGAAATTCCGGCAGTCCCAATACTTTCTTCTGTAATTTCTGTCGTGTGCTTCGCTCCGGCAGTCTGACATAGTCATTTTCCGTTACTTCAGAAAGTCTCTTCTTTACATCCGCATTTTTACAGTCTCTTTCTTCTGCAAAAAGCTTCTGATTTTCTTTATATGCAGCTTCTTTCATATAATCCGCTGCATCTGCAAGTATGCTGAGTTCTTTCAGTTCTCCTAACTTTTCTTCCGCAAAAGCAAAATATGCCAGATATTCCTGTGAAATCTTGTGCTCATGTTTTAAGGTATAAGGTACATGAAGCAGGGAACAGGATGTTGATAATACTGCCTTTATTTTCTTATCATTCAGTGTCTGAAGCACCTTTAAGGTTTTATCAAAACAATTTTTCCAGATATTTTTTCCATTTACCAGTCCGGCAAATAACTGTTTATCCTGTGGAAATCCGTATGTATTTACAAGATTTAAGGTTTCTTTTCCCTCGATAAAATCAAGTCCGATTCCGTCAAAAGGCATCTGAATCAAATCCTGATAAATATCCCTTACATCACCAAAGTATGTCTGTAACAAAATATGACTGTGTTTTTTACAGGATAAGATTCCGTCATAAATCTTATGAAATAATGCGATGTCACTCTCTTCCATATCCCATACAAGTGCCGGCTCATCAAACTGTACCCATGCAATCTGATTCTCCTCACACTTCTTTACCAGATTCTGATACGCACTTATAATATCTTCTACATAATCCAATGCCGGCTTTTTGCCGGTAAATCTGCACAGCCTCAACATGGTATAGGCTCCAATGACAACCGGCTTTGTTTCGATTCCAAGTGCCTTTGCCTCTGCATATTCATCCACCAGTTTATTTCCGGATAACTGAATTACGGTATCATCTTCCACTTCCGGAACAATATAATGGTAATTGGTATTAAACCATTTTTTCATGGCAAGCGCTTTTACATCTCCGGAAGCTCCCTGATAGCCCCGTGCCATTGCAAAATAGGTATCCAGTCCGGACAATTCCAATTCTTTATAGCGCTTTGGAATGATATTCAATAAGACTGCTGTATCCAGAGTCATATCGTAAAAAGAGAAATCATTGCTGGAAATATAATCAATTCCTGCCTCTTTTTGTATTCTCCAATGTGTTTTTCTTAAAGTCTCTGCGATCTGCTGCAGTTCCTCTGCTTCTATTTCTTTTCTGAAATATTTTTCAGAAGCAAATTTTAATTCTCTTAATGTACCGATTCTTGGAAAACCAATTACTGATGTCTGCATCATACCCTCCAAATATATTTTTCTGATTTCCCTCATTATAATTGGAGTGCCTCATTCTGAAAAATACATAAAAATAAGGGTAGTCCATAGTTTCAAGCTATGGTCAGCCCTTATTTTTGATTGCAAAATTACTTTTCTATTCCCCGCACATGCTTTCTTACTTTCTCTTTTATCCCATAAATATCCTGTCCGTCACTGCTGCATTCATTGTAGCGGCCTCTTGATCCCAGGGTTCTCTTTGGATACTGCATTTTCTCTTCTCCCTGCAGGTTTTTCCAGACAAATCTGCCCCGGTCATAAATCATATAGCCGTGCCAGCTCTCTTCCTTGGGAATGGAAACAGAACCGGGATTCATATAGATAAAGTCTTCATGTTCCGTGCATTTTGGGACATGGGTATGTCCGCATAACAGGATATCTCCCTTATGAAGAGGCGGCAGATTCTCTTCATTATAATGGTGACCGTGGGTTGCATAAATCAGCCTTTCTTCATCCGCTACCACGCAATAATCAGAAAGTATTGGAAATTCCAATACCATCTGGTCTACCTCCGTATCGCAGTTTCCACGCACACAGAGAATATCCTGCTTATGCTTATTTAATAATGCAATTATTTTCTTCGGCGCATATTCTTTTGGCAGGTCATTTCTTGGTCCATGATATAAAATATCTCCCAGCAACAGCAGCCGGTCTGCCTTTTCCCTCTTATATGCCATAAGTAACTCGTTACAATAATATGCCGAGCCGTGAATATCCGATGCTATCATCCATTTCATACGCTTTGTTCTCCTGTAATATATTTCTTTAATGCCTCAAGGTATGTTTCCCCCAGCCGGCTTATCATTCCCTTCCGGTGGGTCACATATCCGATTCTCATGTCACCTTCATCTGCCAGCGGCACTGCAATAATATCTTCGCCATTTAATTTCTGGTCAATGATTCCGCTGCACACTGTGTAACCATTTAAACCAATCAGAAGATTAAACAAGGTCGCCCGGTCACTGACGCGGATATTTTTCTTCCGCTCAAAAGAGGAGAAAATCTCTTCCGAGAAATAAAAGGAATTGTGTTCCCCCTGCTCATAGGAAAGGTACGGATAATCTGCCAGTTCCTCATTGGTTATGATTTTCTTTTTTGCCAGCGGATGCTGCCTGCTGATAAAAACATGAGGTTCTGCAACAAATAACAGATGAAATTCCAAATCAGACGATTTCAATATTTTCCTGATTACTTTTTCATTGAAATCATTTAAGAAAAGGATTCCGATTTCACTTCTCATTTGCGCTACATCTTCAATTAACTTATAGGTCTGAGTCTCCCGCAGGCTGAAATCATATTCCTCCTGCCCGTATTTTTTTACCAGATCCACAAAGGCATTTACCGCAAAAGAGTAATGCTGGGTTGATACGCAGAACTGCTTTTTCCCGCCACCGTTTTTCTTATATTTATCCTCTAAGATGGTGGTCTGCTCCAATACCTGCCTTGCATATCCTAAGAATTCTTCCCCTTCCCTGGAAATAAAGATTCCCTTATTCGTCCGGTTAAAAATGGTAAGGCCCATCTCCTTTTCCAGCTCATGGATGGCATTGGTAAGGCTGGGCTGGGAAATGTATAATTTCTTCGCCGCCTCCGTGATGGTTCCGGTATCTGCCACGGTTGTAATATAGCGTAACTGCTGAAGTGTCATATGCTCACCTGCTTTCTAAAATGACTTTTCTTAACTGACGCGCCGCCTCATTTAAAGGATGCTGACTGTCGTATACCATACAGATATTTCTTTTTGGAATCGTCTCCGAAAGAGAAATCTGTACGATTTCATGTTTTTCGATGGCCTCTCTTGCCATCGGTTCCGGGATGAAAGCCAGACCAAGCTCACTCTTTACCAGTGGCAGTATCTGATCTGTGGTTGCTGTCTCTGTATCCGGCTCCAGTGCCAGCCCATAAGACAAAAACAGCTTATTATAAAACTGAAATGTCATGGTTTCTTTTCCCAGACAGATTAACGGATAATCCTTTAAATCCTTTAGGGAAAGCTCCTGACTGCCCAGTGCGGTAAATGTTGTTCCACCCACCAGTACCTCCCGGAATGTCCGCAGATTAACTTTTTTTAGTGGCTGCTCTACTTCTGCCGGTGCAGACACTACTGCAAAATCTATCTGTCCGCTCTTTACTGCATCAATTGCCTGAGGTGTTGAATGATTATAAATTTTCAACCGGATTCCCGGATATTTCATATGGAAATCTTTCAGCTTATCCAAAAGAAATATGTTAAGGGCAGTCTCGCTGGCTCCAATGGAAATGCTTCCATGGGCAAGACCGCTGCTGTCTGCCAGTTCCTCTTCTGCCGCCCAAAGATGCGACATGGCTGCCGACACATGGGTATACAGCTTCTCCCCTTCCGGCGTCAACTGTACTCCGCGGTTTGTCCTGACAAAAAGCGTACAGTGAAGCTGCTGCTCCAGTCCGTTCATTGCCCTTGTGATATTAGGCTGACTGTTGCCAAGGGCATTGGCAGCCCTGGTAAAATTACTGTATTTTGCCACATAATAAAAAATCTTATAATATTCAAAATTTATATCCATACATTTTCACCATATCAATTTATTATTTCTGCTATATCAATTATAGCTTTTACTTATTCCCAATGCAATAGTATAATCAAGCCGAAATTAAGGGAAACAACCCCTTTACATTTCTCCACCCAAACCCTACGAGGAGCTGCCACCGGCAGCTCTTTACGAATGCTATAAAGCAGAAAGGAAGCGCATATTTTCTATGAAAAATTCAACATTTTTCCCTCGTGAAGAAAGAGCAGACGTTTTATTTGAAAAGATTTTGCATGACCCTTGGGCCTGCGAAAAGCTTCAGGAAACTTTTTGCAATTATTTATTCTGTAATGATGAATTTGATTCTTCTCTTTCTTCACAGGATTTTTCAGAAGCTCTTTTTGATGCTTATCAAAATAAAGATTTATCGGCATTTCTTATGGCTATCTGCCAGAATACCCTATTCGATTTACTGAGAAATTCCTATCTGATTCCCTACCGTTTCAACGCAGATGGAAAAGAAAATCCGATAATTATGACCGATGATACCGGCAGACTTCTGCCAAAGTATTGTGGCGATATTCACAATAAGGATTATCAGCATTTTCTTGAGAGCTACCGCGATTTAGGGGAACCAAAGAATATGTATTTTGCCCAGGCATACCGGTACAGCCACGCTTATACCGGTGAAGATACCATTGGACAGCTTGTCTTAGAACGCAGCCATGGGGTGCTTCTCATCCGGGAGCTTCCGGATACCATAAAACAGAAGGAGACCGAAGCGGAAGCCTACTCTGCAATCTTCGACCTTGTACTGAAATTAGAGAAAGAGCTTCCAATGGCATTTGTCTTCTACGGACAGGATTCTCTTGTGGAACATGATGAAAAATATGATGAAATCGGCATTTTCCTTCCAAATTCCATTTTTTTAAAGAATCTGGAACGGCATATTGCCAAAGCTGAGGCGATTATTTATGAATAAGAGTGCATCTTCCACTACTTCATATATTGATATTATGGAAAAAAATCATATGGAAATACCCTGGCATGATTATGCCAGTGATGACAGCAACGTACTGATTGCCCAGGCGGGACTGATTGAAAAAGCCTCGGTCATCGGACGTGTGGGATTAATCATGTTATCCTGTGGAACCGGAGCCTGGCGTGTCCGTACTTCCATGAATAAGCTGTCAAAGGAACTGGGAGTTACCTGTACGGTAGATGTAGGTCTTATGTCCATCGAATTTAACTGCTTTGATGGAAATGACTGTATCTCCCAGTCCTTAAGCATCGCCAATACCGGCGTCAACACCTCCAAACTTTACCGCATGGAACAATTCGTAGAAAGCTTTCCAAAGGAAGAAGCCCATTTAACCGGCGAGGAAATCCATAAGCGGCTGGATGAAATTGAAAAAATCCACGCCCTTTATTCTCCCGCCAAACTGGGACTTGCGGCAGCCTTAGCCTGCTGCGCATTTACTTTTCTTCTGGGCGGAGGCCCTGTGGAAATGATTCTGGCATTTATTGCAGCCGGTATTGGAAATGTTATCCGGACCAAATTAATCAAACATCATTTTACGCTGTTTTTAAATATTGCGGTCTCTATTTCCGCCGCCTGCCTTATGTATGCCATCTGCTTAAAGGCTGCCGAAATTTTTTTCCATGTTCCGGCCGTCCATGAAGCCGGATACATCTGCTCCATGTTGTTTATTATCCCGGGCTTTCCATTTATCACAAGCGGCATTGACCTTGCGAAACTGGATCTTCGTTCCGGACTGGAGCGGCTGACCTATTCCATCATCATTGTTCTTGTGGCTACCATGTTTGCCTGGATTATGGCAATGCTTCTTAGACTTCAGCCTCAGGACTTTACCTCTGTAAATCTCAGTGATGTTTCGCGGCTGGTTCTGCGGTTAATTGCAAGCTTCTGCGGCGTATTTGGATTCTCTATTATGTTTAACAGTTCCATTCCCATGGCAGCTACTGCTGCACTGATTGGCTCCGTTGCCAATACCTTACGTCTGGAACTGGTTGACTTTACCGGAATTCCAGCCGTTGCTGCTGCCTTTATCGGTGCACTGACCGCCGGTCTGCTGGCATCCTTTATTAAGAAAAACAATGGATATCCGCGAATCTCTTTAACCGTACCTTCCATTGTAATTATGGTTCCGGGACTATATCTTTACCGCGCCTTCTATAACTTTGGCATTATGTCCTTAACGGAAGCGGTTTCCTGGTTCTCCATTGCCATAATGATTATTATCGCCCTGCCGCTGGGACTTATTTTTGCAAGAATACTTACCGACCGGACTTTCCGGTACTGCACCTGATAAATTTTATACGCTTAAAATTATTTATTTTATACATGATTACAGAAAGGAAGAATCGATATGCTTACAGCCGTAACAGGAATTAACTGGGGAGACGAAGGAAAAGGACGTGTCATTGATCTGCTTGCAGAACATGCAGATGTCGTTGTCCGTTATCAGGGTGGCAACAATGCCGGTCATACCGTTGTAACCAAACAGGAAAAATTTGTCTTAAATCTTCTGCCGTCCGGCATTCTGCATCCCAATGTGGTATGCGTACTGGGGGATGGAATGGTCATTGATTTAGAGCACCTCACCCATGAAATTGAAGATATCGAAAGCCGCGGTATTTCTATTACCCCGGAACATTTAAAACTTTCCAAACGTGCCACCATCTCCATGCCATGGCACAGGATTCAGGATGAACTGGAAGAAACACGTCTTGAGAAATCCGGTGCTGCCTTCGGCTCCACCCGCCGCGGCATTGCTTACGCATACAGCGATAAATACCGGAAGAAAACACTGCGTCTTGGTGATTTGCTTCATTTAAAAGAAGAAAATGTCCAGGTTCGGATAAAAACCATGTTGGAATCCAAAAATCTGGAACTGGCAGGCAGTTATCATCAGGAGCCGATGTCTTATCCGGCATTGCTGTCCTGGTGTGAAAAACAGGCTTCCCTTTTTGCACCTTATATCTGCGATACCGGAAGCTTCTTGGAAAATGCTCTTGCCAGCCATAAAAAGGTGGTTTTGGAAGCCCAGCTTGGAGCCATGCGTGATATCGATTATGGTATTTTCCCTTACACTTCAAGTTCCTCCACCATTTCCGCCTATGGCCCGATTGGAGCCGGTATCCCGGGTGAATCCCTAGACCATGTTGTGGGTGTCCTAAAAGCTTATTCCACCTGTGTGGGAGCCGGACCTTTCGTAGCAGAAAGAGCCATGTCCGAAGACTGGTGCAACATCCTTCGTAAATTTGGAAATGAATACGGTGCTGCCACCGGCCGTCCACGTAGAGTCGGACCTTTTGATGCCGTTGCCAGCCGTTATGGATTGAAATGCCAGCATGCAGATAAAATTGCCTTAACAAAGCTTGATGTTTTAAGCTCCCTGACAGAAATCCCTGTCATTACTGCTTATGAAAGAAATCATAAGACCACAACCGTCTTCAACCCTACCGAAAATATCGATAGCTTCTCTCCGGTTGTAACAATGCTTCCGGGCTGGAAACAGGATATTTCTGCCTGCCGCAAATATGAAGATTTACCGGAAAATGCCAGATTATACATCGAAACATTAGAACGCCTTTTAGACTGCGATATCCAGTTTATTTCCACTGGTGCAGAACGAAATGAATACATGATAAAGGGGGAATGGCTTTGAGACACCTAATCAGTCCACTGGACCTTACGGAAGAAGAAACAACCCGTATTCTGGATCTTGCAGACCGGATTGGTACCCACAAAGAGGCTTATGCCCACCTTGCAGAAGGGAAACAGCTTGCTACACTCTTTTATGAGCCAAGCACCAGAACCCGACTGTCCTTTGAATCCGCCATGTTAAGTCTTGGTGGTCAGACACTGGGATTTGCCGGTGCGGAACAGTCCAGTGCTACCAAAGGAGAAACCGTTGCCGATACCGTCCGGGTAGTAAGCTGCTACGCAGATATTATTGCCATGCGTCATCCAAAAGAAGGAGCACCGCTCTGCGCCTCTATGTATGCAACCATTCCGGTCATTAATGCCGGTGACGGCGGACACTATCACCCAACCCAGACCCTGATTGACTTATTAACCATACGCCAGCGCAAGGGACGGCTTGACCACCTGACGGTAGGCTTCTGTGGTGATTTAAAATTCGGAAGAACCGTTCATTCCCTGGTAAACAGTCTGGTACGCTATCCGGGTAACGAATTCTATTTCATTTCTCCGGAAGAACTCCGCATTCCGGACTATATGATTGAAAGAACCTTAAAGCCTTCCCACAGCACCTATCGGGAAGTCTCTGACTTAGAGGAAACACTTCCAAAGCTGGATGTTCTCTATATGACCCGTGTCCAAAAAGAGCGTTTCTTCAACGAGGAAGACTATATCCGGTTAAAAGATACCTACATTTTAAATAAAGAAAAATTAGAACTGGCTCCTTCCGATATGCCGGTTTTACATCCGCTTCCACGAGTCGATGAAATCTCTGTTGATGTGGATTCCGACCCGCGCGCCGCTTATTTCCAACAGGTACAGAACGGAAAATATGTCCGTATGGCACTGATTTTAGCCCTGTTAGAAATCACGGACCCGCTAACCGGAGAAAAGGTTCTCTAATGTTCCAGTAATTTAATCCGTTTTCTCTATTTTCATTCCGAAACGTTTTAAATCTACTTTTCCGTCCACTACTTCTATACCGTCTGCCATCAGGCGGCGTGCCTGTTCATTCTCGCCGCCAAAGGCAAAGGCTCCGGAAAGCCCGCCTTTTGCATTTACCACCCGGTAACATGGTATGTTTTCCGGGTCTTTATTCTTATGCAGTGCATTTCCTACAGCTCTTGACATCCGCTTGTTTCCGGCAAGCTCCGCTACCTGCCCATAGGTTGCCACCTGCCCTTTTGGAATTTTCTTTACTGCTTCATAAATCCGCCTGGTCGGGCTGTCCGTTACCAGTTCATAGCTTTCTGCTATCATGCGGCAGATATCTTTATCCGGGATTGTGCCATCCACGATTATGGTATTCCAGTGCTCCTTATTCTGATGATACCCCGGAATGACTGCCGGATAGGCACTCCGCCAGAAATCTCTCCACTGTGGGTCTGCTTTTACGTTCAGATTGAGGAATCCATTCCGCATATAAGTCCAGAGAAATGCCTTTTTGCTTTCCCTTACGCGCACCAGCTGCCAGTTCTGATCATGGAACGGTGCCTCCTGATAGGTGTCCGGTAAAGACAGTCCGTATGCTAATATTTCTTCTCTTGTTTTCATGCTCCACTCTATGCTTTTGTCCATATGCAATCCTTTGTAATCTCTGCCAGGCTGTGTACGCCACACATTTTCATGGTATCTTCTAATTCGGTTCCTATCCTGGCAACATAAGACGCTACGCCTTCCCTGCCGCCACCGTAAACCGCTGTCACAAACGGTCTTGCGATAATTACCGCATCTGCACCTAAGGCAATTGCCTTAAATACATCCGTTCCACAGCGGATTCCGCCGTCTACGAGAATTTTCATGGAGCCTTTCACTGCATCCGCAATCCCGCCTAAGACTTCTGCTGTTGCCGGGCACTGGTCTAATACCCTGCCACCGTGGTTCGATACCACAATTCCGGCAGCCCCGGCTTCTTTTGCTTTTAAAGCTCCTTTTACCGTCATAATTCCTTTTACAATAAACGGAACTCCAGCAAGCTCTGCCACTTCCCGCAGTTCTTCCACGGTCTTACTGCCTGCCGGCGGCTCTAAATTCTTAAGAAACGGCAAGCCTGCTGCATCTACATCCATGGCTACCGCAAAGGCTTTCGCTTCGTGCACCAGTGCCATTTTTTCTTTGATGATTTCAAGGTTCCACGGCTTTACCGTTGGGATTCCAAGTCCCTGTTCTTTGGCAATTGCCTTTGTAGCTGCCACCATGACATTACTGTCTGTACCATCCCCTGTAAAAGCTGCAATGCCACATTCCGCACAGGACGATACCAGAATATCATTATAGGAAATGTCATTGAGACAGTCACCGTAATGCAGATTCACCGCTCCTACCGGGCCTGCAAAGAACGGATATTTAAACTCTTTTCCAAATAATTTCAGCGAAGTATCCACCGGAGCATTTTCCACAATGGTATCCATCTGCACACGAATCTCTTTCCATTTATCATAATTACGCATGGCAGTATCGCCGATTCCCTTTGCACCGGGTCCCGGCATCTGATTCCGGCAGGCGCGTCCGTTGCATTCTACACATGCCTTACAATAATTTCCAATCCTTCCTCTTGCCTGTTCGATACATTCTACATAATTCATTTTTCTTTCCACTCTTTTTCTTCTCTGACGTTTACTTATCCACATATCTATCTGCTGCCAAGCACAATCTGTATCAGATTCTTATCCAGCATTATGGTACGGTTCCACGGATTTAAAATGACCCCTTCGATTCCCTCTGCCTGCAATGCTCCTTGAAAAAGCTTTTCTATATCCGCTAAAAATGTGGATTTCACACTTCCGCCGCCTTTTAATTCTTCTTCAAAGCTGCTGAAGGCTGCCCACCAGGTCCTGCCCTCTGTCTCAATCGCCTGTAGCAGCATCTGGCTTCCACCCTTCGGTGGTTCCACTGCCACAATCACCTGACCGCCTTCCTGCATCCGCCGGCGGATTACCGTCAGTGTATGGGCTAACTGCTCCGGTGTTGCCTCCTGCTGCAAGCCGGCAATCGCCTGTTCGATTTTTTCATTTCCTATCAGTCCCTCATCTATCTTTTCCTTTGCCATATGTGTATTCCTTTCTGTGGGGGTATTTTTTACTGCTTAGCACATTTCCAGCAGTGCCCTCTCGAAAATCAAAGATTTTCCCTGACTGGCACTGCTCATTATAACACACTTTTGCTGGAAATAGTGGCATCTTAAAACTATCTGTATTATAATAGCATGGTATTTCATTTTAGGATTAGGAGATTAGACAACATGACACCAGCTAAAACCAGAAGTTCCAACATTGAATTATTGCGTATTCTGGCTATGTTTATGATTATTATTTTTCATATTTCTGACCACTGCGTGAAGGTACAGTTAACAGACACTGCTTCCATGCTACGTATGAATAACGGACTGTTCTGTGAACCTGTTTTTTATAAGAAGCTCCTGCTTCTTTCCACCTTTGCTCCAATGGGAAAAATCGGAAATGTTATTTTCATTACGATTTCCGGATACTTTATGGTTTCAAAGGGAAACGGAATTAATCTTGCCAAAATTTCCAAAAAATTGCTGTTACAGCTTGGTTTTGCCGCAGTTTCCCTGACACTGGTATCTTCCTTCTGGTACCGCATGACTGACGGTGTCTTTTTAAAACTGGTCAACATCAATAAATTTAACAGTATGTCCTGGTTTGTGGGCTACTATTTCTTCATTATGGTAATCGCTTACCTCTTTTTAAACAAGTTTCTGGCAAAACTGGACAAGCAGAAATATTTTACCTTTCTGATTGTCTTATTTGCATTTATCCAGTTCCGCTGGACCGGAAGTATGGCAAATTCCCTGGCTAACGGACTCCGGACACTGCTGACCGGTATTTTCTTATATGCCTTGGGCGGTTTTATCCACCTTTACAATCCATTTGGGAAAATCAGAACTTATTGCCTCTATCTGATTATTGCAGTTTCCTTCCTGTTTATTTATATCTCTGCTTATAATGTAACACAGACCAATATTCAGACTTACTTTTTAAATGAAAGCAAAGACATTTTTATCCAGAAGATTCCTTCCTTTTCAGACTACAGCATTATTCCGATTCTTGTGGGACTTTCTCTGTTTGAAATCTTCCGGCGCATCCATATTCCATGCAGCCGCATGATTAATTTTGTGGGAGCTTCCACTTTTATGGTTTATCTTTTACATGATAATGCTTTTGCTTACAGTCTCTGGAATACACAGGACTGGATTACCCTGCTCTATGAGCATCCATATATTTACCTGTTTAAGCATCTGCGCTGGGCAGCTGCCACTTTCCTCATCGGCATCCTTTTCTATATTATTTACCTGTGTCTCGGAAAAGCCCTCAGTAAATGCAGATGGTTAGTGATGAAAGAATAATCTTCCTTATATCTGTTGCATAATTCTTCCTCTTATGCCATGATAGAATTGGTTTAAAAAAATACACGGGAGAAAAAAGAAAATGGAAGAATTTAAAAAGGATTTATTGAAAGTCTGTGGGAAAAACACCGCTGCACTGATTATTTTCTTTGTATTAGGTGGCGTTTTCCTTGCCTTCGGTCTTCTGATGTGGATTACTGCTTATGATCCGTTTGACGCACAGACCGATGGTTACGCAACAATGGAAGTTACTTATGTAATGGGGCCATTTGCGGAGCTTACTTCTGATGGAAAAGATCACACAGAATTCTATATTGCAGAGGATTCTGAAGGTTACTGGAGTATCATTGCTACCAAGGGAGAAACTTCCCTTCCGGTCTATGGTGTAGACGTAGATGACACTGTTCTCGACAGCTTACCTGCTCACACGATCCGGGGAAAAAGCACCAGCATGCCTCCTCAGGCAGCTCATTATCTGGTGGATTATCTTTCTGATACCGGACTGGACATTACTACTTACAACTATGACGAGTACTTTGGTGACCATTATCTGGATACCACACACACAGCCGTTGAAAACAGCATTGTACTCTATGTGATTGCTGCCGTATTTACAGTTCTTGGTATTATTATTTTTTCAGCAGGCGGCAACAAGAAAAAGGCCGTTAAGAAAAAGATTGCTCTCTTAGAACAGAATGGCGGTCTGCAGCGGATTTACTCTGATTTTGCCAACAGCCCACGCATTTTTTCACCAAAGCTTGGCGTTGCTGTTTCCAATCATTTCATATTGGATTACAACAATACAAAGGAAGGCTTCTATGTCACTCCTTTAGACGATATTACGAACGTTTTCAAATGTAACATGTTAAATGGTGACCCGACAACAAGCAGCTATATTGCACTGGAAACTGCAGATGGTAAACGTACTCTGGTTGCCGCTCACAGTGGAAAAAGCAAAGATTTTGATCAGGTTCTTAATCAGTTAAAAGCAAATATTCATCAGGGAGGTGTTATGACATGGTAATTATCTACGGTACAAGAACAGTTTTTAAACGGGAAGGCCCGGTTGGCACTTCTGTCTGCCCAAACTGCCGGCATAATGTCATGCATACCCTTTGCAGACAGTTAAATCAGGCAACCCTTTTCTATATTCCGATTTTCGGCCACCAGAAACAGCGTGGCATTATGTGCGAAAGCTGCGGTATGATTACACCGGTCAGTGCACAGGAATACCGGGAACGGAAACAGGCTGCAAAGATGTATTATTAAACAATGTCTTATTGATATAACGTCAGCTCTTGCGGACATCTGGCAACACAAAACCGCCACATACACAGGCAATACGCACATCTGATGATGGCTTTGTCTTATGTATGTGGCGGTATTTTAATACTTACTTCTTCTTAGAATACTACGACTAAAAGCATTTTAAACTGCTCTTTTCCATATACGGCATGTGGATGTCCTGCCGGCATTACGATGGACTGTCCTTCCGTCAGTTGGAATTTCTCACCATCAATGGTTACTTCTCCAACTCCATCCAGACAGGTTACAAAGGCATCTCCGCCGGAAGCGTGTGTGCTGATTTCCTCGCCCTTTGCAAAGGAAAATAAGGTTACGCTTACTGCATCATTCTGTGCCAGTGTCTTACTTACAATCTGTCCATCCTGATATGCTACTTCTTCTTTTAAATTTAAAACTTCTTTCTTGGAAATATTTTTTAATAAATCTGCCATTTTTGTGCTCCTTATCTTTTCTTTATCTGATTTGTATAAACCTTTTCGGTGGGTTTATCCATATTATAGCAGATAACGGAGTGACTGACTGTTGGATTTCCAACATCTATGCAAAGAATTTATTTCAATAGGAAATCTCTTATTTTTTATAGTACATTCTTGCTTCATACGGACGAAGCACGGAAGAATCCTCTGTCTCTTTATAGTTGGAAATGAGAAGCTCCATATCCTCTGTCTCTTCCGTCAAAGGCATTTTCACAGTATTGCCGTAGAAATTGCAGACAACAAGCAGTGTCTCATCCGCATTTTTACGCTCATATGCAAAAATATTTTCATCCTCGGCTAACAGTAATTTGAAGCTGCCGTCCACCAAAACAGGATACTCTTTTCTAAAGCTTACCAGCTTCCGGTAGCAGTTGAAAATGGAATCCGGGTCATCTACCTGGCTCTTGGCATTGATGGTTTTATAGTTATCATTTACTTTTATCCAAGGTGTGCCTGTTGTAAATCCGGCATTTTCTGTATCATCCCACTGCATTGGTGTTCTGGCATTATCACGTCCCTTGGCATAAATGGAATTCATAACATCTTCCTTATCATAGCCTGCTGCGATACGCTCCTTGTATACATTCTGGATTTCAACATCCCGGTAATCCTCGATATTATAGCGGACATTTGTCATACCCAGCTCTTCGCCCTCAAAAATGTATGGAGTTCCCTGCATTCCATGTAATAAAATTGCCAGCATTTTTGCAGACTCTACCCGGTACTCCTTATCATTGCCCCAACGGGATACGATACGCGGCAAATCGTGGTTGTTCCAGAAAAGGCTGTTCCAGCCACAGTTATAAAGCTCTGTCTGCCAGCGGTTCATAATCTGTTTTAATTTCAAGAATGGTAGCGGTGCCAGATCCCATTTATCCTTGCCTTCCTGCTGATCCAGTCCGATGTGCTCAAACTGGAATACCATGGAAAATTCACTTCCATCCGGATTGCTGTAAAGCTTTGCCCGCTCCGGGTCTGCGCCCCAGGCTTCTCCTACGGTAATCAAATCTCCCTTCTGGAAAGTTTCTTTGCTCATTTCACGGAAATATTCATGAAGTCTTGGGCCGTTGATGGTAATTTTCTTATCCGGCTCTTTTGCAATCTGGTCAATTACATCCAGACGGAAACCGCCAACTCCTTTTTCCATCCACCATAAAATCATGTCATATATTTCTTTTCGCACCTGCGGATTTTCCCAGTTCAAATCCGGCTGTTCCGGCAAAAACTGATGGAAATAATACTGCTTTATTTCCGGTACCCATTCCCATGCACTTCCACCGAAAACGGCTTTCATATCGTTTGGCTCTACGCCTTCTTCCCCATCTCTCCACACATAGTAATCATGATATGGGTTGTCCTTACTCTTCTTTGCTTCCTCAAACCATCTGTGTTTATTGGAGGTATGATTTAAAACCAGATCCATAATGATGCGGATGTTGTATTTCTTTGCTTCTTTAATTAAAGCCTCCATATCTTCCACACTGCCGAACATCGGGTCAATATCCTGATAATCAGAAATGTCATAGCCATTGTCCGCCTGCGGGGATTTGCAGACCGGTGATAACCAGATTGCATCAATACCAAGCTTTCCAAGGTACTCCAGCCGCTCCATCATTCCTCTTAAATCACCGACTCCGTCTCCATTACTGTCCTGAAAACTCTTTGGGTAAATCTGATATACTACTGCACTTTGCCACCATTTCTTTTCTGTTACGTTGTTACTCATTTTGTCCTCCTAGACTTTCTTTACTTATTTTTCTTCATAGCAGCCCCAATTTTTCAAATGCATCATACAATCCATTCTGATCCACATCCCCGGTGACATAATCTGCCATAGCCCTTATCTCGTCTCCGCCGCTTCCCATGGCAACACCATAGCCACAGTATTCTAACATAGGAATATCCACTTTGGCATCCCCAAAAGCTATGGTATCTGCCACATCTGCATGAAGATATTCTAACAGATGCGCAATGGCATTGCCCTTGGTGATATTTTTTACACCCAAATCTCCAAATAATGCAATTTCGCCGGCTCCGCCCCAGGTTCCAGCCTGCAAATCCGAAAATTCGGTCACGGCATCTTTATAATCCTGATACTGATTTAAGATAAAGCTTACTTTATTTACATCATCCCGGTACAGCTCTCCATCAAAAATCATTTCCGGAAATGCATCCCGCACCTTTATTTTATCTGCGCCCTCTTTGCCTTTCCGCCTGGAATATTCCTGAATCACAGGTTCTCCAGCCTCTTCAAATCCGGCACTTGCAAACAGTCCTGCATTACTTTCCAGATAAAATTCCAGTCCGCGCTCCTTTAACCAGTCCACAATATGGCGGCACTGCTCCGGCGTAATCATCTGGTGCATAACCACATGTCCATGATCTTCCACATAACTTCCGTTTCCGCCTATCATTCCATCCAGTCCGATTTCCCAGATATTCTCATAGACTTCTGCTTTACTTCTTCCTGTGCAGATATACACTCTGTGTCCGTTTTCTCTTGCCTTCCGCACCGCAAGAACTGCTGATTCCGGCAAATGATTTTCATAATCCACCAAGGTTCCGTCAACATCCAGAAAAATGATTTTTCCCATACTGCCCGTCCTCCTACTCCTTTTCTTCTATCCTACCTGCATTTTTTGAAGAAATCAACATTTTCTTCTAATGTATTTAAATCGATTGGTCGATAAAGTTATTACATGGATGGCATTTTATTTCAAGGGATTGATTGAGATAAAATGTCTTTATTTTTTTCTGATGATTGTAAAAATGTATGGATTGTAAATTTATCAGGATATTCAAAGTGTATCTGGATTTTGACATAAAATACCGCAGCTCTAAGATACATGTTTTTCTTTTGTTTATTAAGCCGGTCTTTCCAATGTTTGACAAATCACAGGACTGTTCGTCGAAGTGCGGATGCATCTTAAAGGCTGTTAGGGGCACTTGGAATTTCGTCTGGCAACAGGCAACGCCGGCACAGGGAAGTGCCGGCGAGGCGCATATGAACACGGATGTGAATTTGCGCCGATTGCCAGACAAAAAATTATCCTGCCGAAATTCTTAGTGCCCCTTGCAGGCTTTATCCGCATCCGTACCCGACGGACAGTACTGCGATTGTGTCAAAGCAACGGAAAGACAGCCTGACAGCAAGAAAAACATGTACCTAAGAACTGCTGGCATTTTACACCAGATAAACCCAGAATGCACTTTGAATCCCTGAAATCTTTACAAGTTACAAATATGCTTTTGCAATCACCAGACAACAACTTCTGAAAGGAGCTCTTATGGCAATTAACTCAATATGGAACAACAACTCCCCAATGGACTACCTCAGTTTCCTGTCCACTGACCCGGATAACAATACCGAGGATAACGAATGGCTGACTCATTTTCAACAGCTTGTGCAGAAAAAGCTTTCTGAAATGAATGAGGATAAGGATTCTGCAGCTACGGTAAATCCGGCTGAAGAAATTGCAAAATGGAAAGAAAATATTTATAACAAAATGAAAAATGGTGAAACCGAAGAGAGCTTTCAAATCGGTGGTCAGTCTTTCAGCATGAAGGAATGGGACAAGCTGTTAGACTCCTTTGATAAAGCGGAAGAAGCTTTACAGGAAGCTATTGAAGAGGAAGAAGAAGTTAAGGATAAGGAAATGGCAGAGACAGCAAAGAAAAGCATTGTAAATGATACACCAGCCCAGCCTCTTATCGATATGCTTTTATCCGATACCCTTAAGGTTACGTTTCCGACAGATGCCACAAATGAATCTGATGAAGATGCGGAAGATGTATTTTATATGGTTGCCATGGATGAAAAAGGTATCCGCTGCATCAAAAACGGGTCTGATACTTACGAATGGAAAATTGAATTTGAAGACAATTCCCAGTATGAGGCTGTCCGTGATTTCTTAGGCTGGGCTTCTCCACGAATGGACAAGCTTTTATTTGCAGCCCATGACAATTTCTGGATGGATTATCTGAACGGTGACCTTGATGTAGATGCTTTTAAAGACTTCTTAGAGGGCACTAATAACGGCATTCCAAACTATGGCATTGGTGATGAGGAAAATATGTACATTGACGAGACGAAACTTCAGTGGACAAAATATATGAACCCTCTGGGTGCCCACTTTGGTACCCCGGAAGAATTATTTCCGATTCCGGAATTATAGATTAAATACAATAAAACAGGCACTTTTTTCTGTCAAAACGGGCATGTCCAAAGGAAAATGAAATTGGTAAAATAAAATCGTAAACCTTGATTTTGTCGGTTTGAATCTTACTAAAAATCATTAAAGGGAAAGGACGAATTATGGGAAAAAGAAAAAAGTTACTAGGTTTGGTTTTGGTAGTCTGTATGTTGTTTACACTGACACCGATAACTTCCCGGGCAGATGTTACAACAGAGAAATGGACAGATTTTACAGCAACTGACTTTGCTGGCGGCAACGGTACAAAGGATGATCCATATCAGATTGCTACGGCAGGACAGCTTGCAAAGCTGGCATCAGAAGTAAATTCTGGAGTACCTGAGCAAACACATTTGGGGGAATATTTTAAGTTGACCGCTCCAATTGATTTGAGCGGAAAGAGATGGATTCCTATCGGTTATGGAAATGCAAGTTCCAAAGCTTTTTCAGGATATTTCGATGGAAATAATCAGGTCATTACAGGCTTATATGTGGATGAACGGGGAAATAACGTCTGTGCCGGCTTGTTTGGTGTCGTAGTAGCTGTATCTGATGAAACAGTACTGAAAAATTTTTGTATTAAAAATGCTACCATCTATGCCGGAAATTCCACGGATGCAAATGCCAGTCCGGATATTTACGGTGCCGGAGTGCTGGTAGGTTCGCTTACAACGATGGGTGGTTCCAGAGCTACCTTTGTTGGAGTCTACCTGTCAGGGAACCGGACAGGTAGACTCCAAGATGTATGCCGGAGGGCTGATTGGTGATGCAAGCCGTGCCCATGTTTCGGATTGTTCCGCGGATGTTACTGTGACAGGAAGGTGTATCAGTGGTGGATTCATCGGAAATGTTTTCCAGGGCTCCTACAAAAACTGTACCGCCAAAGGCAGCGTATCCGGAGGATGGTCAACCGGCGGGTTTGCCGGATGTGTATTTGAGTCCGACGCCAGTGTGGAAATAGAGCATTGTGCATCTTATGGCAATGTTGAGGCAAATAACTGGAATACCGGCGGTTTTGTCGGATACCTGGAAAAAGGAAAGATTCGTAACAGTGTTTCCTATGGTAATGTAAAGAGTACGGTGGCAGGCTGGGAGCCGAAAACCGGTGGCTTTGCCGGTACAAATACCGAAGGAAATATTCAGAACTGTAATGCTGCAGGTACTGTAACAGGTTCTCATCCAACAATTGCACCGGGTGGATTCATTGGATATGATAATAATGGCACCACTGCTGGCTGTGCTTTTGATAAAAAGAAGAACCCTTCACTCAATGATGTAGGTGCGGATAGTGGAACACCTGGTTCCAACCAGATTAAGGCAGCAGACACAACCTCCCTGCTCTCAAATATCTGCGGCAGTTATCTTGGCGGACATACACTGTCTAAGGTTGACAGAAAAGAAGCAACCCATCTGACAGAGGGAAATATACAATATTGGGTCTGTGCAAACTGCGGTGGTTATTTCAGTGATGCAAATGGAGCAAATATGATTACTGCTTTGGATGTTGTAATCGCAAAAACAGCAGAGCATACAACAGACCGTACCGGATGGCATTCCGATGCGGATAATCATTGGAATACCTGTGAATGTGGTGAAAAAATAAATCAATCCGGACATAGCTTTACCTGGGTAATCGACAAGGAAGCTACGTCTACGGAAAAAGGTTCTAAGCATGAGCAGTGTACAGTTTGTAATTATGCTAAAACTGCAGTCGAAATCCCGCCGGTAAAAACCGAAACTGAAGAAGCCAAAACTTCTTATAAAATTATAGAAGGAACTGAAAGCAGCTATGTCCTGCAGAGTGGCAACAGCCTTACCATCCGGGTGGATGCAGAGTTCTCTAAATTTGCCGGAATCAAAGTAGATGGTGTTCAGATTGGAAAAGATAATTATGATGTGAAGTCCGGTTCAACCATTGTTACTTTGAAGTCCTCTTACCTGAATACACTGACTGCCGGAACACATAACCTGGAAATGTTGTGGACAGATGGTTCTGCAAGTACTACGTTTACCATCCAGGCAAGCGTAAACCAGAATCCAGACAATAAAAATCAGGAAACGGCTACAGCCTCAAATACCCAGCCTGCAACTCAAACTAATACAAAGCAGACTACGGATAAGTCTCCGAAAACAGGGGATTATAATAATCCTTTGGTATGGGCGGCATGGCTGATTGTTTCAGAAATTATTATTGCTGGTACCGTTTATTATCGTAAAAAGAAACATTTGTAAATAAATATTACCCCATAAAAATGCTCTCTATGTAACAAACTGTATCATTTTACAGGAAACGCTGAAAAAGTAATTAAAGAAATGGAAGATAAAGAATCAGCACAGATTGCATTAGCAGAATATTATTACTTTTCTGCCAATGCAGAACTGTGTGCAGAGACTGTGAAACCATATTTGTCACATGAAGATATCATGCTTCGTTTAT
The DNA here is from genome assembly GCF_020687575.1 of Roseburia sp. CLA-AA-H209. NCBI lineage: Bacteria > Bacillati > Bacillota > Clostridia > Lachnospirales > Lachnospiraceae > Roseburia > Roseburia sp. CLA-AA-H209. Next base: position 53,933 of record NZ_JAJEQU010000012.1, read on the forward strand.
CTGCAGATATGCTCTATACCTTTGCCAATCTGACAATTGGAGATTCCAAAGCGGCACAACAGGCCAGAGAGGATATACAGCGATGCATGGTTCAGGTGGTACAGGAAAATGCAACGATGGAGCAAAAGGCGTCCTGTCTGTTTGCCTATTATATAACTAATATTTTTCTTCATATTACGCCAGAAAAAAAGGTGCCGCCGTTTCTGCAGTATATCCCATATCTTCCGACCGGACAGAGATTGTTTGCAATCAGCCTTCTGGCACATGAAACTTATTTAAGGCAGGAATATGCCCGGGCAAAGGGGCTTGTCCAGGGAGCTTTTTTGATGGCAGATACGACGTATCCCATACCCATAATATATCTGAACTGTGTGCAGGCAATGTGTCAGATTAATCTGAAAGAACAAAAAGAAGCCATACACTCAGTAAATTCTGCATGGGAAATGGCCAGACCGGATAGATTTTGGGAGCCATTTATTGAGTATCATGGGCTGTTACAGGGATTATTGGAGGTCTGTGTCCGAAAAAAGAACCAGAGATTTATAAGCAGTTGGCAGGCGGGATAATCTCATTTAGTCGTAGCTGGATGAAAATCCACAATCCTAAGATGCAAAAAACAGTGACGGATCTCCTGTCTCCATTGGAGTTTTCCATTGCAATGCTGGCATGCCGGAACTGGACCAATCAGGAAATTGCAGAATATTTAGGATTTTCAGTGAACACAGTTAAGCATTATATATCAGGAATTCTGGAAAAGTTAGGTATCGATAAACGGGATAAAATAAAAAATTTTGTAAATCAATGATATACGAAGGAGAAGGTTTATGTAAATCCACAGACCGGTGTGAAAACCGTGGTATTTTCCATGCCGGAAAATAACGGTGCGACCTATGAACTGTTTTCCCTTGACGATATTTATAATCAGTATAACTACGGGGATATGTATCAGATTGACAAGACGGTTCTCTTAGGATTTGGTCTGGGACGACAGATTAACGGCTCTTATACCATTGACATCAACGGTCTGAACCCTTCCCATATACAGCCTTTGAACCCCCTTCTTAAGAAAATGTTTTCACGGGTATAAAAACTGCGAGGGACACGTAAATCGTGTCCCTCTTTTTTTGTTTATTTCTGGTTTGCCGGTTCCATATTGACGGCTTTTCCCTTTATCTTCGCATGCTTCATGGCATTTAAGACTTCTTTGCCATATTCTCCTGGTACTTCCACAAAAGTATATTTATCAAACATATCAATGGCTCCCACCAGTCTGCCCGGCATACCGGACTCTCCGGCGATGGCGCCAAGAATATCTCCCGGCTTAATCTTGTCTTTCTTTCCAATGTTGATAAACAGTCTTACCATTCCCTCTTCTGCACCGGTATTGGCAAAGTCGTATTCTTCTTTTTCAGAAGAACTCTCCCCTGCCCCCATTGCCTGATAGAGGAAAGCTGCTGCAATATCCATGGCAGTATAATCAGCTTCATTTACCTGCTTCTCAATCAGCTCTATCATATCAGAAAGATTCTCTTCCTCTATGATAGTTCCAATCTGTTCCATGATATTTTCAGCTTTTATCTGTGCCACATCATCAGTGGATGGAATCGGCTGTGCTAAAATCTTTGTCTTGCAGTAACGCTGGATATCTTTTAATTTATAGACTTCCTTGCCTTTTACAAAAGAAAATGCCTTACCACAACGGCCTGCACGTCCGGTTCTTCCGATTCGATGTACATAATATTCATCATCCTGCGGCAGGTCATAATTAAATACCGCTTCTACATCATCTACGTCAATTCCTCTTGCTGCCACATCCGTTGCAATAAGAATATCCGTCTTTCCTTTCCGGAAATTATTCATGACCCGGTCTCTCTGGGACTGCTTCATATCTCCATGAAGTCCCTCTGCACTATAGCCTCTGCCGGATAATTCCGTTGCCAGCTCATCTACCATTTTCTTGGTATTACAGAATACCAATGAAAGCTTCGGATTATAATAATCCAAAAGTCTCGTAAGGACATCCACTTTATCCTTGCGCTTTACATCATAGTAGTACTGGTCAATGTTGGCTACGGTGAGTTCCTTTTTTACAACCTTGATATTGACTGCATCATGCTGGTATTTTCTTGTAATGTCAAGAATCGGCTTTGGCATGGTTGCAGAAAACAGTACGGTCTGATGCTCTCCCGGAATATATTCTAATACAGTTTCTATGTCCTCACGGAATCCCATATTTAACATTTCATCCGCTTCATCTAAGACGATGGTATGGACAAAATCCGGGCGAATGGTTTTTCTGCGAAGATGGTCCAGCAATCGTCCCGGTGTTCCGATAATAATCTGTACGCCACCCTTTAGGGCTTTAATCTGGCGGGAAATGTCCTGTCCACCATACACTGGCAACACTTTTACACCGTGCATATATTTTGCCAGCTTACGGATTTCGTCTGCCACCTGAATGGCGAGCTCTCTGGTGGGAGATAAAATCAAAACCTGCGTTTTCCGTAAAGACGGGTCTACTTTCTGTAAAATCGGAATTCCAAAAGCTGCTGTCTTGCCGGTTCCGGTCTGAGCCTGTCCGATAACGTCCACACCTGATAAAACCACCGGGATTGCCTGACTCTGAATCGGTGTTGCCTCTTCAAATCCCATGTCCGCAATTCCTCTTAAAATCTGCGGATTTAAATCTAATTCATCAAATCTGATTGTATTCATTCTTTTCCTTCCTGTTGCGGGAACTTTTTCCCATCTGTCAGTAACCTGTTCTCCAGTCACTTTATAAAAAGCCACCGCGGCTAATCATAACAGACTGTTTTTTGCTTGTCAATTTACTGCAACAGATTTTTCTTCGACAAAATCAGCGCATCCTTCTGCTTTCTGGTCAGCTTTTTATAGGCTGCTTCCTTCTGCATGGCCTCCTCCTTCGTCCCGGATTCCTCTAAATACCGCAGCTCCACCGGTCCCCGGTTTCTGGTATACTTTGCTCCTTTTCCACTGTTATGTGCTTCAATCCGCTTGTCGATATCAGTCGTCCAGCCGGTATAGAGGCTCCCATCCCGGCAGAGCACCATATAAGTGTAATTATGTTTCTCTTTCATGTAATCCTTCCTATGTAGACCGGGCACCGCCCAGTCTTATCTCTATATAAAGCAATCGACCAAAAAAGTATCTTACTCATATTCCATAAACTGGTAAAAAAGTATCGATTGCGGATTTTTGGCCGTTACATTTTATCTTATGCAGTTTTCTTATGTATGTTCCATTTACCGACAGCTTCCAATACAGATTCCTCCCCGGTTTTCTTCTTTGACCTGATAAAGTAAATCATCGGCTTTCTGCAAAAAGTTCTTCATCGTTCTGTCCGCATCCGGTATATCATAACAGATTCCCTGGGAAATGGATACATAGCGCTGTGCCTCTGAAAAAGCGTGCTCCATATTAAGGTCACGGATGCTTCGCTTTAATTTTTCTGTAAGAATGACTACGGCTTCTCTGGAATATCCCTCATAAATTAGAATGAATTCATCCCCTCCATACCGTGCACAGAAAATATCATCCTTTTCCGCTAACTTCTGAATTTCCTTTGCTACACGGCAGATACATAAATCACCCTTCTGATGCCCATAGTTATCATTATATTGTTTAAAATAATCGATATCCAGTATTTCCACTGCCACTGGAATTTTCTCTGCTATGGCATGTTCGAATACCTTCTGCGCATGCTGTTCTAACCGATAGCGGTTCGGGATTCCGGTCAGTGCATCGGTCTGGGACTGCTCTAAGAGAATCCTGTTTTCTTTTTCCATCTTCTTTCTGCTGTGGTTCGTCTCTTCCAATGTATAACGCATATCTAAGATGCAGGTCATGATATATTTATTTTCTTTTTCCAGTATCTCGGACAATTCAAAAAACAAACCGCATGCCTGCAGATATTCACGATTCTTTTCCTGCCGCTTATAATAACGGATTTTTAAAGTCAGAATCCGCTTCTGCATATAAATAATCTTAGCTTCCCTTGCCATCTTCTCTAAAAGTTCTACTAATTTCCAGAATTTCTCTTCCTTTCTGGTATCTAACAGCATCTCACAATAAGCATAAAGATCATCAAAAATATCAAGAATCGGCATTCTGGTATCTGATACCTTCTGCACAATTGCTATATTCCGGTCACATTCTTCTTTCTTTCCCATGGCATTACAGAGTCTTGCTTCAAAGCAGGCAAAGGCAATCTGCTCTAACTCTTCCAGATGTCCACTGCACACCTCTTTTGCCCGCAGTGCATATTCCTGTGCCTGCATATACTCTTCCTGATAAAAGCAGCTGTTTCCCAGTCCTATATAGATATTCAGAAGATAACTGTAATATTCCGGTATTTCCTTATTCTTCTGCAATAAATCATATGCCTGCTCTAAATATTTTTCTGCCTGCCGGTATTCCCCAAAATTATTATAAAGCATACCGATATTAATATTGATAATAATACCAATATCATATAATTTATATTTTTCACAATACATTCTGGCATTCAGATAATAATCCATGGCAAAAGGAGCATTTCCACGATTCATGGACGTAATGGCAAGAATATTATAGGCTCTTGCCAATAAACCATGCTGTCTGGAATGCTCCAGGTATGGCAGGGAACAGGAAAGATTGCGAAACAGTTTATCCACATCATTCAGAAGATAATATGTCTCGCCACTGTAATAATAGGCATAGCCTAACAGTTTCTCATCATCCTGCTCTCTGGCATAATCTCTTATATTTTTACATAGCATCAATGTTTTTTCGGCATCTGTTCCCCGATTCTTCCGGACACCCTCTAACCATTCCAATACTTCGCTGCTGTAAGCATTAAAATCCATCTTTTTGCGCACCCTTTTTCGTATTTTTTAATGTCTTTTATTATATAGGTATGCGGCTCTTTTTTCAAGTATGGCTCTTTTACTCAAAGAAGCTTACCGGGTCTACCGGTTCGCCATCTTTCTGCAAGGCAAAATAAAGATTACTTCCTTCCACGGAATAATATTTCGTCGGTTCCGCAATATAACCTACCAGTTTTCCTTTGCCGACAATGTCGCCCACTTCATACGGCACTTCCTTAAGCTGCCCGTAAATAGCACTATAACCATCTCCTAAATCCATAGTCACGGTACATCCTGTGACCGCACTGTTGGAAATATCAGTTATCTTTCCTTCTGCGGCTGCGGATACCCTGTCATTTACTTCTCCGGCAATAATCACTGCCGGATTATATTTATACTGATCCAGCGTTGCAAAATACACGGTCTGATCCATGCTGTAATTTAAGACTACATTACCCTGTAATGGCCAGTTTAATCCATCCTCTTCCGCAAAATGCAGTGTTTTTGTGGTGGCTGCTGCCGCCTTTGTCTCAGGTTCATTTTCTACCTCAGCCACTGCATTTGTTACATTTTCTTCTTCCGTCTGCCCGCTGTCGGACTGTGCCTGTCCATCCGAATCCTTTGAAGCAACTACGTTATCAGAAGGTTTTATGATACTGTCTGTCTCTGCCAGTTTCTCCGATGTTTCTTCCTCTGTCTTTGGAAGCGTTGCCACAAAATCATCCGAAGCTCCATCTTCTTTTTTATTGCCTTTGTCTTTTCCTGCATCCTTATCTGCAACATTTTCCTGCTGCTTTTTTTCTTCCTTCTGGGAATAATTATATACTGCTGTCATTGCTCCTGCTGCCAGTACCATGACAGCCAGGGCAATCATCCATGATCTTCTTCCTTTCATTTTCTCACCATCCATATCTTATTTTTTATAAGTATGAACAGTTTTTTCATATATTATTCTTTTTTATATTTTATTCTTCTTTATATTTCATTTTTTTGTAATTTCAATTCCGGAATAATAATAGCTTAAAATTTCCTGATAAGTTTTTCCCTCTTTTGCCATCTCATTTGCTCCATATATGCTAAGTCCATAACCGTGTCCTAAACCTTTGGTCACAATACGTACCCTGCCGTCGATTTCCCTGATATAAAAACAGGCGGAATTCAGGGAAAATGCCTTGCGGAATTCCTCCCCGCTGACACTACTGTTCCCAACCTGTATGGTTTTTACATATCCGCTTTCTTCCCGCTCTGTCACCACCAGCGTATTCACCCAATCCTCCGTTGTAAGTCCTGCTTCCGGAAATGCCTGATTGCAGGTATCCACCAGTTCTCCTGCATCATAGAATTCCACCTTAAGAAAATCCTCTGATGTAATGTCCCATATGGATTCCACACTTTTGAGATAAGGAAGCTCTGTCCCTCTCGTTTTCTCTGCACTGACTGCAAAATAGGGAGCCTCAATTTCCTGTCCCTGATATGTTAAGACTTCCCCCTCGGTATCTATCAGGCAATTTTCTAATTTCTGATAATATCGATTATAATTTTCATTTCCAAATAATTTGGTCTGCTCTGCAACACTCAGTCCCGTCTCCGGTGCTTTTCCCTGCGACAGGGCATATTCATAATTGGTCCGCACAATAACTGCCTGCGCACGAATCGCTTCTTCTTCATAGGTAACCGGGATATCCCGTGCCAGAATAGACACAAGAGCAGCCATCTTCTCTTCTTCATCGGGATGACTGCTCTTATGTTGTATTTCATTGCTGTCTGTATCCAATAATATCTCATCCCCCTGGAACACCAGGGTCATAAGTATCGGTAATCCTGCAATAATCAGACACAGACACAGTATCATTTTTATTTTTTCTTTCATATCCTGTCCACTCCTGTTCTACATATATATGTAACAGAAATGGATGTATACCAGTAAAATATTACTGATTCATACGCTGTCCTATCTCATTGGAAAGTTCCGCAAACTGCTCTAAGGACAGTGCCTCTCCACGAATGTTCTCCGGAACTCCAAGGCTTACGATACTTTCCTGTATTACCTCTTTCGGCAAATGTATCTCCGGGGAATTATTCAGTCCGTTTGCCAGTGTCTTTCTGCGCTGGTTAAAGGATGCCCGGATAATACGGAACATCAGTTTCTCATCTTCCACTTCTACCGGCGGCTTCTCATGCCGGGTCAGACGGATGACCGCACTGCCTACATTCGGCCTTGGCATAAAACAGTTCGGTGGTACATTTGCCACGATTTCCGGCTTCGCATAATACTGTACTGCAAGGGAAAGTGCTCCATATTCCTTGCTTCCCGGTCCCTCCTGCATACGTTCTGCCACTTCCTTCTGCACCATAATCGTAATGCTGTCAATTGGCACATGGCTTTCAAACAGTCCCATAATAATCGGTGTGGTAATATAATAAGGCAGATTCGCCACTACCTTGATTGGCTTTCCCTGATTCTTCTCTTCTGCCAGCTTACAGATATCAAGCTTTAAAATATCTTCATTGATTACTGTTACATTGGAATAATTCTTCAGTGTGTCCGACAAAATCGGAATCAGATTCTTATCTATCTCCACCGCAACCACTTCTCTTGCCCGCTCGCAAAGATACTGTGTCATGGTTCCGATTCCCGGACCAATCTCCAATACAAAATCATCCTCCTTCACTCCGGATGCATCGATAATCTTATCCAGCACATGAGTATCTATCAAAAAATTCTGCCCGAATTTCTTCTGAAAATTAAACCGGTACTTCTGCAGTACCTCTATTGTATTCTGTGGATTTCCTAATTCCGCCATGCCTGCTCCTTTATTTAACCGCTCTTTCTATCTTTTTTTCGAATAAATGTTCGGTTTTTGTTGCCAACTGCATATTTCTGTGTTACAATCATTTTAGAACAAACGTTCTGATTTGTCCAGTCCTTTTTATGATAACAGAGGAAAATAGTTCTACGCAACTATTATTGGGGATTTTATAGAAAAGGTGATTGCTTTGAATATAACAGAAAACATGTCTTTATTGGAAAAACTGACCATCCTTTCGGATGCCGCCAAATATGATGTTGCCTGTACCTCCAGCGGTGTAGACCGCAAGGGAAACGGCCATGGCATGGGTAATTCCATTGCTCCCGGAATCTGCCATACCTTCTCTGCCGATGGACGCTGTATTTCCCTGCTTAAGATTCTTTTTACCAATGAATGCATTTTCCGCTGTGCCTATTGCCAGAATAACTGCAACAATGATGTGCCAAGGGCTTCCTTTACACCGGACGAAGTCTGTACCCTTACCATGGAATTTTACCGCAGAAATTATATTGAAGGTCTTTTCTTAAGCTCCGGTATTCTCATCAGCCCGAATTATACTATGGAACTGATTTATCAGACACTTTACCAGCTCCGTGTCCGCCATCATTTTAACGGATATATTCATGTAAAAGCTATTCCTGGTGCCGACCCAGTTCTCATTGAAAAAGTAGGCTTTCTTGCTGACCGTATGAGCATTAATCTGGAGCTTCCAACCGCAGACGGACTGAAGGCTCTTGCACCAAATAAGTCCCGCAAAACCATCTTAAAGCCCATGCGTCTGATTCAAAATGGCATTATGGAAAATCAGAATGAGCTGATGGTTTACCATAAGACACCGAAATTTGTACCGGCAGGCCAAAGCACCCAGATGATTATCGGTGCCACCCCAGAAAACGATTATCAGATTATGAAGGTAGCAGAAGGCTTATACCAGAATTTCCAGTTGAAACGAGTCTTCTACTCAGCCTTTGTCAATGTAAATCACAATTCCAATCTGCCAACCCTTCCCGGTGGTCCGCCCCTTCTGCGGGAACACCGCCTGTATCAGGCAGACTGGCTGCTTCGCTTCTATGGTTTTTCTGCCGGAGAGCTATTAAGCGAAGACCGTCCGGATTTTAATATCTTCTTAGACCCGAAATGCGACTGGGCACTCCGCCACTTAGAAGCCTTTCCGGTAGAGATTAACCGGGCAGATTACAACACCTTACTACGTGTTCCGGGCATTGGTGTGAAATCTGCCAACCGTATTGTAAAAGCCCGCCGTCACAGCCGCCTTGATTTTTCCGATTTAAAGAAAATCGGAGTTGTCTTAAAACGGGCTGCCTACTTTATTACCTGCTCCGGTCGTATGATGTATTCCATTCCACAAAATGAAGATTATATCTGCAGCTGTCTGATGCAGGATAAAACTCAGATTCCGAAGGAAATACGGGATTCCAGTTATAAGCAGATTTCCTTCTTCGATGAAGATGCCTTAAGTGATTTTAAACTGACCACCAACGATTTATGCGTCGGATAAACTGCTATAACCATGATTTTTCAGTAAACAGGAAAGGACTTTTTCTTATGCATATATTTCTCTGTGAAGATTCCATCGATGGCATCTTTACCGGCATCTATGATGCCTGGGCCAGCAGATACGGGCACAAAAATATAAAGCTTTGTATCAATGATACGATAACTTACGAACTCTTTTCTGAATATATTACTGTCACACCGGATTCCGAAAAGAGCGAAAAGGTTGGACGCACCATTATTGCCCGTCTTGGCATGGAGGTCTATCAGGATATTCTTCAGGCGGTTCTTGCCCATGATGATAAGAAAAAGAATGAGCATCCAGACAAAGCCGACTGCATTTACCGTACACTCTTATATGGATTTTCTTTAGCGGATGGTCATCGGATTTTACAGGCTCTTGGCAATCCTTATATTGCAAGAGTCTTTGAACTAAGTCGTTCCACCGGAAATGAAGCCCACCATCTGCTTGGTTTTTTACGTTTTCAGGAACTGGAAAACGGAGTCCTGTTTTCTACCATCCACCCTAAGAATCAGGTGATTTCCGTTCTGGCAGAACATTTTACTGACCGCCTTCCACAGGAACATTTTATGATTTATGACGCAACACACCAGATTGCCGCCATTCACAAAGCCGGCAGTGGATACTTCCTTACGGATGCATCCAATTTAAATCCGGACGTTATCACACGGCTTTCCCCTGCCGAAAAGGAATACCAGAAGCTCTGGTGCGGTTTCTTTGACAGCATTGCCATTGAAGCAAGAAAGAATCCGAAGCTGCAAAGTCAGAATATTCCAAAACGATTCTGGAAAGACACGGTGGAACTGGCATCCGGTAAATAAATGTTTCTATTGTTTTCTGGCTGACTTTACCTGGCAGTCTCTACCCGGCAGACATTACCCGGCAGCAGAGTACATGCAGATGAAACCATAAACTGGATAATGTCTACTTTGCGCCATATCCTGGAAAAGATTTGTGTCCTGCCGGTATGACAGAAGAAGAACGTACCGATTATGCACTGTTTGAGCTGAATAAATTATTGAAATATGTTGTCTATCCGGAAGATGTTGCCTGCATTTATATGGAACCGGTTATGGGCGAAGGCGGCTATGTCGTTCCTTCCAGGAAATTCGTACAGAGTGTCCGTGAAATTTGTGACAACCATGGAATTCTCCTGATTTTCGACGAAATCCAGTGTGGCTACGGACGTACCGGCAAAATGTGGGCAAGCCAGAACTTCGACGTTGTACCTGATATTATGACAGTTGGTAAAGCCATTGCCGGCGGTCTTCCAATGAGTGCCGTGATTTCCACCCCGGAAATTATGGATAAATGGCCGCTTGGTACCCATGGAACCACTTTTGGTGGAAATCCTTGCATCTCCGATGTCCGTGGTATCGGTCTTATGGTTGCCATTGAATTTTCCCATGAGGATGGCACCCCGGCACCAGACATCTGGGCAAAAGTAAAGAAGGGCTTCTTAGAACGTCATATGCTCACCTTAAACTGCGGTGTAAATGGAAATGGTATGTGGTTTGCCACTCCATTAAATGTCAAAAAAGAAGAAATCGATGAGGGACTTTCTGCCTTCCGAGCGTGTTCTTGCAACACAATATGGAGTCAGCCGTAATGTCATCCGGGAAGCTATCAAGATTCTTACCGAGAAAAAACTGGTTACGAATGTAATCGGCAAGGGCAATTATGTTACGCTTCCAAATGAAACGGTTCTTGTAGATATGGTTGAATCTGCCCTGAACACTTCCGCTTCCTGTCTTCTATATGACACTGAATAACCTGATCAGTAAATCGATTTATTATGGCGAAGGAAATACCTCTTATGGAAGAATTACTGCACAGCAGGAGCATGAACAAATTTTATTATCCCTTAAGAACCGGGATATGGATGCTTATAAAAAGGCTATCCACTTACACTTAGAATTAATCAGGCAGCTACTCCAGTAGGAGTGCTGCCCTTTTTTTGTTCCATACTACTGATATTTTTCCAGTATCCGTTTCGCCTGCTCTTCATCTATCTGCAGTTCTTCCTGCAATAATGACAGAATTTCCGTATCTTCTTTTCCAAGTTTACGGCTGAGTTTTATAATGCCTTCTTCCAGACCTTCTTTCTTACCTTCTTCCAGTCCGGCTTTTCTTCCTTCTTCTTCGCCCTGTCTTCGAATCCTCTCTTCTCTCTCAAAACTCTTCATATATGCAAGACCTACCTCTCCATCCCGCTTGACTGCTGTTACCATCCGGTGTAACTTTTTCAGATTCTCGGTGGAAGCATTCTCTATGGATGAATGCTCCATGTAATGCAGTAGCTGTTTTAATATCTACTTCACTTTTTGAAATAATTTTTTTGCATTCTCCCAGGTAACTGCTTCCACTTCTTCCGGTGTTGTTCCGGTCAGTTCGGCGATGGTTTTTACTACATAAATAAGATTCCTTGAATCGTTCCGGGTGCCACGATGCGGTTCCGGTGCCATATATGGACAGTCAGTTTCCAATACAATGTGAGGCAGTCCGATTTCTGCTACGGTCTCCTTTAACTTCTTTGCATTTTTAAAGGTAACTACACCGCCGACACCAATGTAATATCCCATTTTCACATATTCTTTCGCCATTTCCTTTGAATAAGAATAACAATGTATGACACCCGGAATGCCATCCTTATGCGCCTGCTGCATAATATTCATGGTATCCTCTGCGGCATCTCTGGAATGAATGATAACCGGAAGACTCATCTCTTTTGCCAGCGCAAGCTGACGGCAGAACATTTCCCGCTGTGCCTGCTGCACTGTTGGCTCCTTATCCCAATAATAATCAAGCCCGATTTCTCCGATGGCAACGGTTTTCTCCCAGGAAGCCTTTCCCTTTATCCATGCTAAATTTTCTTCCGTTGCATCTTCGATATTGCTTGGATGAATTCCGATTGCTGCATAAATATAATCGTATTTCTCTGCCAATGCTACGCTATCCACGCAGCCGGCAAAGTCTGCACCTACGTTAATTACCCGCCTTATGTTCTGCTCCGGAAGAGAAGAAACAAGCTGTTCTCTGTCCTCTTTGAATTTCTCATCATCATAATGTGCATGTGTCTCAAAAATCATAAAAATCCTCTTTCTTTTTTTATAAATGCTGGTAATAAAATACCGCCAGCTGCGTCCGGTCTCTTAGGGACAGCTTTTCTAATATGCTGCTGATATAGTTGCGGACGGTTCCCTCACTTAAAAATAATGCTTCTGCAATTTCTTTATTGCAGCGTCCAAGTGCCACCTGGTGAATGATTTCCTGCTCTTTTTCACTGATATCATAGCTGGCATAGTCAAAGCTTTCCTTATTCTGCATCAGAACCGGAAGCTTATTCACAATTTCTCCACCAAAAACGCTCTGTCCGCTCATGACTGCATTTAACGACGGAACAATTGCTGCAAAATCCTGCTTCAGGCAATAGCCTTTCGCACCGATTCGTAACGCCTCCACAATATATTCATCATCAGAAAATGTGGTCAGAAACAGCACCCTTGCCGTCTTGTCTTCTGCAAGAATCTGCTCTGCCGCATCCAGCCCATTCATAGGCTTCATCTGGATATCCATTAATAAAATGTCCGGCTGAAGCTCTTCATACAATTTTACCGCTTCGCTTCCATCGGTGCCTGTTCCAACTACCTCCACTCCCTTGGCGCAGAGAATGGTCTGCAGGGAAAATACCACATCTTCGTCATCATCTATTATCAGGACTCTCATACTGCCTCCTCTTTCTTTCGAATTGATATAAATATTTTAAAACCTTTTTCGCAGTTTACATGAATGCTTCCGCCCAACGACTCTACACGTTCCCGCATATTCGAAAGTCCCATGCCTCCAGCCGCACTCTTAAGGTCATCCTTTTCTTCCCGCATCTGCTCCGTTGCCTTTTTCTGCTTTTTCTCATCCGTACCATTGTCCTCGATGGTCATCTGATACAGTGCCGGATGTTCCCTGAGAACAATCTCAATCCGGTCACCATTGCTGTATTTTACAATATTTGACATTGCTTCTTTTACGGCTGCGATAAAACAATATTTGACTTTTCGTGGAACATTTTGTGACATATCGTATTCTAAATCCAGATGATAATGCTGCTTCATTTCCCGGGTTGCTTCTAATAATGCCTGCTTTAAATCCACGGAATCATCATGCAGATCATGCACACTTTCCCGGATATTATTCATGGCAAGATTTAAGGTATCATTTACCTTTAAAAGCTGACCATGCAGCGGCTCTTCCTCATATACGGTGCTCAGTGCTCCCATCTGAAGAATTGCCCGGGACAGCATATGTCCCACATTATCATGGATTTCCCTTGCAATCCGGTTCCGCTCCTTTAGCGTTGCCATATAGATTTCTGTATCCTGCTCTTCCAAAAGCTTGCGGTTCTTCTCCCGCATCACAAGGCTTAACTCCGTGCTGGTATCCCGGAGCCGAATCAGATTCCGCTTTAGCTCCGTTGCCTGTCTGGTGCAATAAGCCAACAGCACCGCTGCCAATGACAAAAAGAGCCAGATGGCTGTCATCCATGGCTGGTACACCGGCAGTGCATAAAAGAATAAAACTGCAAATCCCATGCCCCACCACAGGCCAAACCAGAAGCTGTCAAAAAACACCAGCGGCAGCAAAAAGGTAAATCCCGGCTCGATTAGGCACAATACTGCCATTGCTATCAGCAATGCGCCAATGACTTTCCGGTTTTCAATATAAAGAGTCAACGCTGCCACAATCAGACCAATGATGAAGATTACAACTCTGCGGTAGTCTCCCTCTAACTGGTAAATAAGGCAGCTGCACATGGCAAAAAGAAGTAACTTATCCAGTATTCTTAACATTTTTCTTCCCCTTCCTTAGGGTTCTACTGCATTTACTGTATCATTTTTCCTAAGATATGACAAATGTCATTTTATTTCCTGACAGAATGCACTTACCAGTCCTCCGGTCACTCTACTATACTACATTTATAAAACCGCTATTATTTATCTCTATCTACAGGAGGCATAACATGGATGCAATACAGATTTCACACTTGAAAAAATATTATTCCGATATAAAAGCAGTAGATGATATTTCTTTTTCTGTTAAAAAAGGAGATTTATTTGGACTGCTCGGTGTAAATGGTGCCGGAAAATCCACTACAATTCATATTCTTTGTACCTTACTGAAAGCAACTGCAGGAACTGTCAAAATATGTGATTACGATGCTTTAAAAGAAGCCGATGCCATCCGCAATAAAATTGGAGTTGTTTTTCAGAATAATACTTTAGATGATTATCTGACAGTAAAAGAAAATCTTTTGATGAGAGGCTTTCTATATGAAAAAGATTTAAAGACGGTTCAAAAAAATCTCTATGAGATTGCCGAAATTCTTAACATTCAAAATTTATTATCACGACCTTTTCGTAAATTATCCGGTGGTCAGAAACGACGCTGCGAAATTGCCCGGGCACTCATGAATACTCCTGAAATATTATTTCTAGATGAGCCTTCTACCGGGCTTGACCCGCAGACCAGAAAACTTATGTGGGACTGTCTGGAAAGTCTCCGGTTAAAGCGCCATATGACAATTTTTCTCACCACACACTATATGGAAGAAGCCTCTATGGCACAACAACTTTGCATTATGGATGCCGGAAAAATCATTGCTTCCGGCTCTCCATCCCAGTTAAAAAATAAATATGCTTCCGATACTTTAAAAATCTATACTAACAAAATTACACCATTGAACCGGGAATTGGCTGCTCTTTCACTGGCTTCTTATCGTCTCCCTAACGGAATTGCAATTCCCCTATCTACTACCAAAGATGCTTTGCATATCATGCCCCGGATAACCACTCCCTATGATGGCATTGAAATTATTCAAGGCAGTATGGATGATGCTTTTATTCAAATAACAGGAAAAAAACTGGAGGATTAACCTATGATACTAATTTCATTTATAAAACGTAATATCTTACTTTATTTCCGAGACCGAATCAGTGTATTCTTTTCTCTTCTTTCTACTCTTATTGTGTTAACCCTTATGATTGCATTTCTCGGACAGGGAAATATTGATTCCACAATTCAGGTTCTTGGAACCGGTCTGAAATACGAAGCTGTTCATGCATCTTCGCTCATCATTATCTGGACCATTGCCGGTATCCTGGTTGTCAATGCCGTAAGCATTTCCATGACTCTGGTGGGAACCATGGTAAGAGATGAGGAATCCGGTAAGATATCTGCATTTTTTGTTGCACCCGTAAAACGCGGATACTATGTTGCAGGTTATGTCATTGCTGCAATTATTGTCTCCTTTATCATGTGCCTGCTCACATTGATAATCGGAGTCATCTATCTTGGTATTGCTAATGGCTCCTTTATAACTGCCCATGATACTTTAGAAATTCTCTTTGCACTTCTTGCAATTATTTTTTCCTCTGCTTCCTTTGTCTTTTTATGCGCTTCTTTTATTCATACCAATAGTGCATTCAATGGTCTGACCACGCTTTTGGGTACTCTGATTGGATTTTTTGCTGCAATTTATGTTCCATACGGCAATATGCCCCAGACTCTTAAATATATCATCCGCTTTCTTCCAGCCTTTCAGGGGGCTTCCGCCATTCGTGAAATCTGGATGAATCAGGAATTGCAATGGTTTCATTGCCCCTCCGAAATAAAGACCGGATATGCGGATTATATGGGACTTACCATTTCTTTTGGAAATGCCACTCTTTCCCCTCATATGAAAATACTATATATGTTTATCTCAGGTCTTATCTTCCTTGGTCTTGCAACGGCTATTCTTTCAAGGAAAAGACAACAGGAACGTTAAGATATGACAAATGTCATTTTATTTCCTGACAGAATGCACTTATCTTCTGCACCCGCTTCCCCTATACTTAGTTTATAGGCGATTGCGAGAAGAGAAAATTTCATAAAGAAGCTGGCTTGCCAATGTCTGGCAAAAGCGCTGGAGCGTTCATCGGAATACGGATACCTTATGAGGCTTGTTAGGGGCACTTGGAATTTCGCCCAATATCCGGCAACGCCGGTACAGGGATGTACCGGCGAGGCGCATATGAACATGGATGCGAATTTGCGCCGGTTGCCGAAAAAACTACTCATGTTTCGAAATTCTTAGTGCCCCTTTTCAAGCATCATGCAGTATCCAGTTTCGACGAACACTCCAGTGCTTTTGATGTAACACAGCAAAACAGTTTTTATAAATTTCTTTTCTCCTCTCGCAATCGCCTGCACAACCAATCAACCTAAAAAAGGAGGAAACCTATGAGTACCCCAGTTGTAAAAATAGAAAACCTGGTGAAACGCTACAAAGAGCTTGTAGCATTAGACCACTTTAACTTAGAAATTGAAGAAGGTGAGATTTTCGGTCTGCTCGGTCCAAACGGTTCCGGCAAGACTACGACCATCAACTGCCTTCTTTCCCTGCTTTCCTATGACAAAGGAAACATTGAAGTATTTGGGAAAAAGATGAACCCGGATAGTTATGACCTGAAGCGGCAAATCGGCGTTGTTATGCAGAACGTTGCCGTAGTGGATGAACTGACGGTATATGAAAACATTGATTATTTCTGTGGGCTTTATGTAAAAGATAAAGCACTCCGGAAACAGTATGTAGAGGAAGCCATTGCTTTTGTAGGCTTAGATGATTTCCGTAAATTCTTTCCGAAGAAATTATCCGGCGGACTTTTAAGGCGGTTAAATATTGCCTGCGGCATTGCCCATAAACCAAAGCTGATTATCATGGATGAGCCGACCGTTGCCGTTGACCCGCAGAGCCGGAATAAGATTCTTGAGGGAATCGTGGAGCTGAACCGGAACGGTGCCACCATCATTTACACTTCCCATTACATGGAAGAGGTGGAGCAGATTTGTTCCCGGATTGCCATTATGGACAAAGGAAAAAATCTTGCCATCGGCACGAAGGATGAATTAAAGCAGATGATTAAGAAGAGCGAAAGCATTTCCATTGATATCTTAGACCTGCCGGATGCAGCAATTGATGAAATCCGTGCTTTAAAACATGTTTATGAAGTGACTTACGAAAATCACATGCTGACCGTTTTATGCAGCGGTGGAAGCCACAATCTCATTCATGTGCTGGATTATCTGCAGCAGCATGAGATTACCTTCGGAAAAGTGTATTCCGAGCTTCCGACCTTAAATGACGTATTCTTAGAGATTACCGGCAAAGAATTAAGAGACTAGGAGGAGAAAGATATGCTTCAAATCATGAAATATCATTTCCGGATTCTCCTTAGAAATAGGGAGCAGATGTTCTGGATACTGCTTTTTCCGATTCTGCTTGGCATTATGTTCAAGGTAGCATTTTCCAATATCAGCAGTTCCGAAATACAAAAGCCGGTTTCCATTGCTGTTGTAGAAGAAAATAATTCGGATGCATTAAAAAATATCAAGACCTTTTTAGAAAAAACGGAATTGAAAGATGGAGTTGCCCTCTTTGTTCCAACCTACTGCACAGAAGAAAAAGCCGTTTCCCTGTTAAAGGATCAGACGGTGGATGGCATTTTGTATACAGATGATTCTGCATCTGATACAGTCACACTTTCCCTTACGGTTTCTTCTTCCAGCTCTGATACCGTCCGCATGAATCAGAGTATTTTGCAGGCATTTGTAAAGCAGTACAATTCCTCGGTTTCTGCCATTGCGGATACTGCAAAAAATCACCCGGAGAACTTAGAAGCACTGCTTCAAAGTCTCTCTGAGCAGGTTACTTATACCAAAGAAGTTTCTTTAAACAAACATAATACCGATACTTATACACAGTACTTTTACAATCTGATGGCTATGGCATGCCTCTTTACCAGCCTTTCCGGACTGTATGTTTCCCTCAATAACCAGGGAAATCTCTCCGCTATTGGTGCAAGACGCAATGTCTCTCCGGTTCATAAAATGAAGGTCATTATAGCAGAGCTTTTTTCCAATGTGATATTCCAGTTTATCTGTAATCTGGTTTCCTTTGCATTTATTGTACTGGTGCTTAAGATTGATTTAACCTACCATCTCCCACTGGCAATCCTGACGGTATTTGTCGGCTGTCTGACCGGAACTGCCATGGGCTTTTTCGTAGGTGCCATCGGAGCCTTTTCCGAGGGAACGAAACAGGGCATTCTTGTCTCCGGCAGTCTGCTGCTTTGCTTCTTAAGCGGGCTTATGGTTGGAAATATGTGGATCATTGTCGAGAATACCTGTCCGGTTATCAACCGGATTTCACCGGCTGCCCTGATTTCCCGTGCCTTCTATACACTGGGCATTCAGGATAACCTAAACCAGTATTACCAATGTATTCTGACACTGATTGGCATTTCCGCTCTCTTCTGTTTGGGTGGATTCTTACTGACAAGGAGGAAAAAATATGCAAGTATTTAAAACTTTTCTGAAAATTGCAAAGAAGAAATTTCCTTCTGTGCTTTTATACTATATTATTTTTACCGTTATTGTAATTGCCATGAGTAAAATCGGAGCATCCGACCATGAAACTTCTTTTACTGCCACAAAGGCAGACATTTATATTATTGACGAGGATGACAGCACTGCAAGCCACGCTTTAAGTGATTATCTTTCCTCCATGCACAATCCGGTCACTTTAAAGGATACGGATACTATGACCTTACAGGATGCCCTTTATTATCAAAATGTTGACTATATTTTAACCATCCCGGAAGGCTTTGAAGAACAGCTTACTGATTCTGATGCCAGAGATTTCCTTCCGGTTTCCATGCGAAAGGACAACTCCAATGGCTATTTTGTAGACCAGCAGGTAACTGAGTATCTTTCCAGTGTCCGCTTATTTATGGCTGGTGGCTTCTCTCTTTCCGAAGCAGTAACAAAATCCAGTGAATCACTTTCCAAAGGAAACGATACTACGGTTCTTAACCTTGAAGAAAAGGAAACGGATGGTGCACAGATTGGACTTACCTATTTCTTCCAGTATCTTCCTTATGTGCTCATTAATATGCTGTTACTTGGTATGACTCCGATTCTGATGACCTTTAACCAGAAAGATTTAGGTGCAAGGATTTCCTGCTCCTCTCTTTCCTTAAAGTCCAGAAATGCGCAGATTACTTTAGGATGTATCGTATTCAGTCTCTTTGTATGGCTGCTCTTTATCCTGACTGCACTTTTTATCTACGGACCAGACACTCTGTTCTCGATAAACGGACTCCACTCTCTTTTAAACAGTGCCATGGTTCTGCTGTTTTCCATAGCACTTACGCTCCTTGTAAGTACTTTTGCACTCAAACAGCAGTCCCTCAGTATGATTGCAAATGTTGCCTCCCTGGGATTGAGTTTCCTCTCCGGAATCTTCGTTCCGCAATACCTTTTGGGAAAAGGTGTTCTTGCTGTGGCGCATTTTCTTCCAACCTACTGGTATATCCGCCTCAATTCCATGCTGGGCGGCATATCAGATGAAATACTTACCACCGCAAAATACTGGCGCTTTATCGGTATCCAGTTTGGCTTCTTCGTCGCAATATTCTGTATTTATCTGGTTTCCAGCAAATACCAGAAACGCAGCCGCAACGCATAATAGAACCCCCGGAAAAACCAATTTGCAATGGTTCTTCCGGGGGTTCTTTATATAGCTAATCTGAAAATCTTATAATTAGCAGATTTCTGCTCCTGCCGGCATATCCTTTTCCGGTGTCAGAAGTGCTAATTCTCCATTTTCATCCTCTGCGCAAAGTAACATTCCTTCAGATAATACACCTGCAAGTTTTGCCGGTTTTAAGTTTACTAATACCATAACTTTCTTACCGACCATTTCTTCCGGTGTGTACTGTTTGCGGATACCGGATACAATCTGTTTTATCTGGCTTCCGATTCTTACCTGTGAACACAGTAATTTCTTGGATTTCTCTACTGCCTTACACTCGATGATTTCACCAACCTGGAACTGCATTTTCATAAAATCATCATAAGTGATTTCTTCCTTTGGCTCAATGTCGATGACAGCGGCATCTGCTTTTGCTTCTGTCTCAACTTCTTTACCTAATGCTTTCTGCTCTGCTTCGAATTCTGCTTTCTGGGCAGCGCGGATTGCTTCTACCTTCGGCATTACTTCCTTCGGGTCTAATCTTGCGAAGAGAATCTCCGGTTTCTCCGTTACTTTATTATCATTTGGATAAAGTCCAAACTGATTCAGCTCATCAAATCCACGCAGTCCTGTATTAAGCTGCGCTGCGATTTTCTCTGCAGTCTCCGGTAGGAAGCTTGCTAAAAGGCTTGCGCCGATAGCGATGGACTCGATCAGATTATAAAGCACTTCGCTTAAGCGGTCTTTCTTTGCTTCATCCTTTGCCAGTACCCAAGGGGCTGTTTCATCAATATATTTGTTGCAGCGGCGGAATACGTTAAATACTTCTGTAATGGCATCTGCCACACGAAGTCCGGACATCTTATCTGCAATCTTATCTCTTGCGCCGGTTACGACTGCCTTCAAGTCATTATCTACTTCTTCTGTGACTCCGGTGCTCTTTACGACACCGTCAAAATATTTATTGCTCATGGAAATGGTACGGCTTACCAGGTTTCCAAGGATGTTGGCAAGGTCGGAATTGAAACGCTCTACAACCAGCTCCCAGGTAATGATTCCATCATTTTCAAATGGCATCTCATGCAATACGAAATAACGGGTTGCATCTACACCAAAGAGGTCTACCATATCATCAGCATAGATTACATTTCCCCTGGATTTGCTCATTTTCTCGCCACCCTGTAAGAGCCATGGATGTCCAAATACCTGCTTTGGCAGTGGCAGGTCTAATGCCATTAAGAAAATCGGCCAGTAAATAGTATGGAAACGGATGATGTCTTTTCCAATCAGATGTAAATCTGCCGGCCAGTTCTTTTTGAATAAATCGGAAGAATTGCCATCTGCATCATATCCAATCTTGGTAATGTAGTTGGTCAGTGCATCCAGCCATACGTATACTACATGCTTTGGATCAAAGTCTACCGGAATTCCCCAGGAAAATGAGGTTCTGGATACGCACAAATCCTGAAGTCCCGGAAGTAAGAAGTTGTTCATCATCTCATTTTTACGGGATACCGGCTGAATAAATTCCGGATGAGTGTTGATATGCTCGATTAAGCGGTCTGCATATTTGCTCATTTTAAAGAAGTATGCTTCTTCTTTTGCCGGCTGCACTTCACGGCCACAGTCCGGACATTTTCCATCTACTAACTGGGACTCCGTCCAGAAAGACTCACACGGAGTACAATAAAGTCCCTCATAGGAACCCTTATAAATATCACCTTTATCATAAAGTTTCTTAAAAATCTTCTTAACCTGTGTCTCATGGTCTTCATCGGTAGTACGCACGAAATTATCATAAGAAGTATTCATCAAATCCCAGATTCTCTTTACTTCTCCGGCAACTTCGTCTACGAACTGCTTCGGTGTAATTCCTTTTTCCTCTGCCTTTAATTCAATCTTCTGTCCATGTTCATCGGTACCGGTCTGGAAATATACATCATAGCCTTCCAGTCTTTTGTATCTTGCGATTGCGTCTGCCAGTACAATCTCATAAGTGTTTCCAATGTGCGGTTTACCTGATGTGTAGGCAATCGCGGTGGTCATGTAAAACTTTCCTTTGCTGCTCATCTTCATTCTCCTTTTTATACTTTTGGTGCTCCTCAAGCGTTCCTGCGAGCCGCTTCGCTACTCGCGACCTGAGAAACTTCGTTTCACAGGTTTTACGGTATTTCTCAAGTGTTCCTGCGAGCTGCCTTTCGCTACTCGCGACCTGAGAAACTTCGTTTCACAGGTTTTCGCGGTGCTCCTCAAATGCTCGTGCGAGCACGGCATTTTCATCGCTACTCGCGAAAAAAAATCCCGCCTTCTAATGAAAGAAGACGGGTGTTATCCGTGTTACCACTTCTATTTTACACATACCTTACAATATGTGCCTCATGAAGTATCCTGCAATACTTCCCGCTATAACAGGCGGTCCTGTCGAAGCTTTGTCTCTTAAGATTCAGCCCCGCCACTCCAAAGCCATCTTCCATCTATCACCCTTGATTCCATCTCAGCTAAACCCTGCGGTTTATTGGAACTCTCTGTACAATTCCGATAAATGTACTCTCTTCTTCCTTGCGTTTATCATCTAGGTGTAAAACTAACACAATTTATTTGAAAAGTCAACCTTTGCAACCGGACCATCCGATATCCTTAAGCTTCACAAATTGCCTTTATCATCTGGTAAATCTCATCTTTATTTTTCTGCAATACTAATTCAAGTTCAGAATACAGAAGATTTTCTGCCAGATTAAAATAACGTCCATCTACTGTAGTTGTTTTCTTTCCCTGCTCCTGGCGCGTCTTTTTCCTCTGATAGATTAGCTTTATAATACAATTTGTTGGAATCTGCTACAAAATCCGGATTTACAATGTCCTTTATTTTGCATACTCCATTTGTTGATTTTACAATATATGCTCCAATTGGATACATTTTCTCACCTCTGACACCACATATTTTCGCTTTTTATGATAAACTTTTCAGTCTGCAATTTCAAAGGCACTTTTTCACAATTTTAGAATTGCTATGGTTGTATATTTATTCCACATGGAAATACTGTACGCTTCCTGCCAGCTGGTCAGCAATCTCACGAAGCTGCTCTGCGCTCATGTATACCTGCTTAAAGGTATCTACAACCTCTTCCACTACCTTCTGGGTATCCTGCATGCTCTCGCTCTGGCTCACAATGATCTCCTGCCGCTTTCACCGGCTCTGGCTGCCTCAATGGATGCATTCAGACTAAGTAAATCCGTTTCTGCTGCTTTTTCACTGGATTGATGCATGAATTCCGCATTGCTGTTTAAAGCTTCTACCTCTGCGGAAGTCTCTGTAATATTTTCTCCCATCAGACGCATATGCTCAGAAGTACTCTTTGAATTTTCTGCCTGTTCGGCAGAATTCTCCACAATCCGGTTTACAGCGGAGCGTACCTTATTCATCGTTCCATTGGTATGATTTTCTCAAAACAAATGGGTAGGTTGTCCACTAATCTTCAAAGATATTCAGTTTTGCTCCACATTTTCCACAGAACTCGGTGTCCTCCGGAACGGTTGCACCACACTGCGGGCACTGACGCGCTCCTTTAATCTTTAATACTTCCTCTTTCATATGGTCAATTGCTGCAAATGCCTCTGCAATTGCCTGCATCTGCTGTCCATATGCACCATCTGCTTCTTCCTTGTGGTCTTCATAATAAAGCTTTCCAATCTGTGCATACTGCTTTTCAATAAAATCCTCTTTTGCCTTGATGTCAAAGTTTAACTTTGCAGTTCCGGATAAATCTTTTGCCTTCTGTGTGACATCCTTTCCTGCAGTTACCAGTTTCTCTCCCATGCGGTCAAAAAAATCCATTGTGTATCCTCCTGTTCTTACTATATTCCCCTGCGCGTCCGCACTTTACCTGATTATATACCTCTTGATATTGCTTTTCAATTGGGCGAATCTTAAAAAAGAATAAAGTTTATACGAAATGGATATTCCCACCGTTTATCGAGTCCGGACGCGATATAAGGGCTGCTAGGGGCACTAAGAATACCGAATGTCCGTGTTGTTCAGCAAAGTGCAGATGCATGATAAGAGCAGCTAGGGGCACTTGGAATTTCGGATAATGCCAGGCAACGCCGGCACAGGGACGTGCCGGTGAGGCGCAGATGAACATGGATGTGAATTTGCGCCGGTTGCCAGCCAATCTCATATCCCTTCGAAATTCTTAGTGCCCCTTGCCGCCCTTATGTTGCATTCGGACTCACTGAACAGCACGGACATTACGCTTCTTTCACCCCCTAACGCTTTCCCCGGAAAACTTCATTCTTTTTTAAAGATTTTTCCAGATAAAATGTGCTATACTCTAGGTACGAATGCGAACCACAAGGAGATATCTATGAAGCAAAGATTTATTGCCCTGATTTGTATTGCCACCCTGGTCTTTTGCGGATGTGGTGGGAAGAAACAGTCTTCTGTACAGACGGATTCCGGCAGTGAACAGCCGGACGCTACAGAAGAATCAACAGAACAGTCCCGGAATGACCCGGTAACAATAACATTTAATTCCAAAACAGAGACTTATCATGCCGATGATTTATCTACTGTTTTATTATATACCTCCTATCAGAAACCCATGGTGACCATAGACGGTCATCCGAAGATTTCCAAAACCATTACACAATCTTTAAACGAAGAACTGGATGCTTTCCAGGATGCCCGATTAGAAAGTCTGCTTTCCGCAAGAATTTCTTTTGCTGAGTCACCGGATTCCTTTTCCGCCTATCACTTAGATGAGGATTTTTCCTGTACCAGACAGGACAGCCGGATTATCTCTTTTGAGAGTACCAGAAAAGAATTTACCAGTGAGGAGACCCACAGTGCTGCTTATGGTGGGTTTAATTATGATCTGGAAAATGGTGAAACACTTTCTCTTTCTGATATTGCTACAGATTCCAATGCCCTGATAAACAGTGCACTTTCTTTTATTAACCAGCAGCTTTTGTTACCGAACTACAACAAAATCAGCCAGCTTGCCAAACATGACGGCTCCGATGTATCTTCGAACCTTTTAGAACATGTACTGAGGGATGGCAACTGGTATTTTACCAAAGGCGGTATTACCTTTATCGCCAATCATGGTGCTATTACACCGTCTTATTCCGGTACACTTTTATTTTCCGTTCCTTATCAGCAGCTGAATGCCCTGAAGGCTGAATATCATTACACCGGTAATTTTCAGCTGAACGCTTTAATGGGGTCTGCTGTTTCTGCAGATATGGATGGAAACGGAGAAATGGATGCCGTCTACTATGACACCACTTACAACGAAGAAACGGGAATGCTTTCTTCTACCCTGACGGTAGATGGAACAGATTATTCTGAAATGCTTTATGATGGCAACTTTACACTGTCCCGCAGTGCTGCCTCCGATATAACAAATGAATATTATCTCATTGACCTTGATACAACAGATGAATATATCGAGCTTGCCATCCCGGATGATGGATTAAGAACAACCTATTTCTTCCGCTATGCCGGCTTTCATCTGGAATACTTAGGTTCCATTCCGGACCTGATAGACAGCTCCACCTTCCAGCTTAACAATGTACTTTCCCAGTTAGAAGAATCGGAAAATTAGTCAGCATCCTGCAGAATCTGCCACCGGCAGCTTCTTACAGATATTTTTGCTGCGCGCATAACACAATAAGAAGCCCACAAAAACGGGCTTCTTATTTCTTATCAAATATATTATCTCATACAGATATAGACCATATATCCCGCATAGGAAAGCAGCATAATTGCTCCTTCAATGCGGTTTATTTTCTGCCTGCTCCAGGCAAACAGCAGTACCATTATGCTCATTGCAATTAAGATTACAATATCAATCACATTTTCCATGATAAAGGCGACCGGACTTATGGCTGCGGCAATACCAAGAACAAAAAGGATATTGAAAATATTAGAACCAATGACATTTCCCAAAGCCATATCTACTTCATTTTTACGGGCTGCCACAATAGAGGTTACCAGCTCCGGTAATGACGTTCCCATTGCTACTATCGTAAGCCCGATTAAATTCTGGCTCAACCCGAATGCTGCTGCAATAGCAGACGCACTGTCTACTACCATGTCGCCACCAAATGCAATGGCTGCTGCTCCACCTACAATGTATACAAGACAGAGCCATACCGGGATTGGCTTTGCACGTTCAATCTCATCTGCTTCTTCAGAAGCATCTGTTGTAATTCCTGCTGTTCTTGCCTTTAATGCAGAATGCACCATCCAGAACATGAAGAGAGCAAAGAAAATCAATAAAATCACACCATCTATTCTGCCAACGCTCATTCCAATGTAACCCAGCACTAAAAGCAGGGCTGCCATAAGCACAGAAAACGGAAATTCCTGCTTTAAGGTCCTTTTTCCTACTGCAAGTGGTGTAATTACGGCACAGAAACCACAAACCACCATCAGGTTAAAGATATTTGAGCCAACTACATTACTGACTGCCAGGGCATTGTTTCCGGAAATAGATGCTGCCACACTGACGGCACATTCCGGCAGGGATGTTCCCATTGCCACTATCGTAAGTCCGATAATCAACGATGGCACCTTTAATTTCTTTGCAATTCCCGAACTTCCTTCTACAAAGAAATCTGCTCCTTTAATTAACAGTACAAAACCAACTACCAGTAATACATATGTCCAGATTGTTGTCATATTATATTCCTCCTTCTTTTAAAATGCCAAAATTCCAAGATGCTCCAGCAAAATCTTAAGTCCGATTAAGATAAGAATTATACCGCCAGCCAATTCCGCCTTCTTCTTATATCTGTTTCCAAAGAAGTTTCCTACATACACACCAATGACAGAAATCACAAAGGTCGTAATCCCGATGATGGAAACTGCCTCAACGATTGGCACCTGCAGAAATGCAAATGTGATTCCAACGGCAAGGGCATCGATGCTGGTTGCGATTGCCAGAATAAACATCTCTTTGAAATCCAATGGCGGATCCATTTTCCCGACTTCTACTGCTTCATCCTTTTCCCGGATTGCTTCCACTACCATTTTTCCACCGATAAATCCTAACAGGATAAATGCAATCCAGTGGTCAATGCTTGTAATATACTGTTCAAACTGGCTTCCCAGTACCCAGCCAATAAATGGCATCAGTGCCTGGAATCCTCCGAAGAATAAGCCAATTACAAGACATTGCTTTTTGTTTACCTTCCGCATGGAAAGTCCCTTACAAATAGACACTGCAAAAGCATCCATTGCCAATCCGACTCCCATCAGTAAGAGTGTAAAGAACATTACCATAAACACAATTTCCTCCGATAGTATATTTAAAATGAGACTGCATGTATGCAGTTATCCTGTGCTGCATACATGAGTCTCATTCATTAAGATTTGCCAGGCCTTCATCAGACCGAGGTTGTTGACAAATCACGTATTCACGCGAACTACTCCCTCACGGATTGTTATTCAAATATACGCTAAATGATAATTTATGTCAATTCTTTCCATTCTTGTTCTTCCTAAAATACAATTTCTATGGTGGTTCCCTCATCCAGCTCACTGTCTAAGTGAAGGGCAGCATTATGCTGTGCCACAATGTGCTTTACAATGGCAAGTCCAAGTCCTGTTCCGCCGGTGGATTTCGAACGGCTCTTATCTACCCGGTAAAACCGCTCAAATACACGTTCCTGGCATTCCTTTGGAATTCCGATTCCGGTATCCGCTACACTTAAGAACGGACGCTCATCCTTTGTTCCTACCGTTACTGTGACACTTCCGCCTGGCTTATTATAGCGGATGGCATTGCTGCAAAGATTATAAAAGACTTCATCCATCAGCCCCTTATTTGCCATGACCATGGTACTCTCTCCCTGCAGAATAAGTCTGATTCCCTGCTTTTCCGCAGTCACCTGCATCATCTGCACACAGTTCTCCGCCAGTTTATAAAGGTCGATTCTTTCCATTTCCATCTGGTGGTCTGCTTCATCCAGTTCTGAAAGCTTTATAATATCATTAATCAGGCTTAACAGCCGGTTGGCATTGGAATGTATCTCATTAGAGAAACGGATGGTATCCTCTTTACCGGTCATTCCGTTTCCGATTAACTCCGCATAACCGGAAATTGCCGTCAGCGGTGTCTTTAATTCATGGGATACGTTCGCGGTAAATTCCTGGCGAAGCTGCGCATTATTGATAATATTGACGTGCTGCTCCTTAATTGTATTCACAAAAGGACGGATTTCTTCATATACATTATTTACATCCACCAGCATAATATTCGTTGCCAGCTTCTCGATAGGCTCTACCAGCTTCTTCGTCAGATAATGGGAAATTCCCATACAGACAAAGAGGATACAAAGTGCAATTACCAGTACAATCACTAAAGTATTTACCATAATACGGTTTACACTGACGGAATCCCTTCCGATTCGAAGCACATTTCCATTCTGTAAACGCTCCGCATAGTAAAAGGTATGGGTTCCGGAAGTGGCCGAGTAACGGATGGCTTCGCCTTCGCCTTTTTCCCTTGCTTCAATAATTTCCGGGCGTTCATTATGATTGTCCATCTCATCCTTATTTAACAGACTTTCATATAATACTTCCCCTTCTGATCCAATCAATGTGATTCGAAGGTCATCATCGATGGGATTATACGGGTCTTTTTCTATTCCTGCTGCAAGGTCATCTATATTCAAAAGCTCTATCACATGGGCGTAGGCTTTCAAATCTCCAAATACCTGCTCTTTTAAAATATTATAATACACTAACATAGCAGACAGCGCTGTGACCACAATGGCAAGCGCTGCTATCATAATAAATCGTATATTTATTTTTTTCTTCATGAATGCTCCTACGGCTCCATCACATAGCCCACATTACGGACGGTTTTAATCTGTTGCCCGCCATCGCCAAGCTTATGCCGGAGCGTCTTTATGTGCATATCTACAGTACGGCTTTCTCCTTCGTATTCAAATCCCCAGACCTGATTCATCAGCTTGTCACGGGATAATACAATGCCCTGGTTTATCATAAGGTATTTTAATAGTTCAAATTCTTTAAAAGTAAGCTCACAGGTTTCTCCCTGAACGGTTACGCTGTGACGCTTATTATCAATCTCTATGCTTCCACAGGCTAATGTATCACCATCATCTTCCTTTTCGGTGCGGCGGAGTAATGCTTTCACTCTGGAAATCAGCTCCATAACGCCAAAAGGCTTACTGATATAATCATCTGCACCCATATCCAGTCCACGGACTTTATCAATCTCTGTGGTCTTTGCCGTTACCATAATCACAGGAGTCTTTTCTGTTGCCGGATTTTTCCGGACACGGCTTAAAATTTCCAGTCCATCCTCTCCCGGCAGCATAATATCTAACAGCATCAGGGATGGTGCCTGCTCTGCCACTCTCTGGAAGAAATCTTTTCCGTTATCAAATTCCTCTACTTCAAAACCACTGTTTTTTAGTGCATAACGTTCGATTTCCCGTATGTTTATATCATCTTCTACGATATAGATAAGTGCCATTGCATTTTCCTCCCGGCTTTTTTATTTTTCCGGCAAAGCGTATTTTTCTGTATATTCTTTTATCTGCTCTGCAAATTTTCTGTTGTCTTCTTCATCCATATGTGCCGTCAGGTCATGCTCTTCTACCTCTTTATCCTGTTCCTGGATCAGGCAGACTGCAATATTGGAACAATGGTCGGATACACGCTCATAGTTGGTAACGATATCTGCCAGCACCAGTCCTAACTCGATAGAACATTTTCCTTTCCGAAGACGTTTGATATGTCGTTTCTTAATTGCTTTATTTAATTCATCAATAACCTGCTCTAACGGTTCTACGGTCTTAGCCAGTTCTTCATCATCGGCAGTGTATGCAGTCATGGTACGGCAGAGAATGTCTTCTACTGCTTTTCCAAATACATGCATTTCTTCCTCTGCTTTCTTAGAGAAAACCAGCTCCTTCTTTGTCATCTCGATAATGGAATCTACGATATTCGCTGCATGGTCCGAAATACGCTCAAAATCTGTAATACAATGTAACAGCGTAGATACATTCTGGCTGTCTGCATAAGTCAGATTCTGACTGCTTAATTTCGTCAGATAAGCCCTCAGCTTGTCCTCGTATTTATCTACAAGATTTTCCTTTGCAATAATGTCGTCCGCTACTTCCTGTGTATAATTCTCCAAAAGTCCGATTGCTTCTAAGAAGGAATCCTTGGAAAGGTTTGCCATCTCAATGGACATGCTGTGGCACTGCTCAATGGCAAAAGATGGTGTTGCAAGGAAACGGTCGTCTAATAACGGGAACTCCTGTACCTCTTTCTTGCTCTTTTCCTCTTCGGTAATCGGAAGTGTCAGATATGCCAACTTCTCCAGACCCTTTGTAAACGGGAATAAAACTACAGTTGCAAATATATTAAAGATACTGTGAATCAGTGCAATTCCTGCTACACCAACTGTATCATTTGCAAACGGGAAATGAATAACTGCATTCAAAATACTATATAATGTCAGGAACAATACGGTACCAATAATATTAAAATACAGATGCACAAAAGCAGTACGCTTTGCATTCCGGTTTGCTCCAACAGAAGAAATCATAGCTGTAACACAGGTTCCGATATTCTGTCCTAAAATAATCGGAATAACTGAGCCATAAGTAAATGCTCCTGTTACAGACAGTGCCTGCAGTATACCTACAGATGCGGACGAGCTCTGAATCACCGCTGTCAGAAGTGCTCCTACCAGAATTCCTAAAATTGGATTATGGAACATAGTCAGTATATTGGTAAATTCAGGAACATCAGCCAACGGTTTTACTGCTCCGCTCATACTTTCCATTCCGGTCATCAATACTGCAAATCCTAATAAAATCTCCCCTACATCAGCTTTCTTGCTTTTCTTTCCGGTCATCATTAAAACAATACCTATCATCGCAAGAACCGGTGTAAAAGAAGATGGTTTTAAGAGATTAATCCATACATTTCCACTATCTATTCCGGTCAGACTTAAGAGCCAGGATGTTATCGTTGTACCGATATTGGCACCCATGATAATACCAATTGCCTGGGAAAGTTTCATAATTCCGGAGTTTACAAAACCAACTACCATTACGGTAGTTGCTGAAGATGACTGAATAACAGCAGTTACTCCGGCTCCTAACAGCACTCCTTTGAGCGGATTGGAAGTTAATTTCTCCAGTATCCGCTCTAACTTGCCTCCTGATACTTTCTCCAGCCCAGCTCCCATAACATCCATTCCATACAGGAATAGGGCCAATCCTCCAATCAGTGTCAGTATTCCAAAAATGTCCATTTTGTCCTCCTTATGCATCGTATATGCATAGACTTTTCAATTTTTTACATATTTTTCGTCTTACATATACACCATATACACTTTAGAGACTTTTTGCAAGGATATTTTATCAGTTTGTAAGAATTATGTATAAGCAGTGTAAAAAATGTACTTATTTTTTCTCTTTTGTCTAAGAATTTTTAGTCAATATGACTTCCCGTAATGGAATAGATGACCCACTCCGCAATATTGGTAGCATGGTCGCCGATACGTTCAAAATATTTGGCTACCATAAGGATATCTGCTGCCTGCTCGCCATTTTCTGCACTCTTATTAATCATCTGGATTAAATCCTGTTTTACTTTCATAAAAAGGTCATCCACAACATCATCCTGTGCAATTACTTTTTTTGCCAGCTCCATATCGCGTTTTACAAAGGCATCAATGCTCTTGATAACCATGTCTGTGGTTTCCTTTGCCATACCCTGAATCTCTTCCGGGCTGATGATATACGGTTCATCAGACATCAGCAGTGTCATCTCGGAAATATCACCGGCATGGTCACCGATTCGCTCCATATCGGTAATCATCTTTAATGCTGCAGAAATCAGACGCAAATCTCTTGCTACCGGCTGCTGCTGCAATAAAAGCTTCATGCATAAGGATTCAATATCACGCTCCTGATGGTCGATTTCCACATCATATGCCATTGCTTTTTTGGCTTTTTCCGTATCCTGGTTTACCAGGGCAGAAACTGCCATTTCAATGGCATGCTCTATCATGCTTCCCATCTGGATTAATTCATTGTTCAACTGTTCTAGCTGTCTGTCAAAACGATTACGCATTTAACCGAACCTCCCTGTAATATAATCTTCTGTCCGTTTGTCTGTTGGAACGGAGAATAATTTTTCGGTATCTCCACTCTCTATAATCTCTCCCAATAAGAAAAATACTGTTTTATCCGATACACGGGTTGCCTGCTGCATATTATGAGTTACCATAATAATGGTATAATCTTTTTTTAATTCGATTACCAGATCCTCGATTTTGGAAGTAGAAATCGGGTCCAGTGCCGAAGTCGGCTCATCCATCAGGATTACTTCCGGCTGTACTGCCAGCGCTCTTGCAATACAAAGTCTCTGCTGCTGTCCACCGGACATGCCCAGTGCACTCTTATTCAGACGGTCTTTTACTTCATCCCAGATAGCTGCCTGCCGCAGAGATGTCTCCACGATTTCATTTAATTTGGCTTTGTTGTGGATACCGTGGGTCCTCGGGCCGTATGCAATATTGTCATAGATACTCATCGGAAATGGATTCGGCTTCTGGAATACCATTCCCACACGTTTTCTAAGCTGGCTGACATCCATGCCGCTGTAAATATTTTCACCGTCTAACCTTACATCTCCGGTAATCTTACATCCCTCTACCAAATCATTCATTCTGTTTAATGTTTTTAAAAATGTAGACTTTCCACAACCGGATGGTCCGATAAATGCAGTTATCTCTTTTGCATTGATATCAAGATTCACATCTTTTAATGCGTGGAAGTCTCCGTAATATAAGTCAAGTCCTTTGACAGAAAATTTTGCCTGCTCACTCATTTTACTTCTCCATCTCCTTTCGTGAATTTCCTGGCTATCAAAGTTGATACACCATTTATCAGTAATACAATGACCAGAAGAACTACGCCGGTTGCATAAGCCTCATTGGTATGTAAGCCCTCTCTGGAAAGTGAATACATATGAACGGCCAAGGTTCGTCCGGATGCCATCAGGTTCGGTGCAAGGTCTGCTACCGTTCCTGCAGTATAAATCAGTGCTGCGGTCTCTCCTACAATTCGTCCTACTGCCAGAATGATTCCGGACAAGATTCCAGGCATCGCAGATGGGAGTACGATACGGAATACGGTACGAAGTCTTCCGGCCCCCAATCCAAAGCTTCCTTCCCGGTAGGTATCCGGTACACAGAGTAATGCCTCTTCTGTGGTTCGCATGATAACCGGCAATACCATAATGGCAAGGGTTGCCGCACCGGCTAACATGGAATAACCCCAGTGCAGATAAGTTACGAAAAATAACATACCAAACAGACCGTATATAATAGAAGGGATACCCGTTAAGGTCTCTGCCGTAATTCTGACTACTTTAACCAGTTTACTTCCCTTCGATGCATATTCCACCAGATAAACTGCGGCTCCGATTCCAAGCGGCACTGCAAAAAGCAGGGAAAACAGCGTCATTTCCAGTGTATTTATCATTGCCGGAAGCATGGATACGTTATCCGAATTATATTCCAGTGCGAAAAGACTTGGTTTTAAATATGGCACACCGTGAATCAATATGTACGCCACCAGATAAAGTAATACTGCTACTGTTATAATTGCTGCTGCTACTACCAGCAGAAATAAAAGGAAGGAACCCGGATGCTTTTTATAAGAATTCATTTTATCTTTGAATTTTGTCATTATTCTTTATCCGCCTTTCCTTTTACAATTGAAAATACCAGATTGATAATAAGAATAAATACAAACAGTACAACGCCGGTTGCAATCAATGCCTCACGGTGCAGGTCCGTTGCATAACCCATTTCAATTACGATATTTGTTGTCAGGGTACGTACACCCTTAAATATACTGTTTGGAATACGCGCCTGGTTACCTACTACCACCATAACCGCCATGGTCTCACCAATGGCACGGCCGATTCCTAAGATGACTGCTGCCATAATTCCCGATTTTGCTGCCGGAACCACAGTCTTAAAAACACTCCGCTCATGGGTTGCGCCAAGTGCCAGTGCTCCTTCATAATAATGCTCCGGTACTGCACGGATGGCAGCTTCCGATACACTGATTATGGTTGGAAGTATCATGATTCCAAGAAGGATCGATGCGGTAAATATACTGTTTCCGTTTCCTTTAAAATGTTCTCTTACAAATGGTACTATGACTACCAGACCAAAGAATCCATATACGATGGACGGGATTCCTGCTAACAGGTCTACCATCGGCTTTAAGAAGCTATGAAGCTTCTTCGGGCAAAATCTTGCCATAAAGATTGCCATTAAGATCCCAATTGGTACTCCCACCACAATTGCTCCGGCGGTTACATAGATACTGCCTAAAATCATCGGGAAGATCCCGTAGAGGTTATTTCCCGGTTTCCATTTTGTACCTAGCAGAAAATCCGGCAATCCGATTTCTTTGATTGCCGGTATTCCATTTGCAAAAAGGAAAACACAGATTAAGGCAACAGCCAGTATGGAGAAACTGGCTGTGAGTAAGAATACTATTTTCATTGCTTTTTCTTTGAAATTATTCATACTGTTCTTACCTTATCCTACTTGCAGATTTATTTTGCAACTTCATCCCAGGTTGTTACTGCACCTGTGAAGATATCCTTTACATTATCTGAACTCATCTCATCCATTGGGTTGCTGTTGTTTACTACTACTGCGATACCATCCATTGCGATTACCTGTGCGGTAAGTCCGCCTTCTGTTTCGCTGTCTTTTAATTCTCTGGAAGCCATTCCGATATCACAGGTTCCTTCCATTGCTGCTATCATACCTGTTGTAGAATCAGATTCCTGAAGTTCGATTTCTGCATCTTTGTTGATTGCTTTGTATGCTTCAATTAATTTCTCCATTACTGGTTTTACGGAAGAAGAACCGGCTACTACGATTTTTCCGGTAGAACCATCCGATGTAAATGCTCCGTTGCTTCCCTGTGAAATATAACCATTGTCTTCGATTACTTTCTGTCCTTCATCACTCATGATGTAGTTGATGAAATCTGCTGCAAGTCCTGTTGCATCACCTTTGGTTGCAATGTTAAATGGTCTTGCGATTTTGTATGTACCGGCTTTGATGTTTTCTGCAGTTGCTTCTGCTCCGTCAATCTTTAATGCCTTTACGGTATCATTTAAAGAACCAAGTGATACATAACCGATTGCATATTCATCACCAGCTACTGATGTAAGCATTACTTCTGTACTGTTTGTGATGTTTGCTTCCTCAGTTGTGTTATCAATTTTATTTCCATCTGCATCTTTCTCTTCGATGCCGAACAGCTCGATAAATGCTCCTCTTGTTCCGGAACCATCTTCTCTGGACTGTACGTTAATCATTTCACTGTTATCAAAATCTGATGTATCTGCTGCATCACTGCTGCTGTCTGCCTCTGTTGTTGTGCCTGTCTTCTGACTGTCATCTGATGCGGTTTCTTTGCTTCCACATCCTGTTAATGCGCTGATTGCTAATGCTCCTACCAGCATTACGGATAATAATTTCTTTTTCATTTTCTTTCCTCCAAAATGATTTATTTTTTCTTTTCTCGTCTTCGTGACAATTGTTATCATAACGGGGGAACGTAAAATGCAAAGCTATGGTTTTGTAAATTGTATGTAAAAAAGCAGGTAACTGCTCTCACAATTACCTGCTTTCTTCTTATTTTATAGATTTTTGATTTTAATTACTCTGTTGCTACATCTAATAATGCTTCATCAAGCTCTGTCATGCTTCCATCAGAAATGCTGTATACGTTGTCTTCTCCAATCACTTCTACAACAACTTCCTGTGGATCATTGTATGTGATGCTGTCTACTCTTGCACTCATAAGATCATACATCATCTGATACATCTGTTCATACATTTCATCCTCTGTTGGATAAGTATCTGCATCAAAGGAATTTGCCCACTCTGTGAACTCTGTCATAAGTTCTTCCTGGATTCCGTTAAAAAGGCCTGTCATCTGCTCAATTTCAACAGTTACATAATATCCGTCTTTGTCATCCATCTTCTCAGCATCTTTTACAGTGTATTTTGCTTTTGCATATACATCTTTAAAAAGCTGACGATAGCTGTTGCTTAACTCATCGGATAAGTTGAACTGATCCATCTCTGTCATCATAGCGTCGATGTTAGATTCGTAATCAGATTCTGCCTGCTCTTTGCTACGGCCGGTCATTTTCATGTACTGCTCTGTCTCTCCTTTTGTTAAAAGATCCAGACAGGACTCTACATAAGCTGCTGCATCAAATTTTCCACAGCCAGCCAGGTTTACTACCATCATTACGGCAACTAAACCAGTTACTAATGCTTTCTTCAATGTTTTCATGATAATTTCTCCCTTACATTCATTGTTCTTTAGCGCATTAACGCAGTTACATAGAGTAATATACCATACCTTATTCTATTTCGCAACCGATTTCCTTTGTACCAATTGTCCTTTTACCTTATTCCAGTCACTTCTGATTTTTCATACGCTTTACAATCTTGGTTCATTTTTTACGCAAATCCACTTATGGATTTTACCTGCTTCTCTTAGAATGTCATTTGTGCTTATACAAAAAAACGACATTTTATGGAGGTTATTATGAAAAAGAAATTTGTAAGTACTTTATTAATTATCAGTATTTTATCAACCGGTTTACTCAGTGGCTGTGGTAAAAGTTCATCCTCTGAATCCGTAGACCTCACTTCCGTATCCTTAGATACAATTAAGGAAAAAGCCAAAGAAGAAGGAACTATTTCTTCTGTTGGAATGCCGGATGACTGGGCCAACTGGAAAGGCAGCTGGGAAAATATCACATCAACCTACGGTCTTGAGCATGATGATACAGATATGACTTCTTCAGAAGAATTATCAATATTTGAAAGTGAAAAAGATTCTCCTACCAAAGATATCGGCGACGTAGGACAGGCGTTTGGACCAACTGCCGTTGATATGGATGTTGTACAGCCTTATAAAGCTTCCACCTGGGATTCCATTCCTGACTGGGCAAAAGATCCAGATGGTAAATGGACGATTTCTTATCTTGGCACTATGAGTGCACTGGTAAATACCAATAACGTTTCCGATCCGATCACTTCCTGGGAAGACCTGAAAAACAGTGATGCAAAAGTTACTTTAGGTGATGTATTAAGAGGTGCCAGCTCACAGATGGCAGTTTTATCCTGTGCTTATGCCATGGGTGGTGATGCAGAGAATCTTGATCCTGCTTTTGACTACTTCAAAGAACTGGCAAGTGAAGGACGTATTGATGTTGCTGACGGCAGTGTAGAACGTCTGAACCGTGGTGAAATCGATGTTTTAGTAACCTGGGATTATCTTTCTTTACAGTATCGTGATATTGTAGCAGATAATAATCCAGACCTTAATATGGAATGTCATGTTATGCAGGACGGTGCTGTCCAGTCCGGATACTGTCTGGTTATCAATAAATATGCACCACATCCTTACTCCGCTGCATTAACAGTAGAATATCTCTTAAGTGATGAAGGTCAGATTGACCGGGCAAGAGGATATGCAAGACCAATCCGTGAAGATGTTGTCCTTCCAGATGATCTGAAAGCAAAAATGATTTCTGATGACGAATATACAAACACCATTCCATTAACAGATAACGATACTGTTACCAAGGCTTGTTCTGAAATTGCCAACCGTTGGGAAGAAGAAATCATTCCTCTTATCGGTGAATAGAAGTTGGTGACAGCATGAATAATTTCAAAAAAAACTGGCGGAAAATGGGCTTTTTTATGCCCTTTTTCCTTTTAATTATCTTCTTTTTATTTGTTCCATTCTTCCAGATGCTTGCCAAAAGCTTCTCCACAGGAGAAGGACATTTCGGCTTATCCTGGTATATCGAGATTTTTTCTAAAACAAGCTATCTGGTTGCCATTAAAAACAGTATCTGGATTACAATATGTTCCACTTTCTTAGGAACAATCCTTGATTTCCTGCTTGCACTTGCATTAAGCAATGCCGAAAAACGTAACAAACGGTGGTATTTATCCCTTTTAAATCTTACTTCCACCTTCGCCGGGCTTCCATTGACCCTGGCCTTTGTCACGCTGCTTG
Source organism: Roseburia sp. CLA-AA-H209 (assembly GCF_020687575.1). Taxonomy (NCBI): domain Bacteria; kingdom Bacillati; phylum Bacillota; class Clostridia; order Lachnospirales; family Lachnospiraceae; genus Roseburia; species Roseburia sp. CLA-AA-H209. The sequence goes on from NZ_JAJEQU010000012.1 coordinate 91,856, forward strand.
GAACTGCCGGAGTATTTGTCTTAATCGGAAAAAATATGGATATTTCCTGGCTTGCAAATTATAATTTGTATTCTTTAAAAGGAATGTTTATTATTTTCCTCTATTTCCAGATTCCAATGGGAACTCTCCTGCTGCTCCCGGCCTTTCAGGAAATCCGGAAAGAATGGAAAGAAGCGGCTTTACTGATGAACTGCAGTTCCTTCCGTTTCTGGCGGAAAATCGGATTACCGATTATGATGCCTTCCATCATGGGAACCGTCAATATGCTCTTTGCAAATGCTTTAATTGCTTATACGACACCATATCTGCTGGTAAACAACGGTGTTCCGCTATTACCGATTAAGATTACAGATATGTTTGTAGGTGATGTCAGACAGCGTCCGGAACTTGGTAGTGCATTATCTATCGTTATGCTTCTTATCATGCTATTAGTGCTTGGCTGCACCAACTTTGTTAAAAAATTATTTCAGAAAGGAAGGGATTAAATGAAAAAGAATCGTACACTGGGATTTATATGGCAGATTATCATTGCCCTGTTTTTACTCCTTCCTCTGACTGTTTCCTTTATTTATTCCTTTGCAGGAAGATGGACTTCTATTTTACCTCAGAATCTGACTTTTCAGTTTTATATTGATAAATTTACCGATTCTGCCTTTTTCCTTGGAATTTTACGCGGTATTTTCATCTCCGCACTCCCTGTTATCCTTGTTAACATCATCATTCTGTTAACACTTTTTGCCACTATCGTATATTTTCCACGCATGGAAAAATATATCCAGGTCTGCTGTATTATACCTACTACAATTAATGGTATTATCCTTGCAACCTCAATCCTGTCAACCTATGCAGGAAGCGGCACCATCTTTTCCAACCGGATTATCATGCTGATGTGCGCATACTGTATTTTCTGTCTTCCGCTTACTTATCAGGGAATCCGGAACAGCCTGTATGCCGTAAATACCAAAACATTATTAGACGCGGCTTCCATTCTTGGTGCCAATAAATTTTATGGATTTGTAAAGATTATCGTTCCTACTGTTCTTCCGGGACTTATGAATACTGCGCTTATCAGTTTCTCTGCCCTGTTTGGAGATTTTGCCATTATCAAGATTATCGCATCCTCCCAGTACGAAACAGTACAGACCTACCTTTACAAAAACCGGAATACCGATTTGCAGTCATTCAGTGCCGGCGTGGTAATCTTACTGGTTTTAACCATGATCATTAATCTGACTGTTCATAAATGTGCAGCCAGAAATAACCCTCAGGGAAATAAGGAGAATTAAATCAAATGAGTTACATGGAGATTTCAAATATAGAAAAATCTTTTGACAAAAACGAAGTACTGAAAGGTATTTCATTAAATATAGAGCAGGGAGAATTTGTAAGTTTACTTGGTCCTTCCGGATGTGGAAAATCCACTCTGCTCCGCTGTCTGTCCGGTCTTGAGACCATTGACAAAGGCACCTTTGTTCTGGATAGAAATGATGTTACGGAAACACCTGCCCAGAACCGGAATATCGGTATGGTTTTCCAGCAGTATTCACTTTTCCCGAATATGACTGTGGAAGAGAATTTATCTTTCCCGCTCACAATCCAGAAAATGCCAAAGGCTGACCAGAAAGCCAAAATAGATGATGTCCTGAATATCGTTGGTCTGACCGATAAGAAGAAAGCCTATCCAGGTAATCTCTCCGGTGGTCAGCAGCAGCGTGTTGCTTTAGCCAGAGCAATCATTTCCCGCCCGAAGGTTCTGCTTCTGGATGAGCCTTTAAGCGCAATTGATGCCAAACTTCGTAAGAATCTGCAGATTGAAATCCGGCGCATCCAGCAGGAGCTTAACATCACTACGATTTTTGTTACGCACGACCAGGATGAAGCCATGAGTATGTCTGACCGCATCTGTCTTCTGAATGATGGCAGAATCGAGCAGGTCAGCAGCCCGATTGAACTGTATACAAAGCCAAAGACCCGCTTTGCCGCAAGTTTTATCGGTCATTATAATGTTTTATCCCCGGAGGAATTCTTACAGGCATTCCAGATGGCCGCTCCTGACAATAAAATGACTGCCATCCGTCCGGAAACCATTCAGATTTCCACGGAAAAGCCGGAAGGAAATGACTCCATGCATACCCTTTCCGGAAAAATCATAAATAACCGTTCTGTTGGAAATACTTTACACTATCATATTGATGTAAATGGAATTACTTTTAAAGTAGATACGCTTTTCAGAAGTTTTGCTTTATATAAAGATGAACAGCAGGTCTGGCTTTCTTTAGAAAAACGGAACTGTCTGCCACTTGAAGATTAAGGAGGATAATTACTATGAAAGCCTGTGATAAAATGTTTTCCGAAGAAGGTTCCTGGTTTAAAGGAAACCTTCATTCCCACACCGTAAATTCTGATGGCCGTCTGACACCTGCGCAGTCGGCTTCCTATTACAGAGAGCATGGATATTCCTTCCTCTGTCTCTCTGAACATGATTATTATACCGATCTCAGAGAAGAATTAGACCGTGATGACTTTATTATTCTTCCGGGACTTGAAGCAAGCACCTATCTCATTACATCCGACGATTTTTCAGATGTTTTCGATGCGGAAACCTTAAACCGTGGTTACTGTGATATGACTTTTCAGGAACTTATGGCATTCCGGAATAAAAACTTCCACTTCTGTCTTAAGAAAGCCCATCACATCCATGGTATTCTTGGCACAAAGGAAATGCAGAAAACTGCCGATGCAGATGCTTTTACCACAAACCAGCTTTATCCGATCCGCGTCTATCTAAATCAATGGAACGGAATAGCGGCTGCACAGACCTTATCTGATAATTTAAAGAAAAAAGGCTGTTTTACCACCTATAATCACCCTGTCTGGTCCCGTGTGGATATCGAAGATGTAAACGGACTGCAGGGCATCTGGGCAATTGAATGTTACAACTATGATACCGTCAATGAATGTGCTGAAGGGGAAGATACCGTATTCTTCGATACCATGCTTCGTCACGGAACCGACATCTCCTGCTTTGCCTCCGATGACAATCATAACGGTGGAACTTTCCAGGATAGTTTTGGTGGATTTGTAATGGTAAAATCCGAGAAACTTGACCACGAAAGCATTGTAGCAAATCTGCTGAAAGGAAATTACTATTCCTCTAATGGAGCAGTCATTACACAATGGGGCTTCCGGAATGGTGAAATCTATGTGGATTGTGAAAATGCAGAACGGGTAAACTTCATCTGTGGCGGTAATATTGGAAGTAGCAGAACCGTCATGATGGAAAATAACATTCCTCTGCAGCATGTCTCAATCCCTCTGACCGGTCTGGAGCAGTATGTCCGTATCGAAGTAAAAAATACGCTTGGACAGACCGCCTGGACCAACCCGATTGTATTTTGAATGTGCGCCGCTAGGCGCACATTCAAAAAAGGACGATTCTTTCGAATCGTCCTTTTGTATACGTTGTGTACCTGCCGGTTTCAGAATTAATCCTGAACGTAAGGCATAATTGCGATATGACGTGCTCTCTTGATAGCAACTGTCAAAGCTCTCTGATGTTTTGCACAGTTTCCTGTGATTCTTCTTGGAAGGATTTTTCCTCTCTCAGAGATATATCTTTTTAACTTATTTACATCTTTATAATCGATGGTGTTGTCTTTTCCACAGAAAACACAAACTTTCTTTCTTCTGTGCATTCCGCCTCTTCTTCTCATTGGCGCACCATCTCTGTCTGTCTTATTGAAAGCCATGGCTATTACCTCCTATTGATTTAGTTAAATGGTAATTCCTCATCAATTCCGTCAGGGATATTCATAAATCCATCGCCTGCACTGCTTGGTGAAGGTCTGTCAGCCGGTGCAAAACCGCCTGCATTGTCGGATGCTGATTTACTCTCAGCAAATTCCTGCTCTTCTATTATGACATCAGTGGTATATACTTTCTGACCGTCTTTGTTGGTGTAACTTCCGGTCTGGATACGACCTGTTACAAGTACCTTAATTCCTTTATGGAAATATTTCTCAGCAAACTCTCCTGCTCTTCCAAATGCTACACAGTTGATAAAATCAGCGGTCTGCCCATCATTCCCTTCACGTCTGCCTCTGCGGTCTACAGCCAGTGAATATCTTGCGATTGCCATCTGGTTATCTCCGCTGGAGTAACGAACCTCCGGGTCTCTTGTTAAACGTCCCATAAGTATAACTTTATTCATACCACTTTCTCCTTCTCTTCTATTTATGCCTCGTCTTTTCTAACGCATAAGAAACGAAGTACGTTGTCCATAATACGAACATTCTGCTCTACTTCTGCCGGAACAGATGATTCTGCCTCGAACTGGATGAAATAGTAGAAGCCGTCGCTCATTTTCTGAATGTCGTAAGCTAATTTCTTCTTACCCCACTCTTCTACTTCTGTTACAGTTCCACCTGCACGAGTGATATACTCTTTTGCTCTCTCAACTGTAGCAGTTCTGACATCGTCTTCGATCTTGGCATTCACAACAAGTGCTAATTCATATTTGTTCATGCTAGATTTACCTCCTTTTGGTCTCTGGCCTCCTGTCTATGCGGGAAGCAAGGAATTTTTACATATCACGAGCCTATATGATAGCATAATCCGACCCGTTTCGCAAGTGTTTTTCTTATTATTCTTACGATTCTGTTTCATTTTTTTTTCGAAGCCCTTTGGTATTCTTCTCCACCAGTTTTCTGGCAATCATAATCTGATGGTCACAACCCATGCATTTCAACCGGAAATCCGCTCCTACCCGAAGAATTTCCCACTCCTGGCTTCCACAGGGATGCTGTTTTTTTAATTTTACAATATCGCCTACTTCGTATTGATAATTATTCATGTCGTCCCTTTCTTCTATGATTATCTTCTATATTATTAGGTAATTTCTTCTGCCTCTTTCAGACCTCTGACAATACGGCTCCGATGCTGCCCTGTATCAGTAAGTCTGCCCGGTTGTCCAATGGCGTGGTGGACTTATTAATCAGCACCAGCTTATTGCCCCGGTAATAATCGATAAGTCCTGCTGCGGGATATACTGCCAGTGAAGTACCGCCGATAATGAGCATATCTGCATGGCTGATATAATACACCGCATCCTCTAAGGTCTGCTGGTCTAAGCCTTCCTCATATAAAACCACATCCGGCTTGATGCTGCCGCCGCATTCATCACAGGTTGGAATTCCACTGCTCTTTAAAATGTACTCTGCATCAAATAGCTTTCCGCAGCTCTGGCAGTAGTTCCGGTGGACACTGCCATGAAGCTCTAATACCTTTTTGCTGCCGGCCGCCTGATGCAGTCCATCAATATTCTGCGTCACAACCGCCTTTAACTTACCGGCTGCCTCAAGCTCTGCCAATTTCTTATGTGCTGCATTAGGCTTTGCATCCAGGCACAGCATTTTATCCCGGTAGAATCGGTAAAATTCTTCTTTTTTACGCATATAAAAGCTGTGGCTTAAGATGGTTTCCGGCGGATAATCGTATTTCTGGTTATAAAGTCCGTCCACACTCCGGAAATCCGGAATGCCACTCTCCGTAGATACACCTGCACCTCCAAAGAATACAATATTATCTGAGTCCATGACCCATTGCTTTAATGTCTCGATACCATCCATTCTGCTGCCTCCTGTTCCATTAAAAGTAGTCTTTCTCTTTTATTCCGCTTCGCTTTCTGTGCCTGCATTCTCCTCTGCCGGTGCCACGTCACCGTTTGGAACCGCCTCTGTCTGTACCGCATGTACCAAGAAACGGTAATCATAGCCTGCCTTGTTGCAGGTCATCAATGTAATTACTTTATCCTCTGGTGTTACCTCTACGCCGGTATCATACGCTGACTGTGCCTTTACACCATCTAAGAATTCCTGAAACTGCTCATCGGATGCAAACTGGGTATAGAAATCCACTTCATTATCCACTCTTGCCAGATAACAGGAAAAAATATCATAACGGTAGGTATAATCCGGTGTATAAATATAAAAATACGGATTTTCTTTATAAAATTCCTCATCCTTATAGTTATTTAATTTACCAAACATGGTCTTGTCCTTCATATTATGACCATAGATGAAGGTATTCTGGTCAGAAAAATCAGCATGATTGTTGGCATCCATGAAAATACTTGCCGCTGTTACAGCCTGTCCCTCAAAGGTATGCTTCAGATAATATTCATTATCCTCTCCCTGCATAATCGGATAGCTGATATCAATATTTTCAAACCGGATCCAGCCGATGCAGTCCGGGTTCAGCTCCTTTAATCCGGAAAAATCTACGGTAAATTCTCCGTTTTCTTCCGTACTGATTTCATCCTTTGGCTGTTCACTGACATATTTCTGCAGTCCCTTATATTCATGGCTTCCTTTCCAGTAAGTAATTCCATACAGAATCAATCTTACTGCCGCATACAAAAATACTGCCAGTGCCAGCAGAAATAAAATCCGAAACAGGATATTCTGCTGTTTTTTCTTCTTTCGCTCATTTTTAATCTTTCCTGTCATTGTCACACCCCTAATTTTTCTCTATTTGCTGCAATAGACCTACAGAACCTGCCACTGGCAGCTTCTTACGGATGCGTTGGTAACTGCGAGCAACTCGCGTAAAAAAGAATGTGCCTTGTCACATTCTCGCGCCTGCGGCGGTCGCTTGCGACATCTACCTTATACGCCTCAGTGCGCATCCTCGCGGAGCGGTTTTTTACTTTACAGGAAAGCAATTTCCTGTAAAGTAAAAA
>NZ_JAJEQU010000013.1:0-71235 GCF_020687575.1 Roseburia sp. CLA-AA-H209
CCTTATACGCCGCAGTGCGCATCCTCGCGGAGCGTTTTTTACTTTACAGGAAAGCAATTTCCTGTAAAGTAAAAAAAGACGACCTTTCGCACGGTCGTCCTTTTAGGAGAAGGTATTTTTACTATGGGGTGTAGCAAAAATTATATAATGTATTGGGGGGTTTTTACGTTAATTATAGTACCATTTTCCCATTCAAAAGTGTGCACAAACTTCCAAAAAAATTCACATTCCTTTTATTCAATCTGTATAGCCCATAAATTTCATATCTAAAATACCACTTATTTTTTGCACAAAAGAATGGCTTTTTTAGGCTTCTATTTTGGTCTGACCATTTTTCTGCTCTTTTCCTCATTACTCGCGTAACAAAGAATGTGCCTTGGCACATTCTCGCGCCTGCGGCGGTCGCTTGCGACATCTACCTTATACGCCGCAATGCGCATCCTCGCGGAGCGTTTTTTACTTTACAGGAAAGCAATTTCCTGTAAAGTAAAAAAAGACAGCCACCGATCGGCTGCCCTTTTAAGGAGAAGGTATTTTTACTATGGGGTGTAGTAAAAACTATATATATAATGTATTGGGGGGTTTTTACGTTAATTATAGTACCATTTTCCCATTCAAAAGTGTGCACAAACTTCACAAAAGTTGCACATGCTTTTTGTACACTTTGTATAGTACCTTTTTCCCATTTTCGAAAAAACCTTCTCTTTGGCTTCTACTCCTCCGTTGTCTCAGTTACAACATCAGCTCCGCTCTGGAATAATGCTTCAAATTCATCTCTTCCAATCTTTTCTTTTTCCAAAAGAAGGTCTGCTGATTTATGGAGTACATCACTATTTTCCTGAATGATTGCCCTTGCTTTGGCATAGCATTCGTCAATGATGCGTTTTACTTCTTCATCAATTTTGGATGCCACACCCTCGCCATAGCCTCTGGTATGTGCAAGATCTCTTCCGATAAACACTTCGTCATCATCATTGTTATAATTAATCAGTCCGACATTTTCGGAAAATCCGTATTTCGTTACCATTGCTTTAGCAAGCTCGGTTGCCTGCTTGATATCCTGTGAAGCTCCGGTTGTGATATCATCAAAAATCAACTCTTCTGCCACACGTCCACCTAAGGAAACAATTATCTGCTGCAGCATTCTTCCCTTGGTATCAAACATTTCATCACGCTCCGGCAATGGCATCGTATAGCCTGCTGCTCCACCACCGGTTGGGATAATGGATACGGTATATACCGGTCCCACATCTGGAAGTACATGGAATAAAATCGCATGACCCGATTCGTGATATGCGGTAATCTTCTTTTCTTTCTCGGTAATAATCCGGCTCTTCTTCTCCGGACCAACACCTACTTTTAAGAAGGATTCCTTAATATCTTTCTGGATAATATAACTTCTGTTTTCTTTGGCTGCAACAATTGCCGCCTCATTTAAAAGATTCTCCAGGTCTGCTCCGGTAAAACCTGCTGTAGTCTGTGCAATCTGTTTCAAATCCACATCCTCTGCCAGGGGTTTATTCTTTGCATGTACCTTTAAGATTTCTTCTCTTCCACCAATATCCGGACGCCCCACATGTACCTTACGGTCAAATCTGCCCGGACGCATAATTGCAGGGTCTAAGATATCGACACGGTTGGTTGCTGCCATTACGATAATTCCTTCGTTGACACCAAATCCGTCCATCTCTACCAGAAGCTGGTTCAAGGTCTGCTCCCGTTCATCATGTCCGCCGCCCATACCGGTTCCTCTTCTTCTTGCCACTGCATCAATCTCGTCGATAAATACGATACACGGTGCATTTTTCTTGGCATCTTCAAAAAGATCACGTACACGGGATGCGCCGACACCAACAAACATTTCTACGAAATCAGAACCGGAAATACTAAAGAACGGAACGCCTGCTTCTCCGGCAACTGCCTTGGCAAGCAGAGTCTTACCGGTTCCGGGAGGTCCCACCAGAAGAACTCCCTTCGGGATTCTCGCTCCCAGTCTGGTATACTTTCTCGGCTCTTTTAAGAAATCTACGATTTCTTCTAATTCTTCTTTTTCTTCCTGCAGTCCTGCCACATTTTCAAAGGTTACATTGCGGTTCTCATCGGTGGTCATCTTTGCCCGGCTTTTTCCAAAATTCATCATCTTGCTGCCACCACCACCGCCTGCTGCCTGATTGTTCATAACAATCATAAACAGAATAAACATTGCTCCAAACACAAGTAAGAGCGGCAATAAATTCATCAGCCAGTTTTCTGCCGGAATATCATTCACCACATAAGAAGTAAATTTTTCCTTATCCATCAGTGATTGAGCCTCACTGACATCCAGCACATATAAGGTCTCTTCTGACTTATCCGTTTTGACAATATCCAGTCTTCCGGTTGGATAAACTCTGTTTGGCTGCACTTCTACAGATTTAATCTCATCATCAGCCAGTTCCTGTTTAAACTGGGCATAATTATAGTCATCCTGATTCAGATGCTGTCCGTCCAGTAAGAACCAGACCAAAACCACAACTACAATCAGACTGATATAAAAGCCCCATCCTCTATATGATTTCTTCACGCAAACTCCTTCCTATCCCAAATCAAGAATGCCAATGTATGGCAGATTGCGATAGCGCTGGTCATAATCAAGACCATATCCTACTACAAATTCATCCGGAATTTCAAAACCGGTATAATCTACCGCAACGTCTGTTATCCTGCGATCCGGTTTATCTAACATTGCACACAATTTTAAGCTCTTCGGTCCTCTGGCGGATAAATCATCCAGCAGATAACGCAGTGTTCTTCCTGTATCAATAATGTCTTCAATGACAATTACATTTCTACCTTCAATAGATTCTTCCAAATCTTTCTTTATGGTGATTTTTCCACTGGACACGGTTGACGCGCCATAACTGGAAACGCACATAAAATCAATTGTTACCGGCACGGTAATACGCTTTGCCAGTTCACAGGTAAAGAATATACTTCCCTTCAGTATGCAGATTAAATGAACGCTTTCACCTTCATAATCCTTGCTAATTCTTTCTCCTAATTCAGCAATTTTACGATCAAGTTCTTCCTCTGAGAGTAATACACGAATCTGCTCACTCATTGTCTTCTCTTCCTCCATAATATTGTATTTCCAAAATCGTCTTCGTCGTACTGCTTACTTTGTAATATGCACTGATCCGGTATCCCACAATCCACAGGATATGAGCACCGTCTGCCACCAACGGAATAGTGTCCCGCTGCTCTTTTAAAATTTTCTCATTTACAAAATACTGCTTCAGCTTCTGTGTTCTGCCCGTCTCATCCAGCACAAAATAATCGCCCGGCCGTCTGTTCCGAATCAAAAGACTATTTTTTATTTTATCATAATCCAGCCATTTCGTATACTTTTTTTTAGAAATTCCTTCCGGTAACTCTTCCCGTTTATAAATCCGACAGGTAAAATCCGGATGTTCTTCTATTGAAATCCCACAACAACCGGCTGGTTGACCGCTTTGTCGTCCGACCGGCTGACTGGAAGACTGACCGGAAAGCATTCCTACCGGTTCTGTAATTTTATGCTCCGGTTGTTTTTCACACTTTTGCAGACGCACACCGCCATAAGTCCGCTCTGCCACCACCTGATAAGGCAGGTTCACGCTTCTTCCCGTCTGCATGGCAAAAAGTTTCTGTACCAGTTCTACATGGGTTCTTGTAATATCTTTACTGCTTGCGGCCGTCTCACAGATACACTCCTTTATAATGCTTGTATACAGGATTTCCGGTTCTTTTAAAAGCTCCTCCGATATCAGGAAAGCCTGCGTCTTTTGGAAATCTCTTTCTACATATTGTGCCCTTTTTTCTTCTATTACAGCAGACAGATATTCCTGTGTCTTCCGGATGTCATCCCCCAGCTGTTCCATATGGGCATAAACTCCGGCATTCAGTTTCTCCAACACCGGAAGTACCTGATTACGAATCCGGTTTCTGGTATAATCCAAAGATGCATTGGTAGCATCTGTACAGTAGCTTTCACCTTTTTCTTTTAAATAATTTTCGATTTCCACCCTTGCCGTATGAAGAAGCGGACGGATGATGCCATCTCTCACCGGCGGAATTCCAGCCATGCCACGCATGCCGCTGCCCCGGATCATATTCCAGAGCATAGTCTCTGCCAGATCATTACGGTTATGGGCAACTGCAATTTTCCCTTCCGGCGCACCCAATTCTTCTAACGCTTTATGAAAACTTTCGTATCGTAAATTTCTTCCCGCCTCTTCTTCCGAATATCCATGCTGCTTTGCATATTCCGGCACATCATAATCATAGCGGAATAGCTGCACCTGATACCGCCTGCAAAGTTCCTCCACAAATGCTGCATCCTGAAGGCTTTCTTCGCCCCGAATGCCATGCTGCACATGGACTGCTGCCAGCGTAAAGGAAAGTTTTTCTTTCAATTCCAGCAGATGCAGCAGCAGGCATACGGAATCTGCGCCACCGGACACTCCGGCAACCACTACATCCGACTGCTCAATCATATGATATTGTTCCAGAAAAGATTCTACACCAGGAATCATATTATTTCTCCCAAATTGCGGTAGCAAGCACCGTCATATCGTCTGCCGCCTTTCCTCCGGTAAAAAGTAACACCCGCTCTAAAATGCGCTTTGCAAGAATTGTTGCATTATTAGTCTCAATGCTTTCTATGATTTCCTGCATGGTTTCTTCCGGATTCGGCACATGTAAATATTCTAGCACACCATCTGATACCATGACAAGGAAATCTCCGTTATATAAGTCCTTTTCGCTTTTTTCCATATCCAGTTTATAAGACACGCCCACCGGAAGACTGGTGGAAATAAGACATTCCACTATGCCATTTCTCCGGATAAAGGTTGCCGCCGCTCCGATTTTATAAAAACGGCAGGTTCCGTCATATAAATCCAGTTCACTGATATCCACCGTGGAAAATAAATCCTCCTGCCCTTTCATCACCATGGCAGAATTCATCATGCGGGCTGCCGTTTCCACATCAAAGCCCGCCTCCAGAAATTTTTCCACCAGTTCAATGACCATTTCACTTTCCTTGCAGGCAAGACTTCCAGAACCCATGCCATCCGATAAGCACATGACCATTTTTCCACTTTCCGGCTCCAAAAAGGAAAAGTTATCCCCGGAAACGGCTGCTCCATCCTTTACCATCCGGGCTACGCCATAAATTGCCTGAAACCGCGGCTCTTCTTCATAGGTATAGAGGTTGACGCCTTTTCCAATCAGCGTCTTGGTATCCTTCTCCGGAATCATGCGCCGGTTCAGTGCTCCGGCTACTGCCTTTGTCAGTTCTCTCGTAGTGACACAGCCATCTTTTACCATGACTTTCATCATAAGCTGCCAGCGGCCGTTTTCCTTTTCCCAGAGCTGTTCATCAATCACTTTTATGCCCCGCTCCCTTGCCCGATAAGCTATGTCCTGCAGATTTGACCGGCACTCTTCTGTAATATTTTTCTGCTTCTTTGCACAATCCTCCATGATATATGCCATGGCATCCAGCTGCTCGGCTATGACCTCACGGTTTTCTACCAGCCGGTTGTACCACGCCATATTTAAAGAAGCTTTTTCAAATATCCGAAGAGCCTCCGCCGTCATTTCCTTCATATAGGGGCAATATTCTTCCATTTTCTTTTCAATATCGCGGTTTGTCTTTCCCGCCTCCCGGATAGATTGCAGCAGTGACGACAAATAGCCGTACATGGGGCTGTCATCCTTTTCCCAGCAAAGAGCACACTGGTCGCAGGAAACACACATTTTCCCGGTTATCTCATTTTGCATCCTGCCCATTTCCTCTGCCGAGAAACTGGTATGTTCCACATTCATCCGCCCGAATATATCTGAAAGGCTTTGAAAGGACTTTGCATAGGTCAGTAGTTTTTCTTCTTCATTACTCTTTATCTCCGGTATTGGCTGATTCACAAATGTAAATTCCAGAAAGCTATGTATGATACGGCTTAACACCATGGTGGCCGCAAATATAAAGACTCCTTCTAAGACCGCCATTTCCGTCCGCATTCCGTCTCTTACGTTTAACATTTCTCCAAATATGGATAATAAGGTTGCCGAACAGCCTGCGCCAAAGGCAGCTATCCAGGTATAACAGCCTTTATTTACCCATTCTGCCAGCTTGATGATTACTATGGTTACCAGCAGTGTCATTACATATTTTGTCATCAGTGTCAGTGGCAGCATAAATGCCATTCCAAGAAACATTCCGATTCCCAGCAGCAGCCGTCCGCCCCGTTCCAGGTAAGCTGCCGCAAAATATGCCGGGATAAAAGGGTAGCAGCCTGCAAATCCAAATTTACACACTGCTACCCCTATAAAACATATTACCGCCTGTTTCGTTCTCAATTTCTTCATTTCCATTGTTCCTCCTTCTCCTGTCATTTGTGACAGCAGAAGCTATTATAGAAATGTTTGTCCGAAATCTTTGTCAAACCGTTGTCTCATTTCAAAAAAGTTTTCGGCAAAAAGCGGAATGGTTTGTCTATTTTAAGTTTTTCTATGGTCTTTATGTTTTCGAAGCTGTTCTACTTCTTGTCTTCCTTGAAGATAATCTCATTTTCATGGGTCAGTCCCAGCTTGCTCTTTGCCTGGTCTTCAATATATTCCTGACTCTTGGTATATTCTTCGTAATTATCCAGCTGATTCTGACGTTCTGTTTCATCTTCTAAAGATTCCGTCAGTGCCTTCTCTCTGGCAGTATACTCCTGCTCCTTCTGGTAGAGCTTAACAATTTGAACTGACATAATCACCAAGAACATTATCGCAATCAAAGAGATACAGATTCTTCCGTTTCGTTTCTGTTTTCTTTTTCTTCGACTATTTGTCATACTCATTTCCTCATCTATAGTTTACATAATACCATTTTAATGGTTTTACGGATTTTTTTCAACGTTTTTTGTAATTTTCGTAATAATCTTCTGATTTTCCCTTTCAGGAAACGTAAGGGTACTGCCACCATGCGAAATACTGCCCGCAATGGTTTCCCCACTACCTGATACAGTTTCTTAAATACTTTTACGATTCCCTTCACCAGCCATGGACTGATGGCATAATTGCATAACAGCATCCCAACGCTCATGCCCAGCATGCAAAAGCCCCGGATTGCTCCGTCATTTTCCCGGCAGAGCATAATAAATATAAATATGGCACTGCCGATGCAGTACAGCATATCCTCCACTGCAACCATCCCTGTTCTATGGGGGATCAGCCTGCGCAGAATCCGAAGCAGGTCAAAGGCTAAGATTAACAGAAATCCCACCAGCATGAACCGGAGGAACCTTAAGGCTTCACCGGAAATTTCCGGGCTGATTTCTATCATTTAAACAACCTGCCTAAGAAGGATTCTCCGCCACCTTTGTGATAGGTTTCCACATCCGAATAGGTTAAGCCATCAATTTTCCCTGTGACATCCACTTCCCCCTGTTCTAAGGACAGGCGGTTTACATGAAGGTCATTTCCCTTTATCAGAAGCATTCCCTGTTCTGTTTCCAGTAAAATCTCATTTACATCAAAAGAAAGCACATCCAGCACTCCGCTGAAGTTTGCACTTTTCCGGTTTGCCAACAATACTTTATGTGCTTTTGCTGTTTTCAATTCTTCCATTCAGTCTCATACTCCTTTACCCGAAAGTTAGTCCTTTCCAAAATATATGAGACTGTTTCTCTTTTTATGCGTTTTTACTCTTTTACAGATAGCGGAATAATTCTCCTGCCTCTTCTTTCTTGGTGGTATCTGCGATTGCAACCACTTCTACTTTCACCGTCTTCTGTCCAAACATGATTTCGATGATGTCACCTGCTTTTACATTGACGGATGCTTTCGCCGGTTTGCCATTTACGGTGACACGTCCGGCATCACAGGCTTCGTTGGCAACGGTTCTGCGTTTAATCAGGCGGGTTACCTTTAAATATTTGTCTAATCTCATTTGCTTACCTTCTTTCTTTTTGAAATTCGAAGTAGCATTGTCCATCCTTCTATGTTCCATGAAGTAAAGAAACGGAAACTGGCTTTTGTATCTAATCAGAATGCGTTGTAATTTCTGTCCTGATTTTTCCTTGATATAAGGCTGGCTTTCCGCTTGCTTTGACGGAATGCGGCGGTTGTCCGTCTGCTGCGGATACGACCACTCGCCAGCAAGGGTGGCTAAGCATTCTGCTTAAAGAAAATGGTTATTCTGGCAACCGGCGCAAAGTCGCATCCATGCTCCAATTGCACCTCGCTGACACCTCCCTGTGTCAGCGTTGCCGGTTGCTATGCAGAATGCAAGCCACCCTAACCGTCTCGTTCATGTATCCGCATACAGGCGAACACCCACCGCATTTTGTCAAACATTGGAAAGACAGACTCAATTAACAAAAGGAAAAATCAGGGCTGCAATTACAGCATTCTGGTTTCACAAAAACAGTTTCCGTTTCTGTGTCTTCATGCATATAGAATGATAGAAAATTCTTTTCTACTTCGAATTTCAATAAAAAAAGGTGTAGCAAAAGCAGTTTTCTACTTTCGTTACACCTCTAATCAGAATCATTTTATCAACTTATTTATTGATTAAATCTTTTAAAGCTTTTCCTGCTTTGAACTTAGGTGCTTTAGAAGCTGGAATAACCATCTCTTTACCGCTCTGTGGGTTTCTTCCTGTTCTTTCAGCTCTTTCAGATACTTCGAAAGTACCAAATCCAACTAACTGGATTTTCTCACCTTTTTTTAATTCTTCAGCTACGATATCAGTGAAAGCTTTTAAAGCTGCCTCTGCATCTTTTTTAGATAAAGCTGTTTTTTCAGCCATAGCTGATACTAATTCTGCTTTGTTCATGTTAAAATTCCTCCTCTGGATTTTATAATTCTTCTTGAGGTCTACACTCTCCAAGATTACCTACGAATATATTTATACTTGTTTTTCCTTTATTTGTCAAGGAAAATACGGTAAATTAAGGCATACAATTTGGTCTATAACATTTTATTGATTTTGTCCAAAACTGCTTTTCCAAGGACTTCATATTTCTGCTCTGCTTCTTCCATAGATGAACCCTTCACACCAATGTAGAATTTTACTTTCGGCTCGGTACCGGATGGTCTTACACAGAACCACGCAGCATCGTTTAATTCATAGTAAAGTACATTAGAGCTTGGAAGTCCTGTTGCTGTTACTGCTCCGGTTGCAAGGTCTGTAATGGTATCCTTCTTGTAATCACGTACTTTTTCAACTTTATAGCCACCGATTTCAGTTAAAGTTTCGCTGCGCAGTGTATCCATGATTTCCTGAATCTTAGCCAGACCCTCGATTCCCTTTAATGTAATAGACTCAACATGGTCTTTATAGTATCCATATTTTTCATACATGGCAAGCATTGCATCCCAAAGAGTCATATTCTTGGTCTTGTAATATGCAGCAGCCTCACATAACGCCATAGATGCTACCACTGCATCCTTATCTCTTGCATAGGTTCCGGTCAGGCAGCCGTAGCTTTCTTCCATACCAAAGAGGTAGGTTCCTTTTCCGGTCTTTTCGAACTCTAAGATTTTGCCACCGATAAACTTGAATCCGGTTAATACTTCGATTAACTGAATGCCATAGTATTCTGCAATGGCATCTGCCATATTGGTAGATACGATGGATTTGATAAATGCACCATCTGCCGGCAGGGAGCCGTTGATTGCTTTCTTCTGTCCGATAATATAATCACCAATCAGGCAGCCGGACATATTTCCGGTTAAGGAATGATATTCTCCCGTCTTAGAATCCTTTACATATACACCAAGACGGTCTGCATCCGGGTCAGTTGCAAGGATTAAGTCTGCATCTACTTTCCTGCCCAGTGCAAGTCCCAATGCAAATGCTTCCTCTGCCTCCGGGTTCGGATAACTTACGGTTGGGAAATCTCCATCCGGAAGCTCCTGTTCCGGAACAACATATACATTTTCAAAGCCAAGCTCTTTTAACACACGGCGGACCGGGATATTTCCTGTTCCATGTAATGGTGTGTATACAATCTTAAGGTCTTTGCCTACTGCATCAATGGCATCCTGATGTACCACAAGCTTCTTAAGCTCTGCAATATAAGCATCATCGATTGCCGCGCCGATAGTCTCATAAAGACCTGCTGCCCTGGCATCCTCTAAGGACATGGTCTTAACGGTGCTGTAATCAGTTACTTTCTTTACTTCATCCATAATTCCGGTATCATGAGGTGGTGTAATCTGTGCACCGTCCTCCCAGTATACCTTGTATCCATTGTATTCTGGCGGGTTGTGGCTTGCTGTAATATTAATTCCGGCAGTGCATCCTAATTTACGGACTGCATAAGATAATTCCGGTGTTGGTCTTAATGACTCAAATACATATGCTTTGATTCCGTTTGCTGCAAGGCAAAGTGCAGATTCATCTGCAAATTCCGGTGACATATGTCTGGAATCGAAGGCAATTGCCACACCCTTATCCTGTGCATTTACTTTTAAAATATAATTTGCAAGACCCTGTGTTGCTTTGCGGACAGTATAGATGTTCATACGGTTGGTACCGGCACCGATCACCCCACGTAATCCTGCTGTACCAAACTCAAGATCTTTATAGAAACGATCCTCAATTTCCTTGTCATTGTCTTTGATTGCCTGAAGTTCAGCCTTGGTTGCCTCATCAAAATACGCTCCCTCAAGCCATGCTTCGTAAGTTTCCTTGTAACCCATTCCTGATTTCCTCCTGCTTTTCATTTATGTTGTTTACCAAAAGAACCTGCCAGTGGCAGCCTCCTTCGGATGTCTCGCCCTTTCATTTCTCCCACTAATTCGTAAGACTGTTAACTACCTGATTTAATGTACTTGTCGAAGAATTATTGTTACTGGTTAATGTATCAATAATTTCACTCAATGCCTTCCTATATGCATCAGAGTCACTGGATGAACTTCCACTGGAGCTGTTAGTTCCACTGGAATTCGATGTACTGTCGGAATGCTTATGCTCCACGGTTGTATTCTCTTCATTTCCGGCAGTTTCCGTCGATTCTGTCTCTGTACTGCCCGTATCATCACCTGACAACGCAATTTCTATCTGTGCTTCCGGTGAATTTACATATAGCCGCTTCGACCAGGTGTCATATCCATCTGCAGTAATCTGTATGGAATGAATGCCATACTGCAGCTGTAATGGCTGTGTATAATCAACCTGACTACCATCAATATACATCAAAGCGCCTGCAACATCAACCGCAAAGGTTAAAGTACAATATTTCGGATCCTCACCCTTTATGGAATCTACATCCACGGAAATCTGCTCATTTCTTGTTACAGCTACCTCTGTGGAACCGCCGTAGCCATTGCCGGCAACGGTTAATTCATAGGTTCCTTCCGGCACCTCTAACTGCATATTCTCCGTGATCTTATAATAATTCTTATGATTCAGGCTTAACCAGCCGCCCTCTAATGCCTGTGTATTTACAAGCTGGATGACTCCATGTCCTGTTGTAACGGACACTGACAGCACTTTCCGGTCAATTCCCTGTATTCTTAAGGTGTCCTGTCCGGTAACTGCGGACAATTCTATGGCTGCATCTCCGGAAAACACTTGTAATTCTTCATCATAAGAATACTTTGTGTCTCCGATGGTAAATATCTTATCTTCTTCATTATAGGAAAATTTTCCGATATCGTCCATCTCCCATGCATCTGCCGACTGCTCCACCTTTTCTAATATCAGGTCTTTGTCCCGTAGTGTTAAAGTAACCACTTTTCCCGGTACCATGGATGCTGCCGAAATCAGACTACCATGTCTGTCTTTAAAAATTGTCCCGTCTGTATAAGAATACTGTTCATAACGTCCCGTGTCAATATTCAGAAATGTCATTGTTGAAAGTGTTGTATCAACACCACTTACCGTATACAGGCTGCTTTCCTCTGCCTGTGTCTCTTCCTCCGTTGCTGCCTCAACACCTGATGCATAGCCTTTCATGCTGACAGGCCCATCGTCTTTCTTTCCACAGCCGCTCAAGGCCACAAATACTGTGAAAATAACCAAAGCCAACAGCCAGTGCTTCCCTGATTGCTTCATTTCGCACCTCTTTTTCTCCTGTATGCTCTTTTTCTCCGGCAATTGCCTGTACATGATTATACATGATTATTCCACAAAATAAAATAACATTCTTAAAAACTGCTGGCGGATTTCTTCCTGTTCGATAACCCGGTTCAACTTCTCAATGTCTCTGCCGGACACCCACGCCTTATTGGCATTAAAGTAGTGATTTGCCACTTTCCAGAACTTCTGTGGGTATGCCATCCTTACATAAAGCTGCTCCCATTCCTCTGGTAATAATTTTCGTCTTTTTTCGTAAGCTGCCAGCATATCCGTTGCCAGCCCGATATTAAAATTATGTTTTTCCATCAGTTTCCGTAAGAAATGCGCCAGATCCCCTACCAGCACATCATAATGTGCCTGTTCAAAATTTGTAATTATAATTTTACCATGGGTAAATAATACATTATGTT
The DNA here is from genome assembly GCF_020687575.1 of Roseburia sp. CLA-AA-H209. Classification (NCBI taxonomy): domain Bacteria; kingdom Bacillati; phylum Bacillota; class Clostridia; order Lachnospirales; family Lachnospiraceae; genus Roseburia; species Roseburia sp. CLA-AA-H209. The sequence goes on from NZ_JAJEQU010000013.1 coordinate 12,511, forward strand.
GGTTAAAGTCTCCATGGCAGATTCCATACATTGCTGCTTCCCGGCTCTGCTTTCCGCTCTGCCCCTGCGTTTCACCCGGATTTGGTTTCATCAGCCGATGTTCCACGTCCAGTGCCTGTTTTAAGAAAATCTCATAATTGCGCATAAATATCATTTCAAATTCATTCTTTTTATGCTTTCCATGAATATAATTACGCACCTTTTTAAGCTCCCGGTTGTGCCGGAATACCTCCATGGCATAATCCTGTCCGCCAATTTTTAAATTTTCATCCTCCACCTTCTGCAGGACAAGATGCAGCTTTGCCAGTTCTTCTACCGCAGCAAGTACATCATCACGGCTCCTGGTCTCACACTCCCTGCCCTCCATATATTTTCTGGCATAGTACCATGTTTCATCCACCTCCTGGGCTAAAATTTCTCCTTCCCTGGTATGTATGATTTCATCTGCTTCTATTCCATTTTCTTTCAGACGGAGCAAAACATGTTCTAAAGCTTCCGCTCTGCCTTTTGACCCGCGAAAAGATCCTATTATTATTTTTCTGCCCTCTGATGTCGTGCAGATATAGGTTCCCCTTCCTTTCTGGATGGCGGTTACCTCAAACGGATACTGTTCTAACAACTGGCTCGATAAATTATACACAAAAACCCCTCCATACGACGAATTCGCACAAATCTTTATGCGTCTTTCTATCATATGAAGAGGTTCTTTAAAGTATAACCTGTCAGATATTCTTTTGTATTCTTTTCCGGTTCTTCAATTACCACGTCTAAAAGCTTTGCCAAAATGTTCCCTATCTGCGGACCGGGCTTCACACCAAGTTCTATTAAGTCCCGTCCGTTAAGTGCAAGGTCTTTTAGTGTCAGACAGTCTGCATCTTCGATTATTTTATCATAAATCTTATGATATCCGTCCAATGCTTCAAGCTTTTCTTTCCTCTGATAATCACTCTGGGCTAAAATATCTGCTTTCTTCAGTTCAAATATAACCGGATAGCACTCTAATCCTGCCTTCTGTATTGCCTTTCGTACGGACTCCGGTGTCAGTGCCGGGTTAATATCGTGAATTGCCACCAGCCGGCAGACCATATCAATGGTTGCATTGTCGAATTTTAATCTGCGTAAAATTGTCTTCGTCTTCTTTGCTCCCACCTGCGGATGCTCGTAGAAATGGTCAATTCCATCTTCATCTGTACTGCGGCAGTCGGGCTTTGCCACATCATGAAATAATGCTGCAAGCCGTAGCACCTTGTCTGCTTCCACACCTTTTAACACTTCAATGGTATGCTCTCCTACTGTATAACAGTGATGGGGATTATTCTGTGGTGTACGCATCATCACCGAAAATTCCGGCAGTACCACATCCGCAATTCCTGTGGCATATACGGTATGCATCTCCTCCGGATGAACTGAGGTAAGAAGCTTAACCAGTTCTACCTGAATACGCTCTGCACTGACCTTTTTTAACATCGGTGCAAGCTCCTGAATCGCTTCTGCTGTCTCTTCTTCTATATCAAAGCCCAGCTGTGCCGCAAAACGCACTGCCCGAAGCATCCTTAAAGCATCTTCCCCAAATCTCTCCTTTGGTTCTCCTACACAGCGGATGATGCCACGCTTTAAATCTCCTGCTCCGTCAAAAGCATCCACCAGTCCCCGCTGTTCATTATATGCCATGGCATTAATGGTAAAATCCCTGCGTTTTAAATCCTCTAAAAGATTATCTGTATAGGTTACTTTCTTCGGATGTCTGGCATCCTCATATTCGCCATCAATCCGGTAAGTTGTCACCTCATACCCTTTTTTATCCAGCATTACCGTTACCGTTCCATGCTCAATTCCGGTATCGATGGTGCGCCCAAAAATTTCTTTTACGTCTTCCGGATAAGCAGAAGTGGTGATATCCCAGTCCTGAGGCACACGTTGAAGGAGGGTGTCTCTGACACACCCTCCTACTGCATATCCTTCAAAGCCTGCTTCCTGCAGCTTCTCAATTATAAACTTAACATGCTCTGGAAGCTTCATTACCATACGTTTTCCCGTTTCCTTTGCCTTACTTCTGTTCCTGTTCTTCAAAGAACTTATACGTTCCTTTGGATTCTGCTTTTACTGCATACAGAAGATCATCTGCCACTTTAATCATTTCATCAATGTCTTCTGCCTTCTTTACCTGATTGGAAGAAATAATACCAATAGAGCAGGAAAGTAATTTCTTATCATCAATCTCAACCGGCTGTCCGATTTCTTTTGCAATCAGTTCCCTGAACCCATCCTGTTTCTTAATCTCTTTATAGATAGCCTTTGCGGTATCCTCTAAGGTCTTTTTTTCTCCGGTGTAGAGGAAAATAATAAATTCATCACCACCGAAACGTGTCACAAAGCCCTTGTCCCTGCAGACCCTGCTGAAGATATTTGCCATGGACTTAAGCAGCAAATCTCCCACATCATGTCCAAAGGTATCATTATATCCTTTGAAATTATCCAGATCGATAAACATAATACCAAACTCATGCTTCATGCGGCCCTTTTTAATCTTCTGGATAATTTCCCCGATGTTCTGATAGAATCCCTTCCTGTTGAGAATTCCTGTCAGCTGATCGGTTACTGCAGATTTATACAATGCAGCATTCATTTCATAGAGCTTCTCATATGCATAGAGACGATTCAGTGCATACTGTACCTCCCGGAACAAAAGCTCATAAATCCGCATATCACTCTCATCTAACATATACCGGCTGACAGAGGAATGCCAGTTATCCTTCATCAGAATATATGCTATCATAATGCTTGTTACTTTTCCATTGTCAAAGAATGGAATGGCAACAAGGGAGCATACATTATCTTCATCAAACAGTTTGACCACATTCAGATGTTCCGAATAGTTACTGCTGATTTTCGATACAACAAACCCTCTCTGTGTCTTTTCGAACACTTCCTTTAAATACTTCTGCTCCTTCATAGAAAGGCTGGCTTCTGTATTATCATAAAGTACCTTTGGTTTTCTTCCATGATACTGTATATATAATGCCCGGTCCAAATTAAAGTGATACAGGAATGTCCGCATCACATTCTCTACCATTACTTCTGCCGAAACATCCGTCACATCAATGGTCTTCTGCCATGTCGACAGAAAATCCATCTGACGTCGTTCCTGCTTGTAAGCACGGTTAATGCTTTCCTGCTTCAGCTGCATTTCCATCTCCAGGGTAGATATCACATGAAGAGGTTCTTCTAATAAATACTGTTCCAATGGCTCTAATACCTTAATTTCTTCATCTGTAAGAGAATGGGTATTATCCTCAAGATATTGTTTTAAGATTGCCTCTTCATTGCTCTTAAGTTCCATTCTTCCTGTCTGCCCATAAAAGCGGATCCTGTCCTTACGGAACAGCTGATAACAGAAGAACTGGTTCCCCTCAGTCCGCACCAGATGTGTCTCTGCACAATTAAAATCTTCAAATGCAGACGAATCATTACCGGAATCCACTTCAAGTAATGCCCGTGTGAAATGATAAAGGAACATATCATCATCACAACGTGCATAATCGTGGATGATTCCCAGATCATTCTGAAGCTTTTCTTTTTCAATTATGTAATTTAAGAACTGTTTGCAGTTATTGAGGTACTGTTCACAGTTGAAACGGTTGCCAATCTTCTGATTGCACAATGCTAAGAGTCCATACAATTTGCTTAAATTGCAGACCCTCAGACTATTCAAATGCAGACGTTCAATGATCTTCATGCAGCGCATCAGATATTCGTTGGCTTCCTTGAATTCTTCTGCTGCAATACAGTTAATTGCCATATTGTAATATACTTCCGCAATATCCTCCGGCAATTCCAGATTATATAAAATTTCTACTGCTTTCTGAAAATAACGCTTTGCAAGATCATTCTGTCTTAATGCCGTTAAGGTATAACCGATTCCCGAGAAAATACGTCCACTTTCCACAGAACGTTTGTTGTCCAGTGCTTCGAAAGTTCTTACCGAATACAGCAATGAAATCGGATACATACCGTTGGTAGACGCCAGCATAATATTCTTCTGGTATGCATTGTAAATAAGCTGTGTATTGCCAATTTCTGTTGCCAGTCTGATTCCCTTACTGAAATAAATAAGCTGGGATTCGGAATAATATGCCTTTGCTACAATCTCCGGCTTATTGTCATAGGCATATACATAAATGTACGCCAGATGATTCCGGTAATTATATTTCATTAATTTTTCAATCATGGCATCGCTGACTTCCACGTTCTGTGCACAGAAGAAAATATTATTCCAGCCTGCCATCTTCGCCTGTATTTCTACCAGCTCTGCTTCAAACTGACCGCGCTCCATGCCACCTTCTATTGCAATACTTTTTGCAACACCTGCACATTCAGTGGCTTCCTGCAATTTTGACTGATACATATAAATTACAGAGCGGATATAATATGCATGAAAGCGCATCCTGCGGTTCTTTTTCTTCCCTGCAAGCTGTAAGATACCCTCACTTATTTCCAGTGCTTTTGGCAAATCCCTCATATATACCGATACATATGCATAGAACTGCCAGAGTTCGTATTTCACTTCATCCGATACGGTAAAATTTTCAAATCTGATTCTGCGGTCTACTTTCTCCAGATAAAACAATGCCTGTTCAAAATCCATGAAAAAAACAAGATTCTGTAATGTTCTGATATCTTCTTCAATACTTTCTGCTGTAATAATCTCATCTCTTTGTTCCTGGGATTCTCCGGCATTTCCAATGCGGAATATTGCAACATTATTGTCCAATTCCTCCGTTACGCTTTCCCAGCCCGGCAGCATATATTCCGGCAGCCGCTGCTGCTCATTCATGCCGAGAACGATTCCGATATTCTCTGTATGCTCTGCCTTTAACAGTTCATAGACTATTTCTATGGTTCCCATTCCGGCAAACTGCACACGGTTAATCCAAAGCATAAACGGCTGTATCTTAGAAACTTCAACAAGCATTGCCACAATAGCATCATGCATCCGCTCCCGCTCATAGTCAACTTCTGTATACAATAAACTCTCTTTCCGGATACATTTTCCGGTCTCCCGGTATGCTGCAATAATCGGACGCTGCAGGGAATAGACATTACACTTGTCCAGAAATTCATCAAATGTCATCTCCTTCTGCTGGTCGAAAAGTTCAAAAATCAAATCCAGAAACGGCTCATATGCTCCCGATAATTTCTCTGCCCGGAATTCGTGGGCTGCAAAATGAACCTTTTTATTATTTGTTATCTGCTCTGATATTTCCAGCTGCTTTAATGAAAAATCATTACTGTATTTTGCCAGAACAATGTTGTGTTCTTTCTTTCCAATCTGTGCAAAAACCTGTTCCAGAATACTGTTATAATATTTTTGAATCATCTGTTTCCCCCTCAGAAATATTCAAAAAGGCTCTGAAAATATATGATAATTCCCTGTTATCATATACCTCCCTTTCTCTTTCTGTAATAACCTGTCTGGTATTTATAATTTATATATTAGTATAGTCCTCAAACCCACGGATTGTCAATGTTTGTTGCGACTTTTTGAAGGGAGTTTGAATGAAGTCCTGAAGCAGGTTTTAATAGAAATCCAGTCCTTTTTCGGTATCATTTATTTTCATAAAAATACAGCTGCTTTATAATGCATGTATTGGTAATTGCAGAAATTTTAATGCAGCTCTTGCTGCAATCTCCGTCGGGTCAACTATATTTTCTCTGATTCCTGCCAAGGAAAAAGCAATTGGTAATTCAGTACATCCCAGAATCACACTTTGCGCACCCTGTTTAATCAAGGATTTTAAAATATCGTCAAGTCCGTACTTTTCTACATCCTTTTTTCCAGCTTTAATACACTGATAGATTACTGCCATAATTTTCTGTTGCTGCTCTGCATCCGGATAAATCGTTTTGATTCCCTGTGCCCGAAGCTCTTTCTCATAAACCCCACTCTTTATCACGCCATCCGTAGCCAATACGGCTGCACATGATATATTCTGCTCTTTTAAAGCTTTTACTGTCTCGCGGGGCATATGCAATATCGGGATATCAGTAAATATTTTTAACCGGTCATAAAAAAAATGTGCTGTGTTACAAGGTATCATCAATAAATCTGCTCCCATATTTTGCAGACTTACTGCACTTTTTACCATCTCTGGTATAGGATCCTCTCCATTTTCAAGAATAGCTTTCGTTCTATCCGGAATATTCGTGTTACAATCAACACAAACATGCACATAGTTCTGATCGCAGTCTGCATCTGACACTTCAAAAATCTTTTTCATTAAATCGCAGGTAGCCATCGGTCCCATGCCACCAATAATACCTATTGTTTTTTTCAATTCCGTTCCTTCTTCCTCAGGTCATGTGTCAAAGCTCAGAAAGCCCGGAAATCATTATCATTTCCAGGCTTTCCTTGTAATGTACTTCAAATTTTCCATCAAAATCTGACATGCTGTATGTTTACATCATTTTTTAAGTTTTTTAATACTCTACCTTCCACATATAGCGTCGTGTTGTCAGTGGATGCTGTCTCTCCTCAGCCAAAGCCTTATTATAAACCGGATATACATTTGTGAATAAGGAATGGTTAAAATAGTCTACGACTGATGCATCAATTGTAGACAGCCCTAAATCCTTTGCATCAATTACTTCAATCCGTTTTGCATAAGTCTTCAAAAACTTCAATGCACGTTCATCCAACGGTCGATTGGTTCCCTCAGAAACCTGAAGCACAAATGGTACTTCTTTATCTGTAATTTCGAAAGGTCCATGGAAAAATTCCCCACTGTGAATACTGGAAGAATGAATCCACTGCATTTCCATAAAAATACATATACTTTGCATATATGCTGCACCATAACCCGCTCCGCTTGCCATAGTATAAATAATTTTATCATCTTTATATTCCTTGGCAAACAGTTCAGCCCGTTTTTCCACATGCTTACATGCATGTTTCACAATACCATCAATACGTCCAACACCATCCATAAATTCTTCATAATGCTCATACCCTTCTGTCTGATTCAACAGTTCCACTGCCACCAGAAGTGCACAGATAATTTTTTCACCAGCAATATCCTTATTATCCCCAAAAGTATAATTGATAATATAATCACCAAATGGGGTAATCTCTGATTCCTCTTTCCATGTCAGAATAATTACAGCTGCACCTTTTTCCTTTGCCAGCTTCGCTGCATTAATTGTTTCCGGTGTATTTCCCTTATGGCACGATAAACACACGATTACATTTTTTCCCAAATCCTTCGGAGTACTATATACAAATTCATTACTATTAATTAGTGCTGACTTAATATTTGCACATTCTCTTTCCATAAATGTTTTCGCTGGATAAAGTGCTCCATTAGAGCCACCACATCCCACAAAATATAATGCTTTAATACCGCCTTCTTCTTTTCTGCTTTCTAAAATTTCTGTAATTACATTCTTGATTTCTGTTGGCTTCATTGATAATCCTCCCATAAATATTTTTAATACATTGTTGTTATATTATTCTGCAAGCATCGGTCTCGCTAATTTCTGAATATATGAAATTTCTTCCTGGCTCAGTTTACAATACTCACTATTATCCATACTACATCCGGCATCCTGCACATACATCATTTTGGTATCCTTTTCTACAATAGTAAAAAACCAACGCTCTTTCGGTACATTGTATAAAGTTCCTTTCTCCACCGGAGTTAATTCAATATTAAACTTTCCATCTATTCTGTCCGCTGTAATAATAATACATTTTCCAGAAATCAAAATGAATTGTTCATCTGTCGTATGATGTATCTCTAAATGCTCTAACCCATCAATGTCATTATTCGGTTTCCAATTTTTAATACAAACAACCCATTTTTCATTCCGATATGCACATTCTATTCCTTCTCCATCATATCTGTAACTTGTCGGCTTTATATCCATATACTGTTCCTCCTTAAACCCTTTTAATTATTTCTATTATCAATTATTCTTCCTGCAATTGGCGTTCCATACCCAAACGCTCCTTCGACACCGCAAATCTTTGAAGCGAATTCTGCTCCAGCCTGCATGGCTTTCTTTAAAAGTTCTTTAACATTCCCATCATCTTTACTTTCTTCTTTAAAAAATTCCGGTTCTTTATGCCGTAAAATATATGTCAAAAATGTCGCGAAATAAGAGTCTCCTGCACCCATAGTATCCATAATGCTTTCTGCCTTTACAGCTTTTTCATACATCATTTCACCATGGTATAAAATGTATGAGCCAGCTTCTCCTATTGTTCCCAGAACAAATGGGACTCCAAGCTCTTTTACTTTATTCATTTCCCTTTCGCGTTCTTTATCACTTAAATGTGCACAGGAAAGCATCGCCACTTTAATATGCGGACAAATTTTTTTCAGATATTCGTCTGTCCATCGATTTGAAAAATCAAATGCAACCGGAAGACCCAAAGAAGCAATTTCTTCTATGTCATCATCTATATAGGCATTCAGATTTGTATAAATCAGATCAAACTTTCTTATATATGAAAAATCTTCCTGCGTAAAATCATAAGGATACTCTTTTGCCACACCTCCATGATTGGATCCGATAAATACGCGATCTCCCTGATTCAGTGTCACACATGCAAATCCATTTTCACCTTCATAATTCCTGCTATGTGAAAAGTCTACATTCATATTTTTCAGTGCTGCCTGAATGCATTCTGCTACTTCATCATTTCCAAATTTACCTAAAAATGCACTTTCTGCATTATTCATATGCGCATATGCACATGTGTTAACACACTGACCTCCTGGATACATTTTCCCCCTGGAAAGATATTTGTCACAAACTGCATCTCCAATTGCAATTATTCTAGGCTGTCTCATTTTTATTTCTTTCTCCTTTCTTTCAATTTTTCTTTCACCCAGACTCCCTCACCTCTTCTTTTTGCAACAAGCAATTATTTTTCCAGATTCGCTCTTTCATTTTTTCAGATAGCCATTATTAATATTTATGTATATCTGGCAATCCATCATGAGGTGGCAGTTCCCACAGCCTGTCAGAATAACACAGGCTGTGTGCTGTTACTGTTTTCTTTATTTTGCCACCACCGGTTTTTATCAGAAAACAAAATATCCGATTCCTGTTGCTACTAATACCGATACAATTGTACATACAAGTCCCGGCCGCATATAGCTGTGATTAAATATGAATTTTCCAATCTTCGTAGTACCTGCCGTGTCAAAAGCAAGACCTGCTATACACTGGCTGGAATCCGGGATAAAGTAGTTGGATGAGCATGCCATCCATCCACCTACGATAATATAAGCCGGCAGTTTCAATGCAATTGCAATCGGAATCATAATCATTGTCGTAGACGCTTGTGAACTCGTCAGTGCACCTACCAGAAATACTGCAATAATATAAATCCAAGGATATTTATTTGTTAATGCTGACAAATTTTCTGTAATGAAGTCTGTCTGTGCTCCAACAAAGGTATTTACCAGCCAGCAAAGTCCCGATGCAAGAATAACAGCAAAGAATCCAGTCTTTAACAACGGTACTTCTAAAATATCGTTACTATCAATTTTACTTACAATAACAATAATTGCGGCAGCTACATACATAATAATCTGGATTAAAGATGTCATTGCTAACTGTGTACCATCGCTAAATGTTGGACGGAGTGCCGGGAAAATACCGCATATTGCAATTACTACCATAGAAACCAGGAAGATAGCAACAGAAATCTTTGCTTTTTTGGTTACCTGTTTTTCTCCTTCTACTTTCTTTTTAAAATCTTTTACCAGTCCATCTGCAACTCTCTGCTGATATTCAGGATCATCCTCTAACTCCAGGCCTTTCTTGTATACAGACAATGCTGCAACCAATACTCCTATCAGTGCTGCCGGAATTGCTACCAGCATAATTGTTGCCAGATTTACTTTTTCAAAAATAGTCATATAACCCACAATAGCTACTGTTGCAGCTGTTATTGGTGATCCGGTATTTGCCTGCTGGGATGAAATAATACTAACAGAAATCGGGCGCTCAGGCCGAATTCCATTTTCCAATGCTATTTCATTAATAACCGGAAGTAACGAATATACAATATGTCCGGTTCCACAACAGAATGTAAATAAATACGCTACAAAAGGTGCTACCAAAGTAATGTTTTTCGGATTTTTCCGTAATATTTTTTCTGCAAGCTGTACCATAAAATTCAATCCGCCAGTCGCCTGCATCGTACAGGCTGCGGTAATTACTGCCAACATAATCAGTATAACAGTAATCGGTGGATCTGATGGAGTCACTCTAAAGATATATACGAAAATCAACATTCCGATGCCGCCAGCCATTGCCAGGAAACTTCCACCTTTTCTGGTTCCCCACACAATAATCAGCATTAAAACAATAAATTCAATCCAAAACATGGACATCTACCTCCTCTTTTTTATTTATTCCAAAGCATGTGCACTACTTTAAAACCCAAATGTGTTAATTTGTTTTTATTTGTATTGTTTTATTTTGTATCTATTTGTATTATATATATTCCATACATTTGTGTCAATAAAGAAATACATTTTCGACATTATGCACAATTTTTTGTTTCACTTTTTGTACATCAATATCAATTTAATTGTGCATAGTAAAACCCGCCAGGAGCACTGGCGGGCATACAATTAAATACTTTTTATTCTTCTGTTTTCTCTTTCTTTCACTCAAGCAGTTAAATGTATGAAGAAATAACATAATCCGCCTGACTTACATCCTGATTCTCACCAGCTCCTGTATACGCAACTACCTCTATATTTGCAGCCTTTGCTGCCTGTATACCAATAAACGAGTCTTCTATTGCAATACATTCTTCCGGCTTTGCTTCTAAATATTGCATTGCCTTTCTATAACATTCCGGATCCGGTTTTCTATTCCGGCACATGTCTCCGCATACCACCACATCGAACAAACCCAGCATTTTCATCCGGTTCAATGCTACTACAATCAGCCGTGTAGAGGTCGAAGAAACCACTGCCAGCTTTTTCCCCTGTTTTTTCAAGCCGGCAATAAACTCCAGTAATCCCTCCATCGGCTTAATGCAGCCATTTTCATATGTATTTCCTATTTCTTTTCTTTTTTGCAAAAGCTGTTCCATTGTTATTTTCTCCGGCGAGCGTTCCAGTAGTCCCAGCAGAATATGGGAATCATGTGAGCCAATTAGTCTATCCCTGTCTTTTTGTGTCAGTTCCACTCCAAACTCTTTTAATGCCAGGCCCAGATAATTACCATTACTCTCTTCTGTATCTGCTATAACTCCATCAAAGTCAAACAATACATATTTTTTTTCACAGAATTTTTTCATTAATATTCTACCTTCCACATATAGCGGCGGGTTGTTAACGGATGTTCACGCTTTACTGCCAGTGCGTGGTTGTAAATCGGATATACATTATTAAACAGTGCATGGTTAAAGTAATCTACTACTGATGCATCAATTGTGGATAAGCCAAGCTCTTTCGCATCAAGAACCTCAATACGTTTTGCATATGTTTTCAGAAATGTAAGTGCTCTCTCATCCAATTCACGGGTTGAGCCTTCTGATATCTGAATCATAAACGGACGGTTTGCATCTGTAACTTCAAATGGACCATGGAAAAATTCACCGGTATGAATACTGCTTGAATCAAGCCACTGCATCTCCATAAATATACAGATGCTCTCCATATAGGCAGCTCCATATGCTGCACCACTTCCCATTGTATAAATCACTGAATCGTTCTGATACTCTTCTGCAAATGCCTCTGCTCTGGCAGCTACATGTGTACGTGCATTTCTGATGATATTGCTAATCATGCCTAAAGCTTCATAGAATTTATCATAATTAGCATATCCCTCCGTCTGTGCAACTAATTCCACTGCCACAAGCAATGCACACTGTGTCTTTTCTCCTGCATAATCAATATCTCCTGCAAGATGGTCAGGACTTGCATCAAATGTATAATGGATAATGTAATCTCCAAATTCTATAATTTCTGATTCCTCCAGCCATGTCAGAATAATAACCGCCGCTCCTTTTTCTTTTCCTAATCTGGCAGCCTTAATCGTTTCCGGTGTATTTCCCTTGTGACAGGCAAGACAAATAATAGAATTTTCTCCAAAGTCCTTTGGCGTACTATGTACAAACTCATTACTGTTTATCCAGGCTGATCTCAAAACCTGTGATTCTCTTTCCACAAATGTTTTTGCCGGATAAAGTGCACCAAGTGATCCTCCACATCCCACAAAATAAATATTTTTAATTCCACCGATGTCTTTTTTTTCTTCTAAAATTTCTTTCACAATGTTTTTAATGTCTTTACTTCCGTATCCCATTTTTTCTCTCCTTTTTTATAATGTATTTATTTGTTCTATGCATTTAATATAATACAATATAATACCTTTTGTCAATATATATCATACAATATAGGAAAATATATACATTTTTGCAACTTTGTTTTATAATATTTGTGAAAGTTATATTAGGAGAGAGGTATTTATATGGAACTGAACAACACCATTGCCACACCACTGTACAAACAATTGGAGGAAAAAATACGAAAAGAAATTGACGCCGGAGAACGGGCGGCCGGCAGTCGTCTGCCTACAGAAAATGAATTAAGTGAATCATACCATGTGAGCAGAGTTACTGTCCGAAAAGCATTAGCCGTTTTATCTGAATCCGGATATTTAGAAAGGAAATCAGGAAAAGGGACTTTTGTAGCTGAGAAAAAATTGCAGCGTAACATTACAGAAGTCATAAGTTTTTCTGATATGTGCCGGATGAAAAACGCAACACCTGGAGCTAAGACCATAAAAATTGCATTGGAAGATCCTTCTGAACGGGATTTAACTGAAATGTCACTACACGAAGGGGATAAAATACTTGTAGTGGAAAGAATCCGTTATATGGATAATGTCCCTGTCATCTTAGAGTTCAATAAATTTCCTGAATCCTTTTCTTTTTTATTTGGAGAAGATTTAAACGACTCATCTTTGTATGAAATACTAAGAAAACACAATATCATTCTGGATCATTCACGCAAAACACTTGATATTGTTTTCGCTAATGCCCAAGAGGCTAAGTCTTTAAACATCAGTAAGGGATATCCTCTGCTCCGGATATCAAGCACCATCCACGATGTTGACAACACTATCACGAATCTTTGCAAACAGCTATGTATCGGTGATAAGTTCCAGTTTATTATTTAGTTACAATTTACACCATTTCCAATGCGGCTCATCTAATAGCAAATGCGATAAAGTTCCCTATTACAATTAACTTTATCGCATTTATTATATCCTTAAAGAGGTCATTTCTTAGCAGAAAGAAGTATCTCCAGTTCATCTGCTCCAACCGGTTTGGAATAATAGTATCCCTGAAACCAGGTGGCTCCCACAGTCCGGAGATAATCTTCTAATGCCTTATTTTCCACGCCCTCCAGACAACTCTTGATATTGGCTGCATTGGCAAAATCCACCATGCTCTGGACAATCGCCTTATTCTTTTTATTTACAAGAATCTTCCGGATAAAGCTCATATCAATCTTAATCTCATCAATCAGCATCTCAAGTGCCATGGCAGAAGATGAACTTCCTGTTCCAAAATCATCCATGGCAAATTTGATTCCATAGCCTCTTAATACTGCCATCCGCTCATTGATTACCGATACCGGAAGGCTTCTGCACCGCTCCGTAATCTCAAGGCAGAGATGTCTTACCGGAAATTCCGTCTTATCCAGAAGCTCTAATACCACCCGGCAGAAATCCGGCCGCTCAAGCTGCTTTGCCGATACATTTACATTAATAAAGAACTCCGGGTTCTGCTGTAAAAAGCTTTTACTGTCCCACAAAGCCTGTTCCAGAACAAAATTTCCCAAATCATACATGGAAGGATCATTTTCCAGCCAGTCGATAAAAAGTCCCGGTGGAATTGCTCCATAAGGTTCCTTCTTCCAGCGCACCAGTGCCTCTGCCCCCATTATCTTTCCATCCTCAGAGGTCACAATCGGCTGATATTCCACATAGAATCCATCACAATGATTCAAAACAGATTGATGAATAATTTTCATCAAATCCAGATCCATGCCACCATAGGACAGCACTAAATCATTAAAGAATAAAATGCCGGTGCTGCGGCGTTCCCTTGCTTTCTCCAAGGTGTATTCCAGCTTACTTTGAACCGTGGAAATATCTCCCTTATAATCATCTAAAATCAGCCCGCTGGCATAGATTTTAAATTCAAAAAAATGCCCGTCAATATATGCATTTTCCTTTAAGGTGTCCTTTATCTTTTCCATATATGCTTCCGCTTCTTCCCGGTCTGCATCCCTTAAGATAAAGGCAAAATTGGAACTGTTCATGCGATATACTGCTGTATCAGCATCCATCATATAGATGAAACGCAGTCCGATTTCCCGCTGCATCTGCTCGCTGTAATTCGTTCCATATAAAATATTCATGTCATTCATATGGTCAAATTCGATTTCAAGGACTGCCACTTTCCGTCTGGTCGCAAGATAATCTTTGATATGTTCTTCAAACTTGACCTGACTATATAAATCCGTCTGCGCATCAATCTCCTGAAGCGCATTTTCATTCTTCAGTACAACAATCAGATATTCCCGGTTCTCTTTTCTTAATACATCCACAGAAAAGCCCATCATATAATCCGTTTTCTCTTTTCCCATACGAATATAAAGAGGTTCTGAAAGTGCCTCCTTCTTAAGACGTTTTCCCATTGCTTCTTCATATTCCGGTACATCATATGGATGGATATGCTCTTTCAGCTTCTGATAAAAAGCAACGATGTATCCGGCTTCCATTCCAAGAAATTCTGCCGTTTTCTCCGGCACAAATGTCAGATTTTTCTGCAAATCCGTTACCAGAAGATAGAGATTCTTTGACAAATCTGTTACCTTACTCATCATGCCTGCAAAAAAGTCTGCATCCCCCATCCAGAAGTCTTCCTGCTTCATCTGCAATCATCCTTTTTTCAATCATTACAGGCGATTATTTACGCCCCACAAAATACCCTTACCTTCGCCTTTTATCTTACCATGTTATGCTTCGTTTGGCTATCGGATATTGTGCTGATTCCATAGATAAATTTTGTTTTATCATATAATTCAAAGTATCGGTAGCCGGCATCTTTTTCTTCCTGTGTTATATCGGATTTTACCTTCATTCCGGACACATCAAGCCCGGTATAGGAAAGCTGTTCTGCCAGCTCTTTCTCCACTGTTTTTTCTTTCTCTTCGCCATCATCTTTACCAGATGAGGAAGTTTCCTCTGTTGCTGCCGTCTCCGATAAAATATCTTCTCCTTCTGCCTCCGCCAGCAAAACGGTGCCATCTTCTAACAGAAATACCGCATGCTTCTCTGTGCCATCATATTTTGTAAAAATAAGTTTCCAGTAGTAGGCACTGTAGGTATGAAATGTTGTATCCACCGCTTTCTCCGGAAATGCTTCCCAGGTATACCAGTTGGCATAAGAAGAAGCTAAATCGGAAGGATACTGCCCTTTCTGATAAATGGCTTCCATACTGTCTCTTGCCAGTGCCGCTGCCTCGTAATCCTTTAAAGTCATCTCATAGGAATAGGCTTCCTGTGTCTCACTCTCCCACTGCTTTACGTTCCTGCCCTTCAATCAGAATTCCCGGCAGAAAAATTCCTGTCAGCACCACCAGAAGTTCTTTATTTCCATACAGTACTGCCGGCTCGATATTTTCCTTTAACACAAGCCCTTTTGCCTCAAAGGACGGTATCACCACCTTAAGTACTTCACTGCTTACATTTTCAACCTGAACTGCTTCCTTTTCCATTTCATGTTCCCTTAAATAAATCAAATCAAAGAGCTTTCCCGACATCCGCTCCAACCGTCTGCCTTCGGAAAAGATATAACTAGCTGATCCCTTTTCCGTACCATTCCCTGAAGCTCTCCTATCTTTTCTGATACTGCTTCTGCCACCCGGTTAAAGTTTTCTTCCAGAAGTCCTACTTCATCCTGACTCTTTACTGTAATCCTCGTCTCATAAGAGCCATCGGTAATCTCCTCTGCCACCCGGTTCAACTGCTCCAATGTCTGGAAGTGCGCCCTTTACCGACTCTTCCCGGTTCAACGCCTGAAGTACTTCATATTCCACCGAGGACTGCACCAGATTATTCTGAATGACTGCATTAGAAATCTGTGTTTCCTTCGCCAGTTCAAAATTCTTATGTATCATCAGATAGCCCACCAGTCCCAGACTGACTGAAAGCAGGATTAAATTTGTAATTAATACTTTATATCGAAATTTCATGCTTTATCCTCTAACCGGTATCCTGCCTTAAATACTGTTTTAAGCTCCGCTCCAAGATTCAGTTTTTTCCGTAATCTCTGGATATGAAGGTCTAAGGTTCTTGACTCTACGGAATATTCCGTTCCCCAGATTTCTTCATAGATTCTTTCCCGGAACAGTGTAATATTCCGGTTGCGCATCAGAATTTCTAAGAGTTCAAATTCCTTTGGCGTAAGCTCCACTTCTTTTCCTGCCTTTGTCACCACCTGATTTTCACTGTCTAATTCAATATCCATAAAAGTAATCTTCTGCTCCATCTTATGATAGCGGCGCAGCACAATATTAATCCGTGCCAAAAGTTCTACCACTTCAAAAGGCTTTACCATATAATCCTCTGCCCCGGAGGTCAGCCCCTGCATCCGGTCTTTTAGGGAATCCTTTGCCGTCAGAAAAATCACCGGAATTCCCATTGGACGGATGTATTCCATCAATTCAAATCCATTTAAATGTATCTGTACACAAAAAAAGTTTCTTCTATTCCTTCTGATTGCTCATCGGAATAAAAGAAACTTTTTTTATTCTCATTTTCTCTGGTCTAGAAGAAACAATTATTTTTTCATGCTACGCCTGCACCAGTGTCATTTTTCCACTGCAATGCATCTTCCGGATGCCATCCGGTATCGTAAGTCTGTCTCCGGTATCTACCCAGATGCTGCCAATTAAACCGCTGCCGGATGCCACATAAATGACATCTGTGCTGTCAGAAAGCAGCAAATCCATTTCCCCCTCTACCTTAAATCCTGCACCTGTTACTTCTGCAGCACCACGCTCTATCCGGATTTTTCTATCCGGCTGGTTGCAGGATAACGCTGCTCCATTGCTTTCCATGACTTTCTTATACCAGAATGCTGAATCCTTTACATAACGCTGCTGGGTTGCAAAGTCCACATAAATAATTCCGAACCGTTCGGAATATCCCTCATGCCATTCGAAGTTATCTAAAAATGTCCATAAGAAATAGCCTGCAATCTCTACTCCTTCGTCTGCTGCCTTCTGCAGATTGCCAAGGTACTCATCTAAGAACTGGATACGGTTGGCATCATGTACACTGCCATCTGCTTCCACATTGTCATGACAGGACATTCCATTTTCCGTAATATAAATCGGAAGCTGATAACGTTCGTAGAGGAATTTTCCTGCCCAGTATAGGCATTCCGGTGTCACCGGCCATTCTGCGGCAGTCTTTGGGAATCCTGCCGGACGGTCTACAAATTCCGGCTCTCCATCTGCTCCTGCACGAACCGGATATCCGTTATAAATATTCTGACCGTAAAAATCAATGGGCTGGTGAATCAGTTCCATATCTTCTTTCGTGATTTCCGGCAGATACTCCTTGTATTTCTCAAGACCTTCCTTTGGATAATGTCCTAAAATAACCGGGTCGGAATACCAGGATACATTCCAGGTCCAGTTGTCGACATCATTATAAAAGCCAAAATATACCTTCTTTGCAGCTTCAATATCTTCCGGGGAATTACTTGCCGGATATGCCACCCCACTGGTTGGTGCATAGCCAATCTGTATCGGCTGCTTTGCATATTTCCGGAGAGTAATAACTGCTTTTCCATGTGCCCGCAATGCATTATGCGCAATCCGGAAGCTTTCCTCTGGTGTGACTTTCTTTCCCGGTGCATGAATACCACGATAATATCCCAGTCCGATAAAGCACTGTGGCTCATTCAAAGTAAAAATCTTGTCGCAGATATCAGTAAAATTCTCTGCTACTACTTTTGCATATTCTGCAAACCAATCTATGATTTCTTCATTGAGCCAGCCGCCTTTATCCTCCAATGCCTGCGGAAGTTCCCAGTGATAAAGTGTCATATATGGCTCAATGCCGTTTTTCTTCATTTCAAGAATCATATCACGATAGAGTGCCACCGCTTTTTCATTGACTCTTCCGGTTCCCTCCGGCATCAGTCTCGCCCAGCTTACGGAAAAACGGTATGCCTTCACACCGAGTTCTCTCATCAGCGCATAGTCCTCTTTATAACGGTGCATGTCATCGGCACTGACATAGGCATTATGATGTTCGAAGGTTCTTCCCTCTTCGGTAAAGGTGTCCCAGATGCAGGTTCCTGCGCCATCGTTTTTGTCTCTTCCCTCTACCTGATAGGCACTGCTGGCAACACCCCATACAAAGTCTTTTCGAAACATTTGTTTTCCTCCTGATTCTATTTCTTGTGTTATTCTTCTGCAATTGTGAAAAATACTATAATTTTTTCAGTTCGAATATCTGTGCAGTTCCTCGAATGCGAATGCCACATAAGAACTGCAAGGGGCACTAAGAATTTTGCGAACCCTTTTCTTTTTCCCGGCAACCGGCACAAATTCACATCCATGTTCATATGTGCCTCGCTGGCACTTCCCTGTGCCAGCGTTGCCAGATGCCGGACAAAATTCCAAGTGCCCCTAGCAGTACTTAAAATGCATCCGTACTTCGACGAACCACCCAGATATATTCCAATCATAAAAGTATATCATTTTTCACAATTGCAGAAGGATTCTCTTAATCGTTTTCGTTACAAAAACACTCTACCACGAAACAACTGTTCCGGGATAGAGTGTTTTATATTAAAAATGGTAGAAATCTATTTTTCTAATTTTTTATTTTATTTTCCGATTAGAAAACGGAAGTTTTTTGCGTCTTGCAAGTACTACTGCTGCACTTCCGGATATTACTGCAACAATGCTCCACAATACGATTGGTGTGGTATCTCCGGTCTTTGTTTTTGCTGCTGCAGTATTGTCTGCTGCCGGTGCTGTGGTGGTTGGTGTTGCAGTTGGTGTTGTAACTGCTCCTGAACCATTTCCATTACCCGGATTATTTCCGCCGTCTTCATTACCGGATGGTGTTTCTTTGACATAGGAAGTATCTGTTACAATATATCCTTTATCATAGTATGGATTGCTCTTTGCCTCCTCTAATTCCTTATCGGTAAGCTTAATGCACTGGATGTCATCAAATACGATGGTCGAACTTAAATCTACTCCATTAACATAATCCACACTGTTGCACCATACGGCAAATTTTGTCACATTGGATGGATCAAAGGTTCCACCATTTTTTCCCTTTAATTTATCAAAAGGAATGGTGACATATTTTGCATCGGATGTTGCCACAAAATCAGTCAGATGTGCTTCAAAATCTTCACCGTTTGATACTAACTGGATGACTAACTTCTGTCCCTTACCATCCGGTTTTACCCACATGGTAAGTGCATTGTAAGCACTGTAGTCATTAACAGAAAGTCCTTTCTGTCTTCCGGTCCATACCTCAGGTCCGCTGGATTTTAATGTATAATCAAAAGCTCCGCCATAAGTACCACCGGACTTTTCATCAGTCAGACGGAACGCAGAACTACAGCCGGCTGCTGAGTTCTCGGTAAAGGTTCCATTGAGATAATCATCATCTCCGTAATAGAGCTCAAAGTTCTCAATTACATTTGCCGGAAGGGTTGCCTTTTCCTGTCCGAAGCTGACAAAGGAAAGGGTGGATAATGTTTTTCCATCTGCCACTAAGGTAATCGTTCCTACATCTGTCTTTCCAAGTGCTGCCAAATCTGCTTCTGTAACATCTGCTTTATAAGCTTTCACACCGCTGTTTGCTGCAAGATAAATATTTCCTTTTGCAGCCTTGCTGCTCTGGTTCTTTCCTGTTACTGCTGCCTCTAATGTTACTTTGTTCTCACCGTTTGCCAGAATAAACTGTACTTTATTCGCATTCTTTACATAAGCATACAGACTCTGGGTTCCTACCAGTGCATCTTTTGAAAATACATTGGTGAAATATCCGCCCGGATTCTGATTGGTATTGCCATTAGCTACTGCATTACTGTCTACATTTCCATAGAAGTTGGTTCCATTAGCAAATATGGTGGAACTCTCATTATAGAAATCAATAAATTCATTGATTAACTCTTGTCCCTTGGTATCATTATACTTATACGGAACATAGAAGTTCGTATCTGAGAAGTTTGCCCATACTAAGAAATACGGCATACCATTTTCTTTGGCAATGGCATTGACTTTTGAGTACCAGTTCTGTCCTTTGATTGGGTTATCTTTTACCAGAATACCTTCATTGTCAGAACCGTCTGCTTTCTGCACCCGGACACCGGTCTCGGAAATTGCAGCAATCTTGCCATGTTTGTCACCAAAACTCTTGACCACCTGGCAGGTCTTTGCAAGGCCTTTCATAAAATCATCGGAATAAGCTGCCGGATAAGTATTGTAATCATCATAGTAATCAAATGCTACGATATCCACATACTCATCGCCCGGATATCTCTTTTCATAAGCTGACTCTGTCTCAATTGGTCCGCCCGGAGAATAAACGTAGATAAAGTTATGTACGCCTTTTTCTTCGGTCAGGTAATCATGGGCATAACGGAACAGTGCATTGTAAGTCTCAATGTCTGTTGTTGCAGAACCCCACCAGAACCATCCGCCAGTGTTCTCATGGAACGGACGGAATAATACCGGAATATCGCCCAGTCCGTTGGCATAATCTGCCAAAATATCAAGATATGCGCAGAACTGTGCATTGTATTTTCCACCCGGAAGAACCTCTTTGGAACAGTTATTGCTTAAGTTCTTGGATTCTGAGAAATCGCAGGCAGAAAAATCATATGGTCTGCTTGCATCCGGTGTTGCTTTAATCTTGCTGTCACTCATATTTGGCATATGGGTAGAAAGGGTAAGGATTGCGCCTTCTGCCGCTGCTTCTTTACTGATTTTTACAGTCTCTGCAATGGCATCATCCACATTATCCATGCCAAGTTCTGCTCCTGTTAAGGAAAGGGAGTCGATTCCGACGATACCACTGATACTTCCGGTTACGTCCTTGGTATCGGAATAAACGCCACTTCTTCCTGTTACATGCTTATGGGTATCATTCTGATGTCCAAACAGTACCTCATCAGACTCAGAAAGTCCGGTAAGATATGCGTACAATGCTTTTGTTTCTGTTGTTGCATTGGCATCCGAAAGTGTTACTGTTGCCGGCATTTTACTGGTATCTGCTACCGTTCCTGCCTGTGGAACAGAAGTGATATCCACAAAATCTGCTGCCGCATTGTACTGGGAAAGCTTGATATCATCCAGATATACATTTCCCACAAAGGTTGTGCTGACGCCAACGATTCCAATGGTAAGGTCTGTTAATTTCTCTGCATTTGGAGAAAAGCTTACGGTTACGTCTGTTTTTACCATTCCATCACCTAAATCTGTTGTCTCAATCACACCTTCTTTTTCAATGATTACTTCTTCTGAATCACTGTTTTTACCAAATACCTTGGTCTTAAATCCACTAAATTCTTCTGGGGCAATCAGGGTAAAGGTAAGTCTGTTATAAGCAGATACATCCATTCCTTCCGCAAAGTTCTTCTTTATCTTTGCTTCACTCCAGGTATATCCGCCACATCCGGTATAATCCAGTCCCAGCTCTAACATCTGGCTTCCTGCATAGGAAACAACTTTGCGGGTCAGTCCGTTGGCATACTGCCAACCGCTTTCCTGTTCCCAGCCGCCATCTGTTCCTAACTGTGCGCTTTCAAAATCGTCCACTACCGCAGGGTCCGCTTCCGGAAGAGGTGCTTCTCCTTTTTCCACATTGGAAACCTTCACATCAGAAACTGTTACTTTTCCTTTTGGACCTACACCTGCGAAACGGAAGTAAATGCCTTTTAAAGCACCTTCCTTTACTCCTGAATAAGCAAATTCTGCCAAAAAGCTATAGGATGAACCGTCTGCTGTGACACTCTCCTGTGTCAGTTCCGGCATTTTTGCTGCCTGGTTCCACTCCCAGCCATCCTGCGTCTTCATAACGGACTGCACCTTTAATGCTCCGGATACCAGAGACTGGTACATTTCTTCATCAATACTGAATTTTGCACGCACAATGGCATTCTCTGTTACCGATACATCCAAAATGCTTTCATCATAGCTAAGCACCGGCATGGTATCGCCCCAGTCCTCTGCATCAAGTGCACTGAAATCAATGTCGATATCCTTTGCATCTGCCTTTTCATAGACGAGCTTCTCATGGGTCTCTTCATTTCCACCGGTGGTGGCTGTTCCGTCGATTAATTCTACATTTTCCACATAAGTAACTCCGCTGAAATCACATTCCGTTCCTGCCAGCACAATGGTAAAGCTTGCAAGCTTATCTTCCGTAATGTTATCGCCGGAAAATGTAAATGTAACCGGTGCAGACATATACGCTCCGTCTGCTGTCTCTGTAAAATCATCCCTGGTCAGTGCTAAGGTCTTGCTTCCGCTCTGGTCTGACTCTGTCCAGGTCCAGTCACTTCCAAGTCTTGCTACTGCCTTAAATTTGATATATCCACTAAACTCCGCTTTATCCTTTGGAATCAGGAAGTTCATTTTGACGGATGCACCTTTCTTTAATGCCTGCTCAGTCGTTAAAGCCAGCTGTGTCTCTGACTTTTCGTCCCAGCCGCTGGCACTGTCAAATGTTACTTCCGCGCCATCATACAATGGCGTAATTCCACTGATGGATGCAATAGCATCCCCTTCTGCTGCAAGGACAGTCTGGCTGCCTTCCTGCTGCAGAAACATTCCGGTTTCCGAACATACGGAAAATACCAGAATCGCCGATAACGCACCTGCTGCGATGCGTTTCCCCAATTTGTTCATATTCTTTCTCTCCAACCTTTAATTTTTTCTTTGCATTCTCTCTTTACTTTCGTTTGTTACTTCATCGTGCTCTCTTTTCCTTTCACCTCCGCTTCTTATACTCTGCACCGATAAGAACTTCTCCATGATTCTTTCTGGTACAGTTTTCTTCTATATGCAGCAGTGCTTTCGCCCTGCAATACATATCTGCTTCCGGTGGCTGCAAAATACTTCTGATGACTGGAATTTCCGTGAAACCTGTCTGCCGCTTTTCTCAAAATAAACTGTTCAGAATGTGGCAATGCTATATGGGCTCTGCTTTCTTTTGCCGATAAAAAGCGTCTTGCTAAGGTTTGGCAAAGAACCAGAAGCTGTGCGCCTGCCACGGATACTTTTTGAATGGCGATTAGAGGCTCTTAAAAATTTGCCTGTCATGGCAACTTTGCCGCAAGGATGCGGCAAAGAGGCGGCAAGTTGAACATGGATGTGAATTTGCCGCCGGTTGCCGGAATAACTTTTTCGTACAGACAAATTTCTTAGAGCCTCTTTCGACATGATATAGTATCCGCGACAGACGTACAGATTCCGGTTTTTGTCAAAGCCGAAGCAAGACACTTTATCATCAGGAAAGCCATGCCCATAAGAATTGCACACATTCTGCCAAATCATTTTGAAAAAGCAGCAGACAGGTTTCATTCAAATTTCTTTTCAAAAATATTTTGCAGCCACTGGAGTATATATCCTCTACAGGGAGGATGCAATTATCTGCATAGTTCCGGAAAGTTCTACCATTCCATAATCATTTGGAAGAATCAGATGGTCACCCTTCTTAAGGGAAGTTCCGTTTAAGGTTCCTTCGCCATCTAATACGCTCATGATTAAAAATGGATGATCCTGTTTAAAGCTTAATTTATCTGCAACATCAATACGGTATACGGAATAATAGTTGCAACTTATCAGACGCTGTACTTCATCCGGTTTTGCCTGAGTGTGTAAAATGCTGTTTTCTACGGATTTTGCCGGCACAGTTATCACCTCCAGACTCTGTTTGATATGAAGTTCACGCGGCACGCCGTTGCTGAGACGGTCATAATCATAAACACGATAGGTGATATCACTGTTCTGCTGGGTTTCCAATATCATGATGCCACCCTTGATAGCATGTACGGTTCCGGGGTCTATCTGAATGAAGTCCCCTTTCTTTACCGGAATCTCACGGATGAAATCATTCCAGCGTCCGTTCTCTACCATATCTTTTAATTCTTCTCTTGTTTTTGCATTGTGTCCTACGACCAGTGCGGAATCTTCTTTACAGTCCACGATATACCAACACTCGGTTTTTCCCAAAGAGCCGTTTTCATGCTCCTTAGCATAAGCATCATTTGGGTGCACCTGAATACTTAAATCTGCTTTGGCATCAATGATTTTAATTAATAATGGGAAACGATCCAGTCCGGTATTTCCAAATAACTCCGGGTGTTTGTCCCAAAGTTCGGATAATTTCATTCCTTTGTAAGTTCCGGCTGCAATGGTATCATCTCCGTTTGGATGGGCGCTGACACCCCAGCACTCTCCGATATCATCTCCTTCTACCGGATAATGAAAATCATCTTTGAGGCGGGTTCCGCCCCAGATGTTGTGTGTAAATACAGGATTTAAAAATATAATTTCTTTACTCATGATGTTCCATCCTTTCTATTTTCCGGTTCCTGCCACAATGACGGATGTCAGATAAAACGGCACTGCATCATCCGGATGTGTCTCGATTACTTCAAGTTCCAGTTCATGGCTGCCATAAGGCATATGCTCCGTTAAGGTGGTCAGTTCCAGTTTGTCTCCCCATGTCTCATCAAAGGCTCCGTCTAAGATAACTGCATGCTCTCTGTCTCCGTCTACAACGGCTCTTACCTTCGGTGCTTTTCCTGTCACAGAGCGGCGGTACTGCACGGAAATTCCGGTTCCCATAACCTTAAAGTGGATAAATGCACCCTGCTTTTCTGCCATCCAGCCATTGCGAAAGCAGTCGGTAATGTCCTTCTGCGGTGTCGGGTCTTCTTCAAATCCTTCAAACTCCGGCTTGCTGTTAAAATACTGTAACCGTCTGCAATTCTCATAACTGTTATAGGTAAGCGGTGCCCGGTATCTTGCCTCTTCCTCATCCTGCGCCGGATTCTGAATCAGCTTATCTAAGAAATGTGTAATGACACCGGCTACCAGTTCATGTCCCATGTCATTCGGATGCAGGAAATCTGCGGTAATCTTCTCTGCCGGAAGCCGTCCTGCGGATACCTCCGGGTAAATGCTGCTCTGCATGCTGATACATGGAATGCCATAATGTCTTCCGATTTTTGCATGATAATACTGTGCGCTCTTTCCGCTGTCATAATACACATTGTGAACCAGCATCACTGCCGGACGCTGCTCACTTCCGTAAATCTGCCGCACCAGTCCTTCGTAGGTTTCCATAAAGTGTTCACTGCTCTCATCATTGACGGAAAACTCCACCACTACCAAATCCGGCAGCCGGCGAAGCAAATCTTCTTTTACTCTGGCTGCGCCAAACTGGGAAGTAGTTCCTCCGATTCCAGCATTCACATATGTGAACTCCGTATTGAGAAATCTCTGCTGCAGCCAGGCATACACACGATAGGCATAACAGTTTTCCGGTGTAGTCGCTGCACATCCCTGAGTAATGGAACCTCCGATAAATCCAACAGTAAGACTCTCTCCTGCTGTTGCCCGCTTGATAAAATTCTTTAGACGGTAAAGATTTCCACGATAAAGGATTCCGGCATCCTTATCAATGGCATTTCCGGCACTCTTGCGGTTCTCGTAAATGCTGTTTTCCTCGGTGGAATACCGCTTTGCTTTATTCTTTAAGGATTTCATAATCTTAAAAATTTCCAGTGCCCCATAAGAGCGGTGGCTGAGATAATAGATGCCTCCGAAAAGGCGGACTTCCTTAATGAGATTCTTTTCTGCCATCATTGCTTCAAAAGTAATCATGATATGATTGAGCTTTTCCATGGCTGCTTCCTGATTGCAGTCAATTAGGATTGCAAACTCATCCGCTTTCAGATGACATACCATTTCTTTGTCCTTTAAATTCTTGCGGATATGAGAGCCAAGATAGAATAATAAAGTCCGCTCCATCTCTGCTCCTCCACGCTTAATAATCTCTTCATAGCTTCGGATACCAAGCACTGCAACTGCATACTGGGTATCCTGCCAGAGCAGCGTCTGCTCGATTTTTCTTCCGAAGAATTCTTTTGTGCAGGTTCCGGTCATGGAATCCAGTTCCTCGCGGGGTGTTTCTTTCTCGCTCTTCTTCTCCGGCTCTTTTCCTTCCCGCTGCATATAGGCACGGCAGAGATAGCTTTCCACCATTTTTGTTAAAGTAGAAAGAATTTCACACTCTGATTCCGTCCACTCATGGTCTTCTGCCACATTCTGGAATACTGCCAGCATCTGTACTTCATTTCCAATGCAGACCGGCATTTGCAGGCAATTCTTATAAATGGAAAAGCTGTGATCCTGAAAATATTCCTGTATCTTTCTCCAGTTGCGGGTATAGTAATTCAGTTCGATTTTTCCATCCCGGCTGTTCCATTCTTCATAAATTTCCGCAGCCTGTTCTCCGTGCTGTAATAATCCGATATAATCCAGATTAAACTTTAAACCCAGTTCGAAAAAAATTTTATGAATGGCTTCCTTTAAATTTCCTTCTGCCGCCATTACCTGGAATGCATAATCAAAGATTTCACGCTCAATAAAAATATTTTTCTTACCGGCATCTTCTCTTCGTTCCTTAGTATCTTCACGCTTACGCTCGGTGGTGTAATTTTCGTAATTATAATTTTTATCATAGACGCTGAATGCATTTTTTCCACTGTGCTTTACCCGGTATAATGCCTGATCAGCCGCCTGATATAAGCCTTCATACGTGGATGCATCCTTTGGATAAGATGCAATTCCCATACTTAGCGTAACTTTCTTGCCCTCTAAGGAAATGCGGTCTGCGGAACGGGAAATACGCTCTGCAATTTCCATGGCTCTTGCCCTTGCATGATTTTCCCGGCAGAAGATACAGAACTCATCACCACCAATTCGTCCTACATAATCTTCCAGCGAAGAATTCATAATCAGAACGTTTGCCACCTTCATTAAGACTTCATCTCCGTATAAATGGCCATAGGTGTCATTGACGGATTTGAAATCATCAATATCTATAATCAGAAACG
This sequence comes from Roseburia sp. CLA-AA-H209, assembly GCF_020687575.1. Lineage (NCBI taxonomy): Bacteria > Bacillati > Bacillota > Clostridia > Lachnospirales > Lachnospiraceae > Roseburia > Roseburia sp. CLA-AA-H209. The sequence continues at coordinate 39,731 of NZ_JAJEQU010000013.1, forward strand.
CAGCATCCTGGTCTTCCACCGCATGCTGGGTCAGATAATTTTCAATTAGTTCCTTCATTTTTGCCTTATGGAAAAGGTCTGTCAGGGAATCTCGTTCTGCTTTCTGGGTCAGAAGCTCCTGTCCCTTCTTTTCCTCTGTCACATCCATGGTCTTTCCCATAATCTTATATGGCTTATGATTTTTATCGTAAACCGGAATTCCCACATAACGGAACCAGACGAATACAGATTCATCACTTACCTGCCGCACTTCATAGCGGATATGCTCATCCCCCCGGTCCATGGCTGCGCAGAAATCATCAAAGATATTCCAGTCATCCGGATGGACAAACCCCCAATTGTGCATCTGCTGCTGGTAATCCTCGATTACCATATTGGACTTGCTCCATTTACCACCGAGTTTTTTCGATAAGACATATCGTTTGGTGGCAATCTCATATTCCCAGATTGCACAGTCGGAATAATCTTCTGTTATCTTTCTCCTTACGCGTTCTTCTTCCAGTTCCTGTTCCAGTTCTTCAATTTTCTTTCTTAACTCCAAGGTTTCTGTCATAACGCTTTCTCCTTCTTGTTGCGGCATTTCAGATATCTTCCCATAAAACTTCTATATAGGCAGCCAGTTCCTCTGCCATTTCTTCTGCTTCCGGTATCCGGATATGTCCCTTTGTTCCACATCCATTCTTCCGGTACAGAAAATGATGAACTTTTGCATCTGCAATGGATTCACAGACCTCTTCAATTGCCCGGTCCCAGGCAATATCATGTTCCATAATTGTTGTAGTTAAAATAATCTGTGCATCCGGATATATTTCTCTTAGCTTTAAAATAAATTCACGGTAATGTTTTCTCCATTTTCTTCCCATAATGCCATCATAATCCCGTGCCATAAAATCGGTCGGGTGGCTGTCATTCTGTCCGATTGCTACAATGACTGCCTGTGGTATATATTTTGAAAAATCCCATTTTTTCATTTCTCCCAAGTCCGGGTGATAAGCCGTTTTATCATATATCGATTCCATTCCGATATATCCCGGTTCATGGAACCATCCAATTCCGTCTAATAATGCAATTCCGCCCTGTGCTACATCATGAATCTGTGCACCTAATTTACGGGCAGTCATCCATGCATAGGAATAATAGCTGTTGGAATATTCTCCGTTATGTTCCGGATCCGGCTGTCCTATGAAATCTACTGCTTCCGATACTTCTCCGGCGGAAACACTGTCTCCATATACTTCAATTTTCCGCTCCGGCAATGGCTCTAACGGCAATACCTCTGCATCTTCTTCTATTTCAAATCCTAAGAATGTCACATAATGGCAGGCATCCATCCGTTTAAAAAGCAGGCAGTCATGCTCTGTATTATCTAACTGTTCTGCTAGCAGGAGCTCTGTTTCACCGGTCTTTGGCAGCAGATATTTTTCCTGTCTGCCGTCTATGATACAGCCCATATAATTATCCCAATATTCTCTTTTATTTTCTAAATGAACCCGAAGAGAAGTTCCGGTAAAACGAATCCGTACATAACTTGCCGGATAAATCATGACCGGTCTTTCTTTTTCTTCAAAATCAATTCTTCCGCTGTATTGCAAGAATGGATGGTCTGGTGAAATAAACATATTATCCTCCGGTTTTCTACAACTACGAGAAACACGCTTTGCGAGTTTCTCGAGTTATCGCGGTGCTCGCCAAATCTGCATGCAAGCATGCGATTTTTCTCGCTACTCGCGTAAATTACAAAAGGACCCACACATGTGTGAGTCCTTTTGTGCTTACAATTTAGGAGTGGGAATCTGGAATAATGTGTTAGGGAATTGTATACTATTCCAGATCATGAAAAAGAAAACTATCCTATCTTCTGCCTACCTCTGTGTCGCTACAATTAACCACACTATGCTCTTTGATATAATCAACGATTTCATCTATTGTTGTAAACGCTAATCCTACATAGCTATCGGCAGCTCCATAGTAAATAGCAATCTTTCCTGATTCTGAGTCATGAATGGTTGCACATGGGAAGCATACATTCGGTACGAATCCGCGTTCCTCATACCATTCTTCCGGTGTCAGAAGGAAATTTTCACACCGGTATTTCACAACGGACGGATTATCTATATCAAGGATTGCTCCACCGATGGAATATACATATCCATTACAGGTTCCGCTTACACCATGATAGAATAAAAGCCATCCTTCGGAGGTCTCAATTGGTGCTGCGCCTCCGCCAATCTTTAAGGACTCCCACCATTCGGAGCCTTTTCCCATTACATGTCTGTGCTTTCCCCAGTAGACTAAATCCGGACTTTCACTGACAAAGATGTCACCGAATGGGGTGTGTCCGCTGTCTGATGGGCGGGAAAGCAACATGTAATTGCCATGAACTTTTCGAGGGAAGAGCACAGCGTTCCGGTTAAATGGGAGGAAAGGATTTTCAATCCTTGTAAATGTACGGAAGTCGGTAGTCTTTGCCATTCCGATTGCTGCGCCGTAAAAATCCTGGCACCAAATTATGTAATAGGTATCCTCTACTTTTACCAGTCTTGGATCATATGCATATACCGGCATAAAGGATTCCCCGTTTTCGTCAACAAACTCGATTTTATCTTTTTCAAAATCCCAATGGATTGCATCTTTGCTTCTTCCCATATAGATATATGGAATACCATTGGTCTGTTCTCCACGAAATACTCCGATGAACTCATCTCCATAAGGCATTACTGCACTGTTAAAGATTCTTGCTACTCCATCAATTGGATTTCTTCCAATGATTGGGTTTTCTGTATAACGCCATACCGGCGCACCTTTTAATCCTTCCGGTTTGTCCTGCCATGGTACATTTGGGACTGCCGGGCTAATCATTTTTACTTTGCTCATAAAGGCTACCATCCTTTTTCTCAAATTTATTTTGCTGCTTCGTTTTTCAAAAATTCCAGGTTCTTTTCAATGAGATTACATCTTTGTGCCACACACTCTACAGAACGTCCCGGGTCAGATGGTGTCTCAAATACATAATCAATCAGTTTCTCTATGGTTGTTGTTGCAACATGCATTCTGGTATCACTGGATGCGTAGTAAATAAATACTTCGCCTTTTTCATTTGCAATAGCTCCATTGGTAAATACAACGTTGGAAACATCTCCTACACGTTCTTCTCCTCTTGGTCCAATCAGAAGTCCGGACGGCTCTGCAATTACTTTGGCAGGGTCATTTAAATCTGTTGCAAATGCATAAATTACATAACGTAAACCTGCTGCCGTATTACGCACACCATGTGCAATATGAATCCAGCCACGGTCTGTCTTAATCGGTGTTGCACCTGCTCCATTCTTTGCTTCTGTGATGGTGTGGTACTTACGAAGGCTGGTCATTCTCTCTTCATCAATGACTGCATGTGTAATATCATCACACAGTCCAAATCCGATTCCTCCGCCGCTTCCGGTCTCAATGAAATCATCCATTGGTCTGGTATAAAATGCATATTTTCCATCTACAAATTCCGGATGTAATACGACATTTCTCTGCTGTGGGGAACGAAGGGTGGTAAGATTATCCAATCTTTCCCAGCGTTTTAAGTCTTTCGTTCTTACGATTCCGGCTGCTGCTACTGCTGCGGATAAATCATTTACTGATGTATCCTTGCTTTCCGAACAGAACACGCCATAGATATAACCGTCTTCATGTTTGGTAAGACGCATATCATATACATTGGTCTCTTCCGGGCAGGTATCCTCTAAAAGAATCGGATAATCCCAGAAACGGAAACCGTCAATTCCGTTGTCACTTTCTGCTACTCCGAAAAATGACTTACGGTCATTTCCTTCAATTCTTGCTACCAGATAATATTTTCCATTTAATTCAATGGCTCCGGAGTTCATGACTGCGTTGATTCCAAGACGTTCCATAAAATATGGATTGGTCTTTGGATTTAAGTCATATCTCCAGGTCAGCGGAATATGCTCTCTGGTTAATACCGGATATTCATACCGGTCAAAGATTCCATTGTAGAAATCTGTTTTTCTATTTTTACGGCTCAGAAGCTCTTCCTGTCTGGCGGCTTCCACATAATATCTTTCATGCATCATTTTGACATTCTCCTTATCACTTCCATGCACATCCGTCCATTATGATACGGACATTTCCACGGTTCTACGATAGGTCTTCCCTCGTATGGTTTTCCTTCTTTGTCTACTTCCCAGAACCACTCAGAGCCTTCTCGTTTATCCATCACATGTTCTTTAATGAATTCCCAGATGCTTTCTGCTGCTTCTAAGTATTCTTTTTTCTGTGGATCTTTTTCGTATCCATTTAAGAAACCTACGATAGCTTCTGCCTGCACCCACCATACACGGTGTTCATTTACCACACCTTTTTCACATTCGTTGGCAAGCGAATGTCCGTCAAATGCTACTTTGTAAATCTGGCTGGTCAGGTCTCTTGTGATTGCTCCCATACGCTCTGTATAAGTTTCATCACCCAGTACTTCTGTTCCTCTGTCCATCAGCCATGCTGTTTCAATATCATGTCCATAGGAATGCAGGTCGATAATACTGTTATAATTCTTATCAAAGAACACTTCCTGTCTGTGAAGCTCCGGATTGTATACCTTATCAGCAAATACATCCATAATCCACATTAAGCGTTCCTTTACTTTTGTTTCTTTCGATACACGATACAGTTCGGTATATGCCTCGAATACATGTAAAAGAGTATTCATAGTCTTATCAGCAAGTACGCCGTTTTCCGATAATTTTTCATTGGATTCCGGCTTAAAATCTCTGGTAAATGCTTCTAAGTATCCGGCCTCATCCATACAGGTAATCTCAATTTTCTCAAAGAGCTGCATGGCAAGTTCTAAGGTTTCTGCATCCTTAGACGCTGCATAGTATGTAGACAACGCATAGATGCAGAATGCCTGATTGTAAGTATGTTTCGTTGTATCCTTTGGAGTACCGTCATAATTTAGTGACCAGTAAATTCCTCCATATTCTTTATCCAGACATTTATTCTTTAAGAATTCATATCCGTGTTTTGCTTCGTCTAACAGGCTCTCATCTTTTAAAAGCAGATATGCGTTTGCAAAGAACCATGTAATTCTACTGTTTAAAATGCATCCTTTTTCTGCTTTTTTATCAAGGTTCAAGTCATAATCCAGCAGACCGTAATATCCGCCGTATTCATCATCACGTAAGTTTTTCCAGAAAGGAATGATTCCATTTACAAGCTCTTTCCTTATTTCATCTACCATCATCTTTTTATGCTCCTGTTATCTTAATCTTATCAGCCTTTTACAGCTCCTGCTGTGATACCACTGTAAATCTGCTTCTGGCAGAGCAAGAATACAATCAGTGCCGGGAGTAAGGAAATCAGTACACCTGCACAAATCAGGTTGTATTTGCTTCCAAGTGGTCCGGTAAAGGTATAAAGTGCAGTTGCGACTACGCCAAGAGTTCTCTTATCCTGTAAGTAAAGACTTGAGCAGTAGTATTCGTTGTATACAGACACACCCTTCAATACCATACAGGTTACAATTGCCGGTTTCAGTAACGGAAGAATAATCTTCCAGTAAATCTTAAAATAAGATGCTCCGTCGATGTATGCAGATTCATCTAAGGATACAGAAATGTTTTCCATGAACTGAATAAATACATAGATGGAAATAACATCAGTACCCATACTCATGATGATGTATCCATAAAGGTGATTGATAAATCCAAGTCCGCTCATGATCTGGTATACAGATACCTGCATTGCGATTCCAGGAAGTAATGTTGCGAACAGGAATAAGTTTCTTACCAGTCCGTTTCCAGGGAACTTGAAACGGTTCAATACATAAGCAAGCTGTGTTCCAATCAGGATGGATGCTCCAAGCACACACACCAGAATGATTCCGGAGTTGATGAATGCCCTTCCCATATTGGCTCTTGTGAACGCATCAATGAAGTTCTGGAAATTGAGCCAGCTGCTTGGTAATGTCATTACATTGGTGCTCTGATATTCTGCTTCTGTCTTAAATGCTGTGATTACACAGGATACGATTGGCAGCAGTGCCACAAAGGAAAAGAATATCAAAGAGAAATATTTTACAATAATCCAGATTATGGAGCCTGCACTGTAATGTTTCTTTCTTTTTTTAATTTTCTGCTGTGCCATCTTACATCGCTCCTTTCTGTTTCAGGCGGTATTCTTTCTTTCTCCGCTTTTCTAATTTCTTACGCTGCTTCTTTGCATCGTAAGTCTCATCATCAGATTCTGCATTTCGGAATGCGAATTTGAAGAAGAGTTTCTGTAAAATGGTTGCTGCAAAGATAATAAGAAGTAATACTACCGCCATGGCAGATGCAAGACCTACCTTCTGGTTGGTATGTGCGATTTTATTCATTACTACAAAGTATGTTGCGGTTCCACCACCACCGTTTGTGATAACATAAGGCGGGTCGAATGCACTTAAGAAACCGGTAATGGATAAGATGACATTCAATGTTACGATTGTCTTTATACTCGGTAAAATAATATGTAAAAACTGCTGGAATTTATTTGCACCGTCTAACTCTGCTGCCTCATACATTTCGGCATCTACTGACATGATTGCTCCGATGAAAAGAACCATATTCTGTCCAAAATACCGCCATACAGAGGAAGCCACAAGAGAGATATTATTGATACTCTTGTCTTTCAGCCAGTACGGAAGATTGTCTAATTGAAATCCACACCACTGTAATACTGTGTCAAATACAAAGCCTCTGGTGTAGAAGAATTTAAAGATAAAACCAACTGCGATACCACTGATGAGGTATGGGAAAAACATAAATCCCTTAAACATATTTCCACATTTGGTTTTAAAACTTAAGATTGTTGCCAGGTACAATGCCAGTGCAAGCTGAACAATGGAACCTGCCATGTAGTAAAGACTCAATTTCAAAGCACTGAAACAGTCTTTTCTGTTAAATACGTCGATATAGTTTGCCCAACCCACAAATTGTCTCTTATCAGGTGGGGTTGCATATTTCATTTTATAAAAGCTGAACTTTACCATTTCTCCAAACGGAAGATAGGTAAATACAAATAACAATAACAGTGGGATAAACATAAATGCCAATATGATTATGGTCTGTTGTCCCTTTCTGCTTTTTGCCCATTTTTTGATACTGAAGGGCTTCTTTGCTTTCTTCATTGTCACTGCATCCATCGAAATACCTCCATGCCCTTCTTTTGACAGGCTGCCCCCGCCAAAACCGGCGGGAGCATTCCTGTAAAAAGGCTTGTTTCATTTTATGTCTATGGGGAGTTTTCAGTTACTCAATATTACTCGGTTGCTCCACAGTCTTCCTGTGCTGTAGTCCACTTCTCATTCCATTCTGTCATGATGTCATCGAAGCTCTTAGAGCCATCTGCTGCGCACTCTACAACTTCCTGTAATTTCTCTTCACCGCTGTTATTGATGTTTAATCCGGAATCTGCATTCAGTTCATTTAAGAGGTCTTCTTCACCTTCTAATGCCGGCTCATCTACTACAAAGTCAATATCTGAGAATGCTGCATAGAAGTCAGGCATTTTTGTATCTTTTGCTGCGATTGGAAGTCCACCACAATCATATGAGAATCCAGACTGCTCTGTCATGAATTTAACGAAGCATAATGCTGCTGCTTTGTTGTCGTCAGAAGCGTCTGCGTTGATACCAAAGCTGTAGTCAGGTCCTACAGATGCACACTGTTTTCCAGTAGAAAGTGTGATTGGGAATGGCATGTATGCGATATCATCTGCATGATCGCCAGCCTGCTGCATCTGAGGAACAGCCCAGGAACCAAGTACCATACAAGCGATTTCGCCGTTGTTAATCATTCCTTTGGAACCTTCCCAGTCAGTTGTTGAGTAGTCATCTTCTGTTAATCCGTTTGCTACTGCATCGTATAATACTTTGTATACGTTGTATGCGCCTGTTCCATCACCTGGATCTGCAAATGGGTTAGAAGCATGTAATAATTTCTGGTTCATGAATGTGCTGTCTCCAGTAGCACTTCCGCTGATTGCCGGGTCCCACTGTCCACCCATTGCCCAACCAGCTGCGTAGTTGGTGTAAAGTGGAATAGCATCTGTGTTGTCTTTGATTTTCTGTAATGCTGCAATGAAATCTTCTGGAGTCTTTGGAACTTCTGTGATTCCAGCTGCTTCGAATACTGCTTTGTTGTATATGATACCGCCGTTTACACCTGCTGTATAAGGAACTCCGTATACTTCTCCAGCGTAGTTCTGATTGTAGTAGTTAATCTGGCTCTTCATTTCATCTTCTGTTCCAAGAGACATGAAGTATGTACTTAAGTCTGCCTTATCTACTGCCGGGATCATCATTACATCACCCCAGTCACCGCCCTGCAGACGAAGTAATGTATCATCTGCGTAGTTGGTAATTCCTTCTACATCAACTTTGATGTTTGGATACAATTTGTTGAATGCATCGATATATGTCTGATAAGAAATCTCTGCACCATCCTCTAAGAGGTCTGTACGGTTTGTTATTACTTTGATTTCTGCTGTAAGGTCTGCGTAGTCCTCACCGAGCTTTAAGTTAGCATAGCTTAAATCGCCATCGCCTGCGTTGTCACTGGAACCTGTCTCTGTTCCTGCTGCATTGTTGTCTGTGTTGCTGTCTGTTCCGGCATCTTTGCTTCCGCATCCAACCATTGAGAATGCCATTACTGTTGCTGTTGAAAGAGCTAATAACTTTTTCAATTTCATAATAAAAATATCCTCCTTTTAATTTGTTTCGTTACTGTTTCGTAACTTAATTTAATTATACTTTTTTAAACTAATTAATCATCAATCATTCTTGTTTTTAATCTTTCTTTCTTGCGTTTTTCGTCGTTTTCTTCGTTTTAGCCAAATTTATACGTTTGTTTTTAGCATTGTTGCACAAAACAAAGGCGTTTTTTCAATTAATTTAGCTTGGTTAAGTTATTTTTAAGTTATCTTTAGCTTTTTAAAGTTAACTTTATGCTTGCAGTTACCTGTTTTTTTAACTATAATAATGACAGGCTAAATTGTTTTACCATTTTTATTAAGCAATGGAGGGGCATTATGGATTTTAAAAACACTTTTTTTAACTCTATAAAGAACAAATCAAAGTTATCTGACCGGGCTGTAGCAGATGATTTCCTCAAGGATTTTTATTTTTTCCCGGAAGCTGCTCCCTCAGTCAATGTCCTTCTTACCATTCCTGCCGGTGGAAAAATCAATTTCACAACTCCGGTTCATTATATTTTTAATCCTTTTCCTGCCCATCTCCTTATTTATACCATTTCCGGAAGTGGAGCCTTCTCTGTTAACGAGACCGTTTATACTGCTGATGCCAGTCATTGTCTGTTTTTTGACTGTACAAAGCCTTTTTCCATTGAACATAAAGGACACAACTGGAAGTTTTACTTATTTTTTATTTCCGGAAATGCACTTGCTTCCTATTACGAACTCTTTCAGGCAGTTTATGATATTCTTTATCCGGTTCCCGCAGGTTCTTCTATTCCAATGCTTTTTTCGGAACTTGCTGCAATGCCATCAGAACCTTCCTTAAAAGATATTCTGCTTTGTAATAAGAAGCTTCATGACATTTTCACCGAAATGATTCTTTCTGCCCTGAAACAGTCTGACCCTAAGAAGCCTGTTGCCGACTATCTTGTAAATATGAAAGAAGCCTTCGACAATCATTATGAACAGGAATATTCTCTTGCCTACTTCGAAGAATTTACCGGCATCAGCCGTTACCGGCTCTGCCGGGAATTCTCTGCCGCCTTTTCCAGCTCGCCTCTTCAATACCTCAATCAAAGGCGGATTGAAGCTGCCAAAGAACTGCTCTTAGATTCCGATATGCCGGTACATGAAGTCGGTTCTGCTGTCGGCATTGACAATACCAATCATTTTATTCATCTTTTCAAAAAATTTACCGGGACCACCCCATTTGTCTTCAAACAGGCAGTCCCGGCTTCTATACGCGAGCTACGCTCTCCTTACAAACCAGGCGGCCTTCCACCACAGTAACTCCCGGTTTGTAATTATCATTACTGATTTTCTTTACAATATTATGGATTGCCCGGCGGGCCATCTCTTTGATATCTACTTCATAAGTTGTAATCTTCACATCAGAAAGACCCGGATAAAGGTAGTTATCAAATCCTACCACAGAAATGTCCTGTGGAATACGATATCCATTTTCTTCCAGTTTTTTTATCAACATGCTGGCAGTCAGATCACAGTTACATACAAATGCTGTCGGCATGTCTTTTGGAAGTTTCAGCATATTTACTACATCAATCTTTCCTGTTTCAATATGCCGGTCATCTATAATCCAGTCTTTTCTATATTCCAGTCCATGCTCTAACAGTGCCTTCTGGTATCCAAAATAACGGTCTGTAATACTTTCTGTTGCAAGCAGCGTTCCAACGTAGGCAATCTTGCGGTGTCCCATCTGGTACAGATAATTTGTCAGTTCATACGTTCCATAATAACTATTGGAAATAACAGAATCACTTGCCTCTCTTCCGTTATAATAATCAAGGTAAATAACCGGAACACCGGAACCATGATTCAGGATTTTCAGATATCCATCTGTCACATTACCAATGACAATGATACCATCCACTTTACGTTCCTGCACCAGCTTAGGCAGTCTTTCCTCTTCTTCATCTTCAATGCTGATAACCTCCAGCATCGTAAAGCATTCCTTGGCTGTTGCCTTTGTTGCCACAGCCTGATACATCTGCCAATAAAAAGACTCATATTTATCCAGGAACCGTTCACTGATCAATATTCCAAGATTATAGCTCCGGTTCGGCTGGCTCTTCTTCACCATGGAAGGCTGCTTATAGCCAAGTTCATCTGCCACCTGACGGATTCTCTCCCGGACTTCTTCACTCACGCCCTTCTGACCGGACAGTGCTTTTGACACTGTTACCGTGCTGACTCCCACAATCTCTGCAATATCCGCAAGTTTTACTGCTTTTGCCATTTATCTGTACCCCTGTTTCCTATTCTTTATAGTTAACATAACATTAAGTAAATTTCTTATGCATTTAACCATATATCTGATTAAATTTTAATTACTATCCAGCCACTTGTCAAGCAAAGCAGCTATCTCCAATCCATTTTCCTTATCCTTTCTGTATATCCTGATTATTCTGCCATCAGATGAATCAGTTTTCCTTTAAAATCACCCTGTCCACGTCCTATCAGCATTCCGGCATTCATCAGAAGATCACCGGCATATACTTCATCCGTTCCTTCTACTTCGTAGTTCATCTCATCTGAAAGTCCCTTCAGTGTAAGTTTACGGCTATGGCAGTTTGGCTGTGCCAGTACCTGCACATAAGTAACCAGTGCTTCTTTCTTATCTTTCGACACAACCATATAAGCGTCGTACTCATGATTTCTGCTAAAAGACGCCAGCCGGTAATAATCTCCTCTGCGGATGAGGTCGTTATACTTGTGATACATCTTCGTCTGCTGTGGAATCATCGCCTGCTCTTCTTCTGATATCTTCGTAATATCAAGCTCATAGCCAAACGTTCCTGCCAGTGCAACATAACCTCTTGTTTCAAACGGTGTTACTCTTCCAACCGTATGGTTCGGGCAGTCCGAAATATGTGCTCCCATCGTAGAAAGCGGATAAATAAGCATTGTGCCTTCCTGAATCTTCAAACGCTCTATTGCATCTGTATCATCTGAGCACCAGATCTGAGGACTGTAATATAACATTCCCGGATCAAATCTTGCGCCACCACCAGAGCAGTTTTCTAGCAGAAGATGCGGGAATTCTTTTAACAGACGTTCCTGTAATTCATAAACACCCAGCACATAGCGGTGCAACAACTCGCCCTGTCTGTCTTCCGGCAGTACTGCACTGCCGACATCAGAAAGCTGACGGTTCATATCCCACTTTACATATTCAATATTGGCACTCCGCAAAATAGCTGCAACGCTTTCATATGTATGTTCAATTACGTCTCTTCTTGATAAATCCAGTACATACTGATTCCGGCATAGACTTGCCTTCCGTCCTGGAATTGCAATTGCCCAGTCCGGATGCTCTTCATACAATCTTGAATCCGGTGATATCATCTCCGGTTCAAACCAGATACCAAATTTCATGCCAAGGGCATTGACTTTATCTACCAGATTTTTCAGTCCGCCCTTGATTTTATTCTCATTGACAATCCAGTCTCCAAGGCTTGTGCTGTCATCATTGCGGTGTCCAAACCAGCCGTCATCCATAACTAACATTTCAATGCCAAGTTCGGATGCACGTTTTGCAATGCCAAGCAGTTTATCTGTATCAAAATCAAAATAAGTTGCTTCCCAGTTATTGATGAGAATTGGACGTTTCTTATCTTTATATTCACCCCGTATCAGATGATTCCGGTACAAATTGTGAAGATTTCTTGTCATTTGTCCAAGCCCTGCTGCAGAATAGGTAAGTACAACCTCCGGTGCATAGAAATCATCACCCTGCTCCAATTTAAAACAGAACTGCTCCGGATGGATTCCCATCATCATACGTACCGAATCAAACTGGGATAATTCTGCCTGTGCCAGGAAGTTGCCGGAATATACAAAGTGCATGGCATATACAGAACCAGTATCTTCCGTAGCACTCTTTTCTTTTAAAGCAAGGAATGGATGTTCCTGATGGGAAGATTCTCCTCTTACAGAACCTACACTCTGTTTTCCATAACCAATCTGCCGGTATTCTATCTGCCGTTCTTTTGCCCAGGAGCCATGAAGGGTAACCATCTCATATTCCTTATTATCCATATCCAGTGAAGCGGACATAATTTTTGTAAGAAATAATGGTTCTGTTCCATCATAGTGGAGCACTACGCTTCTGGTAATCACATTTTCTTTTTCAAATACGGTATAAAGAAGGTCTGCCCGCAAATCAAGCACTGCATCTTCGCAATGCAATACCAGTGTCTGGCAGGCCTCTTCTCCTGCAAAAGTGGACGGAAGTCCCTTTAGTTCCGGTTTCTCATTTAAAATCTCATAGGACTCATAACCAAGCTGTATTCCGGCATGTCCCTTTACAGTCTTTACCTCGATTGCACTTTCCCGGTAATCGCCCAATCCATTGCCCGGATATTCCATTGGAAAACTGTCTAAGAATGAAAGTCGTTCCCTGTTATTTACCGATGGAACGAATGGTGCTTCTCCTGTGCGCATCAGATATGCCGCATTGGTGCATCTTATTTTCTTTCCATAATATACATGCCCTACAAAATTTTCTTCGTCCACGATTCCAATGATATAACTGGTGTTTTCTGTATCTAACTGAAACAGTCTCTCTTCTTCTAAATATGTGATTGCCATATATGCTCCTTACTCTATCTCTAAAAATTCAAATGGTGTCTTCGGGTCTGCTTTCAAAAACTGCATCAGAAGAAAGGCACAGCGGATTGTAATGCGTTCCGTTTCCAAAATCTTCTTTACCATGGTGCGGTCTGCCAGAATCACTTCCATATCTTCGGTATTTTCAAGATACTGTATGCCATTTTCTTCTCTTACTGTTCCAAACACCATGCTGCCGCTTTCATCACTCATTCCCTGCGCTAAGAAAAAGCCTCTCCGGAAACATGCCGCTCCACCTTCATAGACTTTAAGTGTCAGTCCGGTCTCTTCTTTCATTTCCCGTACTGCTGCATCTTCCGTCCGTTCTCCGGCTTCAATCAATCCTGCCGGAAGTTCATAAATATAATCATTTAATGGATAGCGGTACTGCCGCACCAGAACAATTTTCCTGCCATCTTCTGTCACTGCATAGACCGCCATTCCTTCCGGCTGCATGCTGTGGGTCTTATGTTTAATCCGGTCAGCATCATTCCGGGAGGCAAAATAGTAATCAAAATGTGCTCCGTCTCTTGCTATGGCATCAATCTGATACAGATTCAGAAACGGATTCTCTGTAAGTTTTGTTACATGACCATACTTTTTCTTCTCTTCCTGCACGGCTTTTCCTTTCTCCTGCACATACTTTATCTTTTTATTGCTTTATTTTTTATTTCTTTACTTATTTTAAAATCTCTTCCATCAAAGCAGTCGCAAGCTCCGGGCTCTTCATGCCGTCTGCCATTCCCACGACAACCTCGCCGTCATACCAGCCGGTTGCCTTTACCCAAGCATTGTCTCTAAGGCGGATGCCTGCTGCAATGGTCTCTCCGGTCTCTTCCACTTCTGTCCAGACGATATCGTCCTGATATTTTTCAATCAGTTCTTCCGGCAGATAATCCCGGATGTCTACCAGATAATCGGTTCCTGCCATACATTTGAAAAAGGTTTCATCCGAAAAGAATACATCCACAGACCGGGTCATAAACAGCGTCTGTATCGTCTCTAAGCTGGTAGTATCCACGCTCTCACCGGAATTCGGATCAATCCAGATGGTATAGTTTAAATTAACTTTTTCCTTTTTCGGATTCACGCCGTTTGCTTCCAGAAAATCATTAAAATAGTCCGGGCTTGTGGCTTCAATATGGGTGCCATCAGTATTAACTGCCATCACTCCCATGACCATAGTGGTCTTTGTGGCAAAATGAATAATCAAAAATGCCACAATAAACACACCAAGAGCCACGCCCAGGGTCTTCCACAGGTAATAATCCCGGAAGTAACGCCGCTTTTGCTTTTTCGAAAGCTCCGACCATTTCTGCTTTTCTGTTTTGATTTCCGGTTTCTGATAGAAATCAGAATCTTCTCCCAGTGCTGTTTTTACCGGGCGGTAATTATCATCCCTTTTTCTTTCTCCCACTATTTACTCCTCTGCATAGGCTAACATGGCATTTTTCAATTCTTCTAATTTATCAGCAGAATCTTCTAAGGATTCTCCCACTACACCAAAGTAGAATTTAATCTTTGGCTCTGTTCCTGAAGGTCTTACACAGCACCATGCGTGGTTGCTCAGTTCATAATATAATACGTTAGATTCCGGTAATCCTGCAGGCTCTTCTTTGCCATTTTCCAAATCCTTACGGATTCCGGTCTTATAATCACGGATGGCAAGAACTTTATGCGCACCGATTTCTGCCGGTACATGTTCACGCATTTTTGTCATCATGTTCTGAATCTGCTGTGCTCCGTCCATTCCCTTTAAGGTCATGGTCTCTAAGCCTTCTTTATAATAACCGTATTTCTCATACATGTCTAACATGGCATCCCAGAGTGTCTTATTCTGGTTCTTATAGAAAGAAGCTACTTCGCAGAGCATCATAACTGCCACGCAGGCATCCTTATCTCTTGCATAGGTTCCTGCCAGACATCCATAGCTTTCTTCCAAGCCAAATACATAAGAATAGGAATTGTTCTGCTCGAATAATTTAATCTGTTCTCCGATATATTTAAATCCGGTTAATACTTCAATAATCTTTACGCCGTAAGCTGCTGCAACTGCTTTTGCCATATCTGTAGTAACAATGGTTTCTACCAGTGCTGCATTCTGTGGCAGTGTTCCTGTTTCTTTTCTTTCTCTTAAAATGTATTCTGCAATCAGCATACCAGACATATTTCCGGTAAAGCTTACATATTCGCCGGTTGCGGTATTCTTTGCATAGACACCAAGACGGTCTGCATCCGGGTCTGTTGCCAGAACGATATCTGCATCTACTTTCTTTGCAAGTTTTAATGCTAACTCAAATGCCTTTGGAGATTCCGGATTCGGATAAGATACTGTTGGAAAATTACCATCCGGAAGTTCCTGTTCCGGTACTACATAAACCTGTTCAAAACCTAATTCCTTTAATACTCTCCGGACCGGAAGGTTTCCTGTTCCATGTAATGGTGTATATACAATCTTAATGTCCTTTGCCATCTTCTTAATGATTTCCGGATGAATGGATTGTTTCTTTAATTCAGCCATGTAACGGTCATCCAATTCTTTACCGATGATATGGTAAAGTCCTGCTGCTGTTGCCTCTTCTTCACGCATGGTCTTCACCTGGGCAAAATCCGTTACTTTCGCAACTTCCGCTAAAATATTTTTATCATGTGGCGGAGTAATCTGCGCACCGTCTTCCCAGTATACTTTATATCCGTTATACTCTCTTGGATTGTGGCTTGCTGTAATGACAATACCGGAAATGCAGCCTAATTCACGCACTGCAAAGGAAAGCTCCGGTGTCGGTCTTAAGGATTCAAATTTATAAGTTACAATACCGTTTGCATTTAAGCAAAGTGCTGCTTCTTGCGCAAATTCCGGAGACATAATTCTGGAATCATATGCAATGGCAACCCCCTTCTTCTGTCCGTTCTGGCTTACAATGTAATTTGCAAGTCCCTGGGTCGCCTGACGCACGGTATAGACATTCATGCGGTTAGTTCCGGCTCCAATAACTCCTCTTAAACCACCGGTACCAAACTCTAACTGACGATAGAAGCGGTCTTCAATTTCTGCTTCCTGTCCCTCTAATGCCTTAAGCTCTGCTCTGGTTGCCTCATCAAAATATGTATCGTTACACCATTTTTCATATACTGCTCTGTAATCCATGTTAATACCCTCATCCTTCCTTAAATTTACTTTTGTTAGTTAATTATAGCAAATTAATTTAAGTTTGTGTATAAGGATTTTTAAGTTATTTTAGGTTTTTTAACTTTTTGTTACTTTTGAATAGAATCGTAGTATTTTTTCACGATTTTCTCCGCTGGTTTTGCATATATTTCATAATCTTTTCTCTTTAGGGCAGCATTCTTCGTGTAGAGATGACTGTTCCAGGACCAGAATGCCATGCCCCTCACCCATTCTCTTTTTAAGCAGGCTTCAAACATTGCTTCATACCAGTCTGCCTGCCCCTTAGCATCTGCTTCTCCCTGCACCGCCCAGTCATTTGGCACTTTATTAGAATCCACGATAGACATACATCCTGCCTCTGCAAAGAAAAATGGTTTTTGAAATTTCTTTACCACCGCTTCAATCCGGTCAAGCTGCTTCTCCCAGTCCTCCAATGGATAATATCCGCTGGAAGAAATCACATCTACCGCATCCCACCATTTCACATTATGCTCCTGATATTTATCGGTATTATAGGAAACAAGTCCGTCAAATTCACTCCGGATATCAGCAATCAGCTTCCGCCACTCTGCTTCCCTGTGCTCTGCCATAACCATTTCGCAGCCTGCAATATGCATTTCCACACCCATTTCTTTTGCCAGCCTCGCATAATGAAGCTGAAATTCGGTATAAGATTCAAACCAGTTGCACCACTTTGGTTCACAGACTACGTCTTCATCAAAGAAATTTACATGGGCGCGCCAGGTTCCATTTTTGCAGTTTACCGTAGGCTTTAATGCCACACGCATACCAAGCTCTTTCGCATAGTCAATCATGCCCTTTAATTCATCATCTGACACCGTTGCTTCAGAAGTATAACAAATCTCTTCCGACTGTGCCGTGTCCTGCAATCCGTTGGGTGCTAAGATAACAAAATTGCTGTTGGTATTTTCTTTCATTTTCTTTAAGCTGTCAAAAGCACTCTTCTCCTGATAGCTCCCTTTTCTTGCAAATGGTGCATATGTCATGCCGCAGATATATTCCATGGTAAGTGTTTCCTTTCTCCTCTTTCAATGACTTTTTATGATGGAAACTATAGCATTCGCCCTGGAATCTTGCTATAATGATTTATTATAAAAATAGTAAAAATCTCTTATGGCAGGAATTCATTTATTTTAAATATATTGGGGGACGACTTTATGAATTCACTTTTTGAATACAGCGACCGGCTGAATGTTCCTTTTGAATGTTTCTTATTTAATACGAGAATCCATTCTTTTCCTATCCGGTCCCACTGGCATTATTTTGTTGAGATTCTGTATATGTTAGAAGGCACCGCCATCATCAACTGTGATGATGATACTTATGTATTAGAAGAAGGTGATATGACATTATTTCTTCCACAGGCAATCCATTCTATCTATACTGCCACAGAGCAGCCATTGGTTTATTATGTCATGAAATTCGACTTAAACCAGCTTGCACCATCCGGCAATGCATTAAGCACCACTTTTTCCGGGATTAATTTTGTATCACTTTTTAATCTGGCAAAGGGTGATTCCCATGCTCCGAAATATTTTTCCAAAGCGATGTTAACAGACTATCCCATTGCCGGAATCTTTTCCTCCTGTGAACACGAAATGCAGCAGCAGGAATACGGTTACCGGATTCTGGTACAGTCCCAGATTAATTCCCTTTTAACCTTTATCCTGCGTATCTGGCGGGCACAGGGTTTTAATACGGATAAAGCTCTGGCTATTCCGCAAAACACAGAAGAAGCGTCCATACACTCCATTACGGAATATATCGACGCTCATGCCCAGGAGCCATTAAAGGTGGAAGACCTTGCCAGAATGTGTAATATGAGTTATTCCTATTTTGCCAAAAGCTTCCGGGAACTCTATGGCCAGTCCTGTAAAAAATATATTGAATTTATCCGCCTTTGTAAGGCTGAGGATCTGCTGCTCTTTACCAATCTTGACTTGAATTATATCAGTCAGGAAACCGGCTTTTCCGATTGCAGCCATTTTATTAAGGCTTTCCGAAGCAAGCACAAAATGACACCCAAACAATACCGGATGGAGCATTCCTCTTAAAAGAACATTCTTAAAGGTGCATATAAATATCTGCCTGCTGGATTACCACATCTGCTCCTGCCATCAGCATGGCAAAGAAGGTTAATATGATGGTAAGGAATACCGCCTTACCATCATAGACAAATTCCACATTCTTCTTCCGGTTGGCAAGAAGGATTTCTATTCCAAGCAGGAGAAAGATACATGGCCAGATATGGAAAATGATTTCATAGGTCAATACTGGCACAAACAGATGCACCAGAAACAGGATTCCAAATAAAACCAGTGTACTTCCTAAGGTAATGCTGCCCACTCTGTGGGTGCGTACTTCTTTCACATTCTCATCCATTTTCCTTATGCCTCCTTTGTTTCTTCTTCCTCAAGGGATTTTTTCTTACCATGAACCAGATAAATTCCTGCTGCTATAATTGCAATTCCTGCCAGCAGTCTTGGAAGCCGGTAACTGATTTCCTGAAGTACCCAGACCGTTTCATCCGGAATTAAATTTGCAATCATCCAATAGAAGCTGTTCCAGATTAACATAATACCAAGCAGAATCAGCACGACTGCAATAATGGTACGATAACGCTTTACAAAGGATTTATCTTTCTCGCCTTCTCCACTTAAATGGAATAAATAATCATCCTCCACGGCATAGAATTCTTCATCGGATAAGCCTGCTAAATTGTGTACATGGAAGAAGCTGTAAAACCATGCAATTACTGCAAGCACTGCCAGCGGTCCAAGTTCAAAAATGGATGCTGCTACAATAATGCCAAAGAACATCGACATCAGGCTTAAGCCCATTTTCATAAATCCCATATACATTTCCCCTGCTCCCGGTAAAAGGGAACAGCAAAATCTTAAAAATCCATTTCTCTTTTTCGTCATGTTATCTTTCCTCCTTTAAAAACCATCCATTTGTCGTCTCAATAATAAAATTGCAAAATGCACTGGACGCATCATTTACACTTTGTAAGAAATTCTGCTCTTCACTACGCTTTTTCGCTTTCTCTTTCTGTTCCTGTAAGTCCTTATTGACCTGCTCTTTTGCTTCTGCCACATAAGTTTCCATGTTTGGTCTGCTCTGCTGCTCCACCGTAGGAACTACAACCAGAAATGCGATTGCCGCTGCCGCCGCAACCATTACTTTCATGCTATAAGTCAGGAGCTTCCGCTTCGCTGACACTTTTTCTTTGTATACAATAACCTTCTGCTGCTGCTCAATTTTATGTAGAATATTTTCTTCTAAATATTCCGGTGCTTTTATCATCGGTCCTTCTTCTGTTTCCCGAATCAGTGCCTCTAACGCTTCGTCACTTAAATACTCCTGTATATCTTCTTTTCTCATATCAGCTCCGCTCCTTTCCATATAGTTTTCTAAGCATTGCCCGCGCCCGGTATATCTGTGTCTGCACGGTTTTCAAATTCTTCTGCTTTAACTCTGCTATCTCGCCGGCAGGATGTTCTTCACAGAAGTACAGCTTTGCGATTTCATCATAAGGTGGTTTCAACTGTCCGCATTTTTCCTGCAGTTCTTCCCGGACCACCTCTTCGATGCATTGCTCTTCCGGTCCTCCCGCTCTCGCAGGATGGCTTCCTAAGACTTCGTCTTCGGTGGGCACCATCCGCCTTGCCGCCTGTCTGCTGTAATCAATACATTTATTCGAAGCAATTCTGCAAAGCCAAGCTTTCTCATTCTTACCGTCGAACTCTTCCTTGTGCCGGTAGGCAGATAAAAATGTTTCCTGCGTCAAATCTTCTGCTGCAAAGTAATCTCCGGTCATCTTAACGCAAATAGAAAATACCAGATTCTGGTATTTATGAACCATCTGCGTAAATGGTTCCTGACACATTTTTATCCACCTCCTTGTCTCTTAAGAACGTTCTCATAATATATAACGAGTATCTTTTTCTATTGTCTTCAATTTTTTCAAAAAATCAATATTTTTTTAATTTATTCTATCCGGAATCCATTCTATTGACTTTTCTTTTCCGTGAAACTATAATCATTGTGGTTATCATAAATGATAGAGCAATTGCCAATACATCTAATATACGAGGGATTTAAATGATGGAAAAGAAGAAAAACTCCATTGATATGACACATGGAGCTTTATGGAATAAAATTTTGATTTTTGCGCTGCCGCTGGCTGCCAGCAGTATCTTACAGCAGCTTTTTAACTCTGTTGATACCGCTGTCGTCGGCAACTTTGCCAGCAGCCAGGCTTTAGCTGCCGTGGGAAGCAACAGTTCCCTGATTGCTTTGATGATTAACCTTTTTATCGGTATTTCACTGGGTTCGAATGTTATTATTTCCCGGTATATCGGTCAGGGTGTCCATAAGAATATCAAAGCAGCCATTCACACTGCCATTGTGGTGGCTCTGGCTGGTGGCATTTTCCTGCTGGTTTTGGGACAGTTTATTGCAAGACCGGTTCTGGTGCTGATGGGAACACCGGATGATGTCATTGACCTTGCGGTCTTATACCTTCGGATTTACTTCCTTGGTATGCCATTCATTCTGTTATATGACTTCTGTTCCTCGATTCTTAGAAGCACCGGAGACAGCAGACGGCCGCTTTATGCACTGATTGCAGCCGGTGTTATCAATACCGGACTGAACCTTGTTCTGGTCATTGTCTTCCACCTTGGCGTATCCGGTGTTGCTATCGCTACCGTGGTTTCGAATATTGTAAGCTCCGGAATCCTGATTTACATCCTTCTGCATGAGGATGATCCGATTCGTTTAGAGCCAAAGGCACTTGCCATCTCCTGGCATGAATTAAAGAAGATTCTTGTCATCGGCGTTCCTGCCGGATTGCAGGGTATGGTCTTTTCCATTGCCAATGTCTGCATCCAGAGCACCATTAACAGCTTCGGCTCTGATGCTGTCGCCGGTTCTGCCGCATCGTTAAACTTTGAATATTTTTCCTATTTTGTGGTAAATGCTTTTGCCCAGACAACCGTTACTTTCACCAGCCAGAATTACGGTGCCGGTAAATATGACCGCTGCAAAAAGGTATTCCGTTTAAATATGATATTTTCCCTTATCTTCTGCGGACTCCTTTCCAGTGTCTTCATCTTAGGACGGGGCTTCTTCCTGCACCTCTACAGCAACGACCCGAAGGTACTTACCTTTGCCGTCCAGCGCCTGTTAATTGCAACAGCCTTAGAGCTTTTGACTTCTACCTATGAAATCAGCGGAGGCGCCATGCGTGGACTGGGACATTCCCTGTCGCCTGCACTGATTACCGTTTTCGGTTCCTGTGTCCTACGGCTCATCTGGGTATCTACCGTCTGTCGGTATTTCCATGAGTTCTGGGTAGTTATGATTATCTATCCGATTTCCTGGGTGCTGACCGGAAGCATGATGCTCCTTGCCTATTACCTGCTGCGCAGGAAGTTATTCCGAAAAAGTGCAGTATAGAAAATCTGTCGCATGATTGAAATGTTTGCTAAAATGAAACCCCGGAAGCAGATGGTTCCTTCTTCCAAAGAATGAATCTTTCTGTTTCCGGGGTATTTTTATGGAGCCAACTTTAAAGTACTCCTTTTTCTAAATTTTCTTTATAAATGTAATACACGGTCTTTGATTTCCTGAGTTCTTCCCTGATTCCAGAACTGGGTTCCGATATAACCACAGGTACGTCTTGCCACATTCATCTTATCCTGGTCACGGTTACCACAGCTTGGGCATTCCCACACCAACTTGCCGTATTTGTCTGTCACAATTTTAATCTCGCCATTGTAACCACATTCCATACAATAATCACTCTTGGTATTCAGTTCTGCATACATAATATGGTCATAAATATAACGGATGACAGACAGTACCGCCTCAATATTATCCTGCATATCCGGCACTTCCACATAGCTGATTGCGCCGCCCGGGGAAAGCTCCTGGAACTTTGCTTCAAAACCAAGCTTCTTGAATGCGTCAATATGTTCTGTCACATGAACATGATAGCTGTTGGTAATATAACTCTTATCCGTAACGCCCGGAATAATTCCGAAACGCTTCTGTAAACATTTTGCAAATTTATAGGTCGTAGACTCAAGCGGTGTCCCATATACACTGAAAGCAATATTTGTCTCTGTCTTCCACTTATCGCAGGCATCATTTAAATGCTGCATCACTGCCAGTGCAAATGGTGTTGCTTCCGGATTAGTATGGGATTTACCGGTCATATAACGGGTACATTCACACAATCCTGCATAGCCTAAAGAGATAGTGGAATAGCCGCCATATAAAAGCCTGTCTATGGTCTCGCCCTTCTTAAGACGGGCCAGTGCACCATACTGCCAGAGAATCGGTGCCACATCAGAAGGTGTTCCCTTCAGGCGGTTATGTCTTGCCATCAATGCCCGATAGCATAATTCCAGACGCTCATCGAAGATTTCCCAGAAACGGGTCATATCTCCGCCGGAGGAACATGCAATATCCACCAGATTCAGTGTTACGACACCCTGATTGAACCGTCCGTAATACTTCGGCTTTCCTTCTTCATCCTTGTATACGCTTAAGAAAGAACGGCAGCCCATACATGGATAGCAGTTGCCCTCTTTCAGCTGTTTCATGATTTTTTCTGAAATATAATCCGGTACCAGACGCTTTGCGGTACATTTTGCAGCCAGCTCTGTCAGATAATAATACTTGGAATCCGGCTCAACATTATCCTCTTCCAGCACATAAATCAGCTTTGGGAATGCCGGTGTAATGTAGATGCCCTGCTCATTTTTCACACCAAGAATTCTCTGCTTTAAGACTTCTTCAATAATCGCTGCAAGGTCGTCTCTTACCTGTCCTTCCGGTACTTCATCAATATACATAAAGACTGTTACAAACGGAGCCTGTCCATTGGTGGTCATCAGTGTGATAACCTGATACTGAATCATCTGGACGCCGCGCTTGATTTCGTCTTTTACACGAATCTCTGCTACTTTATTAATCTGTTCTTCTATTAATTCCAGTCCTGCCGCTTCAAATTCTGCTGCTACCTGACGCCGGAATTTCTGACGGCTCACATTGACAAACGGAGCTAAATGTGCCAGCGAAATACTCTGTCCCCCATACTGGGAACTTGCAATCTGGGCAATACTCTGGGTTGCAATATTGCAGGCAGTCTCAAAGCTCTTTGGCTTATCAATCATGGTCTCACTGATTACGGTTCCATTCTGCAGCATATCCTCCAAATTAACCAGACAGCAGTTATGCATATGCTGTGCAAAATAATCGGAATCGTGGAAATGTATAATTCCCTGCTCATGAGCCTCTACAATATCCTGTGGCAGGAGGAAGCGCTTGGTAATATCCTTGCTGACTTCTCCTGCCATATAATCACGCTGCACACTGCTTACCGTTGGATTCTTGTTGCTGTTTTCCTGCTTTACTTCCTCATTCTTGCAGGCAAGCAGCGTCAGAATCTGGTCGTCGGTAGAATTGGTCTTTCTTACCAGAGCACGTTTATAGCGGTAAGTAATATAATTTCTGGCTACCGTATACGCACGCTGATTCATAATCAGGTTCTCCACCAGATCCTGAATCTCTTCTACGGTTAATGCACGGTTCATGGTATTACATGCCTTCTCCACATTTTCACCAATGGCATTAATCTGTGCCTCTGTCATACGCTCGCTGTCTACCACACTTTCATTGGCTTTACACACAGCCGATAAAATCTTCTCTTTATCAAATATAACTTCCGTCCCACTTCTCTTTATGATTTTCATATTCGCACCCCTATTCAAAATAATTCATTTTCAACGCGTATACTATATATTGTATCAGATTAAATTATCTTTTCAAGGTATTGTGCCAAATTGTTTATTCTTTTTCTAATACAAGAGCGGAAAGCGGCTCTACATCGGTCTTTTCGGAAATATTTTTTTTGCCGTCTGCACCTGCCGTTTTGTCATCCACCAGAATTTTCCATTTTCCTTCCGGCAAATTATACAAAATCTCTTCATCATTTCCGTTGAATATTACCAAAATGTTTTCTGGTGTATCATCTGCACCTTTTCCCTTTAAAAGATATGCCACAACATTTTCCGGTGTATCTGATAAGAAGCAGAGATTCTGTGTCATTTCCGCTTCACTCTGCATACGGAATACCGGATGGGCTTTCCGCAGTGCCATCAAGCCCTTATAGTATGCTATCATATCCGGATATTCATGTATATTATCCCACTTGATGCTGTTTACCGCATCCGGCATATTATAGCTGTTTTCTGCAAAACCTTTTTTCTCCGGCAGCGGTTTGCTGCGGAGGAATTCTTCACCTGCCTGGATAAAAGGCACACCCTGGGAAGTAAATACAATGGCTGCGCACAACCGGTTCATGGCTTTCTTCTTTTCTTCCGATGCCTCCGGGCAGGAGACGGATAATTTATCCCACAGGGTATAGTTATCATGACAGGAGACATAATTAATACTCTGTCCCGGCTCTTTCGCCCACGGCTTACTGCCATAGGCATCATAATCTACCTGTGGATGTGCGACTGCTCCTGTAATGCCATAGCGCAATGCATTTTCCAGATGGGTGCCGCCATTAACGAAGCCCAGATGATCATCATAGAATACGCTTCCTTTTATGGTATCACGGATGTCATCATTGAACATGCCGATTCCCGGCATCTTTTTCGCACTGGCTTTAAATGCACGTTTCTCCTCTGCCAGGGAAGATGGGCCACCGTTCCAGCCTTCTCCGTAAAGGTAGATATCCGGACGTATTTCTTTTAACCGCTCTGCAATAACATTCATCGTATCAATATCCAGAACGCCCATCAAATCAAAGCGAAATCCATCGATATGATATTCCTTTGCCCAGTAAATCAAGGAATCTACAATTAATTTCTGCACCATCGGACGGTCACTGGCCACTTCATTGCCACAGCCGGAGCCGTTGGTATATCCGGTCTCATCACTTCTATAATAATAACCCGGCACTATCTTCTGAAGGTTGGAATCATCCCTTCGATAGGTATGATTAAAGACCACATCCATAATCACTCCGATTCCTCTGCTGTGCAAAGCCAGCACCATCTGTTTCATTTCCTGAATCCGCACTGCTCCATCATATGGGCTGACTGCATAAGAACCTTCCGGAACATTATAATTATCCGGATCATATCCCCAGTTATACTGTGCTTTCTGATTTTTCTCATCTACAGTCTCAAAATCAAATGCCGGAAGAATCTGTACATGTGTCACACCAAGGCCACTAATATAATCAAGTGCCGTTGCTTCTCCAAAATGATTTGTAGTATTAGCTTCCGTCAGGCCTAAGAACTTTCCATTATGAAATACGCCGCTGGATTCATCCATCGTAAAATCCCTGACACTGCCTTCATAGATAATGGCATCTGTGATATGCTCCGGATTCCGGTACCCATCCAGTTCAAAGCCCTGTGGGTTTGTCTTTGCCAGATTGATAACCATACCGCGCTGCCCGTTTACCCCTGCAGCTTTTGTATACGGATCTACTGCCTCCTGCTCTTCCCCGTGATTTACTACTGTATAGGTATAGTAGATTCCATTACAATCTCCCTGTTTTTCAAAAACGTAAGTACCGTTTGCTGACTTCTTCATAATATGCTGTTCTATGAGATTATCTCCTTCGCCCTGTTTATAAAGGTTCAGCTTCACGGATTCTGCCTCTGGTGCCCAGACCTTAAATCTTGTCATTTTCGGTGAGTATACCGCTCCTAAATCATTTCCTGTGTATACTTCATAATCAAACTTCTGCATATTTGTTTCCTTTCCCTCGTTACCTGCGTACGGCTACAGGAAACACACTTTGCGCATTTCCCGCATAACCGAAAAAAGGAAGCTTCCACCAATGCACGGATGCTTCCTTCTTGCAACTGGCTGTCATTTCAAAGACCCTATAGCTTTGCGTCACAGGCTTTCACCTGTTTTGCTGATACATAATCTTTATTATAATGGTGGCACAATTATAAGTCAATGACTCCGGTTACTTATTGCAATTCTTATATTTCAGTATAATTCGCATATGTGAATTATAGATTTAACTCTTTTTTGATTTCGGCAATGGCTTCTCTTTCATCAAAATGATATTTTACACCTTTGATTTCCTGATAATCTTCATGACCTTTTCCAAGCAGCACTATCATATCACCCTTTTTGGCATTTTCGATACAATATTTGATGGCTGCTTTGCGGTCATCGATTTCGATATATTTTCCGTTGCTCTTTGCAAGGCCAATCTTAATATCGCTGTTGATGTCGCGGATTTCTTCATCTCTTGGATTATCACAGGTCAGCACGCTTAAATCTGCCAGTTCTCCTGTCACTTCTCCCATGTCATAGCGGCGCAGCTTGGAACGGTTTCCACCGCCACCATAGACACAGATTAAACGTTTCGGATGATACTCTTTTAATGTGGTAAGCACGCTTCTTGTGCTGACTTCATTATGAGCATAGTCTATAATTACCGTAAAATCTTTGGAAACCGGAACTAATTCCACACGGCCTCTGACTTTTACTTTATCCAGTCCACGTAAAATTGCCTCATCGGAAATTCCTGCCAGATGACAGGTCAGCATGGTTACCAGTGAATTGTATACTGAAAAGCTTCCCGGAATATGAACCACTGCATAAACATTCATACAGCCGGTAGTGGTAAAATGCATTCCAATCTGTCCCTCTTCATCCAGATATCCAACAGCTCCCGCCATCAGGTCTGCGTCTTTCTTACAGGAGAAGGTATGAAGCTTACAGGTATGATTTTTGATAATTCCATCTACGTGCTCATCATCTGCATTTACGATTCCCTCTTTGCACTGACGGAATAAGAGACTCTTGCATTCCTGATATTCTTCAAAGCTAGCATGCTCATTTGGTCCGATATGATCCGGTGATAAGTTGGTAAAGATTCCATAATCAAATACAATTCCTGCCACGCGGTGCATCTTAAGTCCCTGGGAGGATACTTCCATTACTACATATTCACAGCCCGCATCTACCATGGCACGGAACATCTTATGTAATTCATAAGATTCCGGTGTGGTATTCTTTGCCGGAAGCTTCTCCTCGCCGATCAGGGCACCGATGGTTCCAATCAGTCCGACTTTCTTACCGGCTTCTTCTAAAACGCTCTTTATCATATAAGTAGTAGTGGTCTTTCCTTTGGTTCCGGTCAGTCCAATGGTAGTAAGCTCTCTGTCCGGGTGCCCAAAGAAAGCAGCCGACATAATTGCCAGGGCATAACGGGCATCTTCTACCTGAAGAACCGTACAGTTCTCCGGAATATCAGTTTCTACTGCATGCTCTACCACAAGGGCTGCAGCACCTTTCTTTACCGCATCTTCAACAAAGTCATGTCCGTCTACAACAGCTCCTACCATACAGACAAATATGGTGTCTTTTTCTACTTTTCTCGAATCATAGATAATATCACTGATTTCTTTCTCCATCTCTCCCTGCAGGCAGGTATAGGTCAATTCTTCACATATTTCTGCTAATTTCATACTTCTCTCCTAATGTATTATTCCGCTGTTCCGATAATGTGGCTTGCATCAATTTCCGATTCAAATACCGTATGGGAAGGTCCGGTCATAAACATATGTCCGCTTTCTTCCTCCCACTCAATATAGAGCGGTCCGCCAATCTGCTCTACCGTTACTTTCCGGTCTAAGCGTCCGGTTAATACGCCGGCTACCACTGCAGTACAGCATCCGGTTCCGCATCCGATAGTCTCTCCGGTTCCTCTTTCCCATTCCCGGATTTTCACATAATCCCTGCGAACAAATTCCACAAAAGTTACATTGGTCTTATTGGTAAAAAGCTCTGTCATATGTTCAATGGTTTTTCCGTATTTTTCTACATCAAGGTCTGCCACGCTGTCTACATACATGGCACAATGCGGGTTGCCCCAGGATACTGCCGTAATATGGAAGGTCTTATCCAGCACCTGTACCGGCTGCTCTACAAATTCATCCAGCTTTGTGTTGACCGGAATCACTTTTGCAGACATTCTCGGTGCTCCGATATCTGCTCTGATATTGCTTACCAGACCGTCCGTTACGGTTAAGTTCAGATGCTGCATGCCGCCTAAGGTTTCAATTACAAGGTCTGTTTTATCCGTCAGTCTGTGGTCGTATACATATTTTCCTACGCTGCGCAATGCATTTCCACACATCTCGCCCTCTGTTCCATCCGGGTTAAACATCCGCATCCGGAAATCCCCTTTTTCGGACGGACAAATCAATACCATTCCGTCAGAACCAATGGCAAAATGCCGGTCACTTACGAATCTCGCAAGCTCCGGCAGATTGTCAAGATGCTGATGAATGGCATCGATATATACATAATCGTTTCCAAATGCCTGCATCTTTGTAAATTTCATTTATTTTCTCCTTGCTTTCTCTTTCCTTTATTTTTCTTAAGCATTCATTGCCCGGTCTAAATCTGCAATGATATCATCCACATTTTCAATTCCTACTGACATACGAAGGAAACAGTCTGTAATACCAAGCTTCTCTTTTACATCAAGCGGTGTATCCTCATGAGTCTGTGTGGTCGGATATGTGATTAAGGTCTCTGTTCCGCCAAGACTCTCTGCAAACATAATCATATCTACATTTTTAAGAATCTTCTTAACGGTCTCATAGCTGTCTACGGTAAAGGAAATCATTCCGCCAAATCCTGTTGTCTGACGGCAGGTTACTTCGTAATCCTTATGGTCTTCAAAACCAACATAATATACTTTCTTTACCTTCGGCTGTGTACGAAGCCACTCTGCAACCTTCCTGGCATTCTCATTGTGACGTTCCATACGGACTGCAAGGGTCTTGATTCCCCTTAATACCAGCCAGCTGTCTAACGGTGCCAGCTGGCTTCCATGGGATTTGATATGGATGTGAATCTTATCTGCGATTTCTTTGTTATCCTTTACCACTACGATTCCGGAAATGGTGTCATTGTGTCCCCCCAGATATTTTGTTGAACTATGGGTTACAATGTCAGCTCCCAACTGCAGCGGTTTCTGGAAATATGGTGTTAAAAATGTATTATCTACAACGGTTAATGCTCCGATGGATTTTGCGATTTCAGAAATGGCATGAATGTCTGCCACCTTCATCATCGGATTGGTCGGTGTCTCAACGAAGAACATTTTTGTATTCGGGCGGATAGCTGCCTTTACTTCGTCTAATTCAGACATATCTACATAAGTATGCTCGATTCCATATTTTCCAAATACATCTCCAATGATACGGAAGGTTCCACCATAAATAT
This sequence comes from Roseburia sp. CLA-AA-H209, assembly GCF_020687575.1. Lineage (NCBI taxonomy): Bacteria > Bacillati > Bacillota > Clostridia > Lachnospirales > Lachnospiraceae > Roseburia > Roseburia sp. CLA-AA-H209. Next base: position 69,579 of record NZ_JAJEQU010000013.1, read on the forward strand.
CATCGGAAAGAATTACATGCTCACCCGGATTTAATAAGGAAAATACTGCCATATTTGCAGCCTGTCCGGAGGAAAATGCAAATCCCTGGATACCGCCCTCTAAAATTGCCATGGTACGCTCTAATTCCTGTCTGGTCGGATTCTCAAGACGGCTATAGGCAAATCCTGTTGTCTGTCCTAATTCCGGATGACGGAAGGTTGCTGCCTGAAAGATTGGCATGCTGACTGCGCCGGTTAATGGTTCCGTTCCTAATGCTCCATGTACTGCCTTGGATTCAAAATGTAAATCCTCTTTTGTACTGTAATCGGTATAGTTGCTGAAGTTTTTCATATTGTTACCGCCTTTCTTCGTCTTAATTACCCACCAGATATTTTCATTTCTAACAGGACAACCGTCTATTGATGCACTTGTCCTTTTTCATATATCAATTATTATACCAACATTTTATTGAAATTGATAGTAAAATAATGCTTTCCTTATTGCAAATCGTGCTTTATACTGTTCCTAGATTGACTTTGTATATAGGATGTGATTTTTATGAAAAAATATGAGAAAACCGGATATCTTCATCATGATTTCAAGATATTTCACCTGACTGACCACGAAATGTCTGCCTACGACTTTCATTATCATGATTTTCACAAACTGCTCTTTTTCCTAAGCGGCAATGTCACCTATTGTATTGAAGGAAAATCCTACCAGCTTACCCCGGGGGATCTGGTTCTTGTCCGTGCCGGTGAAGTCCACCGCCCGGTCATTCATGATACCACACCCTACGAGCGGATGATTATTTATGTCTCTCCGGATTTTGCAGTTACATCATCCGATAAGACTATTTTCTTAAACCAATGCTTTCTTCCGGACGCTGCCATGCCGTCCAATGTGCTGCATTTATCCGGCATGAAGGAACGGCGGCTCTTAGATACCATGATGGAGCTTGTCCACTCTTTTTCCGAAGACAGCTTTGCCAATGAGATTTACCAGAATACGCTTTTCTTAGAATTTATGATTCACTTAAACCGGGCTGCCTTATCCGGCACCCTGCAATATGAAGATTCCTTCCAGGCAAATGAAAAGATTCTGTCGGTTCTTACCTATATGAATGAACATCTGACGGAAGATATTACGGTGGATTCTTTAGCAGAGCACTTTTTTACCAGCCGCTATTATCTGATGCATTCTTTTAAGGAGCAGACCGGGTATACCATCGGAAATTATCTTTCCACAAAGCGGCTTCTCTTTGCCAGGGATTTAATCAGCTCCGGCACTGCAGTAACCGATGCCTGCTTTGCCTGCGGCTTTCACAATTATTCTACTTTTCTTCGTGCCTATAAGAAGCAGTTTGGAAAATCCCCACGGGAAATGATTTAGGTGCTGCGAAAGAATAACATTTTAACAGAAATTTCTTTGCTATTTGAAGTAGGTGTGTTTATGTGCGTCAAAATACCAGTAGTTCTTAATATTATGTTTTGCTTGTCTGCAAGCAGTCTTTCCGTTGCTTTGACATAAGATAGTGCCACTGTCCGTCGAATACGGATGCCACATAACGCCTGCAAGGGGCACTAGGAATTTCGGATAATTAAGAAGTTCGTCTGGCAACCGGCGCATATTCACATCCATGTTCAGATGCGCCTCGCTGGCACGTCCTGTGCCAGC
>NZ_JAJEQU010000014.1:0-63880 GCF_020687575.1 Roseburia sp. CLA-AA-H209
AGAATAGCTTATGTATGTAACAAAGGCGCAGTAAATGTTGCTATAAGTAACAAAAGATTAGCCTCATTTGGACTAATCTCAATGTTAGATTACTACACCGAAAAGTGTGTTATTTGTTAAGTTGATTGAACCGCCGTATACGGAACCGTACGTACGGTGGTGTGAGAGGTCGGAATTTCTCATTTAAGAGAAATTCCTCCTACTCGATTATCATAGCTGGTAGTGTATAAGCGTGGGTTCATCATATCGGGTGTGGTATCTTTAACTACAGGAAACTCCCTACAACACTATCTCACTTCTTGCTTAATAAAGTTCTAATGAATCTTCTGCATCCACCCACATCTGTAAATTGCCATCAAGATATAATCTTGCATATTCCAAAGGCTCATCCACAGCCAATGAAGTAAGCGCACATTCTGATCCATATGTGGTTTTTAAATTTTTTTCAGCTTCCCAGCAATCAATGCGAAGCATATATCCAGCACTTGTGTAAACATCAATACTATCGTGGTTTATATTATATTCTGCATAAATTGTTCTCATCGTATCTTATCTCCATTTTCTTTTGATAATCAGTTACAGAGTTAAATATCGAAAACATTTCAATCAGTTCACCATGTCGTTATTGTTATATGTTATATTGTGTTATGAAATTTTCTTTCCCTTAATTTTTCCCATATTAAGGTTCATGAAAAGCAATGGGAAAATGTAACACAAGGGAAAGAGTAAGGGAAAGTTCACTTGCTACAAACTTAGTATTTTCAAGGGTTTGCGAAGAATTTGATAATCAAATATAACAGTTATTAAATTTCCTAAAATATGTGAAATATCAACTTGAATTTGTCAATTCGTTTGTTTCTCTATAAACTGTCATTCCGAATATTTTAATTTCGAACCCATCAATATATGGTTTTACACCATCTACTTCTGGTGCAAGTCGATGTATTTTTGTAACCTCATACACTAATGCTTTATACCTAACACTTCCGCCGTCTTTTAAGTTCATACGAACAGGGGTTAATAGGATTACTAAAACAACTATAATTGCAATTACCACAAAGAATTTCTTTTTCATACAATCACACTCCTTTGCCAAATTCCGATTTGTCAAATTCAAATCCGCATTATATCTTAAAAATAACGGCATTATATATCACTTTCGCAACCATACAATGCCGTTACTTTTATTTTCTTCGATACACCAAACCAAACATATTCCTGTATACGATAATATCATATACAGAGTTCGACTTGTTCAGCTTTAGTGGACTAGACGGGAGTCGAACCCGTGTCCAAAAACCAATCCCCTGTCCTTCTACGAGCGTAGTTCATAATTTGACATTCCCTCTGCAATTCCGGTATGAACACCGTAACTGTTTCAGTAGCTTCATCATACGCCCACGGGTTCAAAGCTTTGCCCGTGTCGTTTCTCACATAGTCGAAGCCTGGGTCCTAAAGTGTGAGTGCTCTAGGTCAGACTGCTGCCATTAGGCAGCGTAAGCTAATTTATTATCGTTAGCGTTTAATTTTAAGTTTGGAATTTAACGCATCACCCTGCGGCTCGCTTCTCCAGCTTCATAATCCCTGTCGAAACCTTTACTAGCCCTTATATATTTATTCTATTATAACCTGCCTCCGCTATTCCTGCAAGAGGCAAAGATAGAACCACTGTTTGTATTGCCATTAACTGACAATTTTTATCCGCCTATTAACCAAGATTTCTTACTTTGAAATCCCGCTCTGCTTCACGGCGCATATCTTTCTTTGCAATATCATTCCGCTTATCATAAAGCTTCTTACCTTTTGCAAGCGCAATCTGGACTTTTACCAGACTTCCCTTGAAATATACTTCCACCGGAACAATGGTATAACCTTTTTCCTTAATCTTCTGCTCTAATTTACGAATCTCGTTTTTGTGCATCAGAAGCTTCTTCGGACGAAGCGGATCACGGTTAAAAATGTTTCCCTTTTCATATGGGCTGATATGCATACCATATATGATGACTTCCCCATGTTCAATGTGTATGAAAGACTCCTTGATACTGCATTTTCCCATACGGAGTGATTTTACTTCTGTTCCATGCAGGCTGATTCCTGCCTCATAAAGTTCTTCCAAGAAATAATCATGTCTTGCCTTCTTATTATTGGCAATCATCTTAATCGATTCTTTTCCCATTCTTCATTTCTCCTGTTCCTGTTGCCTCTGCCAATTCAAAATCGATGGTTCTTACAATTTCATCTACACCGATTACCCGGATATATACCTTCTGTCCCAGCTTGTAATGGCGGTTTGTTACTTCGCCCACCAGTTCAAAAGTGTCTTCAAAATACTGATAATAATCATCGGTAAGACTGGTTACATGCACAAGCCCTTCCACGGTATTTGGCAATTCTACATACATTCCATAGGATGTCACCCCGGAAATAACGCCTTCATAGACTTCTCCGATATGCTCTGCCATATACTGTGCTTTTTTCAGCTTCTCAGTCTCACGCTCTGCCTCATCTGCCCGACGTTCTGTCTCGCTGGAATGTTTGGCTACTTCCGGCAGAATCGTTTCGTAATGCGCCATCCGCTTATGATTCATCCTGCCCCGCAATGTTTCCTTGATGATACGGTGTATCTGTAAATCAGGATAACGGCGAATTGGCGATGTAAAATGACAATAGCAGCTTGCTGCCAGTCCGAAATGTCCGGTGTTTTCTGTGGTATATTTTGCCTGTTTCATGGAACGGAGGGTCAGCCGGCTGATTAATGCTTCCTCCGGTGTTCCTTCGATTTTTCCTAACAGCTTCTGCAATTCCTTCGGGTGAATTTCCTCCTGGCTAATATGCAGTGTATATCCGAAATTTCCGATTAATGTTGCAAGTTTTCGGATTTTTTCTTCGTCCGGTGTCTCATGGGTACGATAGAGAAATGGTATCTCCTGCCAGAAAAATTCCTGTGCCACCGTCTCATTGGCAATCAACATGAAATCTTCAATTAATTTTGTAGCTGTATTTCTGTCATATGGCTTGATTTCCAATGGTCTGCCATTTTTATCCAAAAGGATTTTCGTTTCCGGAAAATCAAAATCAATCGAACCGCGTTTCATACGATTTCCTCGAAGCAGTGCTGCCAGTTCTCCCATTTTTTCAAACATCGGAACCAGGTCCCGATACGCTGCAATTGTTTCTTCGTTATGGTCTTCTAAAATTTCTTTTACCGCTGTATAAGTCATTCTGCGGTCAATTTTTACCACAGACTCTACAATTTTATGGTCAATGACCTTGCCCTTCGGGTTAATGGTCATGATGCAGCTCAATGCAAGCCGGTTCTCTCCTGCATTCAGGGAACAGATTCCATTGGACAATGCATGGGGCAGCATAGGAATCACACGGTCAACGAGATATACACTGGTTCCGCGGTTCAATGCCTCCACATCCAGTGCACTGTGCTCCTGCACATAGTTGGACACATCTGCAATATGCACACCCAGAATATAATTTTCTCCATCCATAGTAAGGGATACCGCATCATCCAAATCTTTGGAGTCTTCTCCGTCGATTGTCACCATCTGCCAGTCCCGCAAATCTTCCCTGCCTGCCATATCAGCCTCACTGACTTCTTTGGCTACATTTTCCACCTGTTTCATAATCTTCGGTGCAAATTCTGTCGGCAGGTCAAAGCCTCTTACAATGGATAAAATATCTGTTCCCGGGTCATTGATATGACCAAGTATTTCAACAACTTTTCCCTCCGGTTTCTTACCGTTTTTACCATAATCGGTAATCTCAACGACAACTTTGTGTCCATCTACTGCTCCTTTGGAGCGTTCGATTGGAATAAAAATATCCTGTGCCAGCTTCTGGTTATCCGGTACCACAAATCCGAAGTTCTTACTGCTCTGATAAGTTCCGACAATCTGATGCAGACCTCTGGATATAATTTTTATAATTCTGCCTTCCCGGCGTTTTCCGGTCTTCTGCGGATTTACTGCAACAGATACAGTGTCCATATGCATGGCTCCGTTGGTATTCTCCTCCGGGATATAGATATCTTCCTCTTCACCCTCTACCGTCACAAAGCCAAAGCCTCTGCTGTTTCCGGTATAAACACCGGTTAAGAATCTTCCGGAAGCCTTTACATATTTGCCCTTCTGGGTCAGCTCTACCTTACCTTCTTCCAGCAAAGCATCCAAAACCGCATGCAGCTCTTCCCGCTGCTCTTTGGATACCTGCAGAATCATTGCAATCTCTTTGGCTTTCATCGGGACATATAAGTCATCACAGATAAACTCATATACAATTTTCTTTCTTTTTTCCAGTGCTTCTCTATCCATTCTTTTCTTTCCTATTTTTTCTCGCTGCTCATGAAACAAAGAATGTGCCTTGTCACATTCTCGCGGAGCTTTTTTTACTTTACAGGAAAGCAATTCCTGTAAAGTAAAAAAAGCTGTCGTTCACACGACAGCTCTTTGGTTCTTAGAAACTTCCAATATTCAGTACGATGGAAATTAACAGGAATAAGATTACCAGTACTCTGGTTACCTTTACCAACATTCCTTCCATAGAACGACCTTTATTCTTGCCCCAATAAGTATCAGCTGCTCCGCTGATTGCTCCAAGTCCTGCGGACTTACCTTCCTGAAGAAGAATAATTACTGTCAATGCGATACATATAATAATAAATACAACTGTTAAAACCGTTTTTAAAACTGCCACGAATGACACCTCCTGTGGATTTATAATACTCGTAACTTTGACAGTATATCATACACACGGACAAATTACAACCACTTATTTCGCATTTGTATTGAAATTTTGCTGAAATCTATTACGATTCTTCGATCCGAATCAGACGATTATATTTTGCCGTCCGCTCGCCACGGCACGGTGCTCCTGTTTTAATCAGATCACTGCCAAGCCCTACTGACAAATCCGCTATGGTCGTATCCTCGGTCTCGCCGCTCCGGTGGGACATGATGGTCTCATAACCATGTTCTTTTGCCATGCGGATGGCTTCCATAGTTTCTGAGAGCGTTCCAATCTGGTTTGGCTTAATCAGAATCGCATTACCGCATCCCATGGAAATTCCTTTATTCAGGCGCACCGGATTCGTGACAAATAAATCATCGCCTACCAGAATCACTTTATCTCCCACTTTTTCTGTCAGACGTTTCCAGCCATCCCAATCCTCTTCATCCAGCGGGTCTTCAATGGAATAAATCGGAAAACGGCGAATCATCTTTTCCCAATGAACAATCAGTTCATCCGTGGTATAACGCTTGCCGGATTTCGGCAGATAATATTCTCCCGGTGCATTTCCTTTCCATTCACTGGCGGCTGCATCCAGAGAAATCATAAACTGCTTGCCTCTGCCGCAGCTGTACCCTGCTTTGGTAATGGCTTCCATAATAAGCTGGATGGCTTCCTCCTCATTTGCAATGTTCGGAGCAAAACCGCCTTCATCTCCCACTGCCACAGACAACCCACGGTTCTTTAATAATTTTTTCAAATGATGATAGACTTCTGCACACCAGCGGATTCCTTCCGTAATGCTGTCGGCTCCAATTGGAAGTATCATAAATTCCTGAACATCCAGATTATTATCGGAATGTGCGCCGCCATTTAAAATATTCATCATCGGCACCGGAATCGTCACTGCATTTACGCCGCCCACATAGCGGTAAAGCGGCATCTGTAATGCTTTTGCCGCTGCTTTAGCACAGGCTAAGGACACACTTAAGATTGCATTGGCACCAAGGCTTCCTTTGTTTTCTGTTCCATCCAGTTCCAGCATCAGTGCATCTAGATTTTCCTGCCGCAATACGTTTCTGCCTATCAGTGCTTTTGCAATTCTTGTATTTACATTTTCCACCGCCTGCTGCACACCATTTCCACCATAACGCTCGCCGCCGTCTCTTAATTCAATGGCTTCAAATTCTCCAGTGCTGGCTCCGGAAGGTGCTGCCGCCCGGGCAGTCGACTTCTTTCCGGTTGTCTCTGTCTCCACAGTTACTTCTGTTTCTATTGTGGGATTTCCTCTGGAATCTAATATTTCTCTTGCATGGATTCGTGTAATCGTCATTTTTACAGCCATAAAAAAATCTCCTTTTGAAAATATTCTGAATTAATAGTTCAGTATCTCCAAAAGAAGATTTTTTATTCTTTCGAAATAATTCGATTATACGTTAATCTCGGCTGTCATACCAAGAATCTCTTTGTTGTCATCCAAAATCGGCTGTACCACATTCTTTAAGAAGGCATCTACTTGAATTGGTGCTCTTCCTACATATTTTGCAGGGTCCATATTCTGCTTCAGCTCTTCTAAGGTTGTATGGAATGCAGGTTCTGCTGCAATCAGCTCAAGAAGGTTATTCTCTTTACCCTCCTGTTTTACATTTTTGCCTGCTTCCATGGAAAGTACACGAATCTTCTCATGTAATTCCTGACGGTCACCACCAGCTTTTACAGCATCCATCATAATATTTTCGGTTGCCATAAATGGAAGCTCGCTCATCATATGTTTGTAAATAACTTTTTCATATACAACAAGTCCGTCTACTACATTTAAGCAAAGATCTAAGATTCCGTCGATTGCAAGGAAGCCTTCCGGAATGGAAAGACGCTTGTTTGCAGAGTCATCAAGAGTTCTCTCAAACCACTGGGTTGCGGATGTAATTGCCGGGTTTAATGCATCAATCATGACATAGCGGGAAAGGGATGCAATACGTTCACTACGCATTGGATTTCTCTTATATGCCATTGCAGAGGAACCAATCTGGCTCTTCTCAAACGGTTCTTCCACTTCTTTCAGGTGCTGCAGAAGACGGATGTCATTGGACATCTTATGTGCACTTGCTGCGATGCCTGCTAAAATGTTGGCAACTCTGGTATCTACTTTTCTGGAATAGGTCTGTCCGGATACTGCATAGCACTCCTTGAAGCCCATTTTCTGTGCAATCATCGGATCAATCTTATCGATGGTTTCCTGATCTCCGTCAAAAAGTTCCTGAAAGCTTGCCTGTGTTCCTGTGGTTCCCTTGGAACCTAAAAGTTTCAGGCTGCCTAATACATAATCTAAGTCTTCCAAATCCATAATAAATTCCTGGCACCACAGTGTTGCACGTTTTCCAACGGTAGTTGGCTGTGCCGGCTGGAAATGGGTAAATGCCAGTGTCGGCTGATTCTTATATTTATCTGCAAATTTTGCCAGTTCTGCAATGACATTTACTAATTTCTTACGAACCAGTTTTAATGCCTCTGACATAATGATGATATCGGTATTATCTCCAACGTAGCAGGAGGTTGCTCCTAAATGGATGATTCCTTTTGCTTTCGGACACTGTACGCCGTAAGCATATACATGGGACATAACATCATGACGGACTTCTTTTTCTCTTGCCTTTGCCACATCATAGTTGATGTCATCCTTGTGTGCCTTTAATTCGTCAATCTGTTCCTGTGTAATATCAAGTCCAAGTTCTTTCTCGGTTTCTGCCAGTGCAATCCAAAGTCTTCTCCAGGTACGGAATTTCATATCCGGGGAAAAGATGTACTGCATTTCTTTGCTGGCATAACGCTCTGATAATGGGCTGTTATATCTATCGGTACTCATATGTGTGCTCCTTTTTCTTAAAATAATATAAATAAATTACACAGTGCTCCGCCCGGCTGTCCGATGCAGTCTGTTTCATGCAATCATGAACATCCTGCCCGGCAACCGGATGACTGCTGTGTCAGTCTGCTTTATCGCTCATAGTCACCACGAATATCCTCTTTTGGCGGCTCCATCGGATATTTTCCGGTAAAGCATCCTTTACAGATTGGAAGTCCTCCTACCATCTGCTCCAGACGCTCTATCTTTAAGTATCCCAAAGAATCTGCACCGATTATCTTCCGGATATCTTCGATGGTTCTGTTATAGGCAATCAACTGTTCCCGCTCCGGAATATCGGTTCCAAAGTAACATGGCCATAAGAATGGCGGGGAACTGATTCTTACATGCACTTCTGTGGCACCGGCTTCTTTTAACATATTTACAATACGGTCAGATGTAGTTCCACGCACGATGGAATCGTCAATCATAATGATACGCTTGCCACGGACTGATTCTGCCAGTACATTTAATTTTACTCTTACGCTGGATTCTCTGCTGCTCTGCTTTGGTTTGATGAAGGTTCGTCCCACATAACCATTTTTTACAAAAGCAGTTCCATATGGAATTCCGGACTGCAGGGCATAACCCTGAGCTGCTGCATTTCCGGACTCCGGTACTCCTACTACCAGGTCTGCATCTACCGGTGAATCCATTGCAAGGAAACGTCCTGCCTGGATACGGGATGCATAAACGCTGACTCCGTCAATATGGCTGTCCGGTCTCGCAAAATATATGTATTCAAAAATACAACGTGCTTCCTGTTCTTTTGGAAGACACATAGTCATATCAGACTGAATGCCGCCTTCCGGTGAAATTGTTACCACTTCTCCCGGCAATACGTCTCTGACATACTCTGCATCAATGGTCTCCAAGGCACAGGTCTCAGAAGTAATGATATAAGCATTGTCACGTTTTCCGATTACAAGGGGTTTGAAGCCATATGGGTCTCTTGCGCCAATCAGCTTACGAGGGCTGGCTACAACCAGCGCATAAGCTCCTTTTAACTTCTGGCAGGCTCTGCGTACTGCTTCCTCGGCTGTCTTGGAATTCAGACGCTCTCTTGCAATGTGGTAAGCAATTACCTCAGAATCAATGGTGGTCTGGAAAATTGCTCCAGTATATTCCAAATCTTTGCGAAGCTCCTTCGCATTGATGAGGTTTCCGTTGTGTGCCAATGCCAGCGTACCTTTTACATAATTCAATACCAGCGGCTGTGCATTCTCACGGGTGGAAGAACCTGCAGTGGAATAGCGGACATGACCGACTCCGATATCACCTTTCATTGCTTCTAACTGTTTTCCGGTAAATACTTCGTTTACCAGTCCCATATCTTTATAGGAAGTAACTTTTCCCTTCGGTCCGTTTGTCTCACTTACTGCAATACCACAGCTCTCCTGTCCTCTGTGCTGTAATGCAAACAGACCATAATAAATACTGGAAGCCACATCATTTCCGTCAAAATCATACATGCCGAAGACGCCACATTCTTCATGCAGGCCGTCCCATGGGCTTTCCTTTAATTCATTGTTATTCATAGGGTTCTCCTGACTATATTTTTAAGCAAATTTCTTACCGGTCAGTAATTCAAATGCTTCTTCGTATTTCTCAATTGTCTTCTTAATTACTTCATCCGGAAGGAGATAATCACTGTCTGGATTTGCTTTTAACCAGTCTCTTACAAACTGTTTGTCATAAGAAGGCTGTCCCTGTCCCGGTTTATATCCTTCTAATGGCCAGAAACGGGAGCTGTCCGGTGTCAGCATCTCATCACCTAAAACTACATTTCCATTCTCATCGAGACCAAATTCAAACTTGGTATCTGCAATGATGATTCCTTTGCTTAATGCGTATTCTGCACATTTCTTGTAAAGTGCGATGGTATATTCTTTAATCTTTTCTGCGTACTCAGCACCCTTGCCCGGGAATGCTTTCTCTAATACGTCAATACTCTGTTCAAAAGAAATATTCTCGTCATGGTCACCAATCTCAGCTTTGGTACTTGGTGTGTAAATCGGCTCAGGTAATTTATCGGATTCTACAAGTCCTTCCGGTAATTTGATTCCGCAGACGGTTCCGTTCTCTTTGTAGCTTGCCCAGCCACTTCCGGTAATATATCCACGAACAATACATTCGATTGGAATCATTTCCAGTTTCTTGCACATCATGCTGTTGCCATCATATTTCTCATTCTGGAAAAATTCCGGCATATCTTTTACATCAACGGAAAGCATATGGTTTGGCACGATATCCTTTGTAAAATCGAACCAGAATCTGGACATCTGTGTCAGAATTGCGCCCTTATTGGTAACCTTATTCTTTAAAATATGGTCAAACGCTGAAATTCTGTCTGTTGCAACAATGATAAGGCTTTCTCCATTATCATATACTTCTCTTACTTTTCCTTCTTTAAATGGTTTAAATTCCTGCATACTGCTTTTGTCCTCCATTTTATGCTTTCGCAAATTTTTGTTATGATAAAAAACACTACTGGAAAATTATAATACAGTGCCTTTTAGAAAGTCAATGAATTTGGGCGAAGTGCGCCTTTTGCCCCATATAGAAAAATGAGCGAAATTTATTAGTTTTTTTGTCTAATATTTTCTATTTATAAGTATCATTAATATATGTGCTGGAAAATACTTATCTATAGCAAAAGATTCTGTACCTTACACTTGAGATACAGAATCTTTTTATTTACGCGAGCAGCGAGATAACTTAAGAAACTCGCAAAGCGTGTTTCTCGTAGTTTGCATTTCGCCCTTACGGTCTTATTTTTTGATTAACAAAGATTTCCCTGTCATTTCTTTTGGCTGTTCCATTCCCATCAGCTCGATTAATGTAGGAGCGATATCTGCAAGACATCCACCCTCTCTTAAACCGTATGCAGGGTCTGCATTTACCAGAATGAATGGTACCGGATTGGTAGTATGTGCTGTAAATGGTTCGCCTGTTTCATAATCGATTAACTGCTCTGCATTTCCGTGGTCTGCGCAGATGAACATCTGTCCGTCAACCTCTTTTAATGCTGCAACAGCTTTGCCTACGCACTCATCAACTGCTTCTACTGCCTTGATTGCTGCAGCCTGAACTCCGGTATGTCCAACCATATCCGGGTTAGCAAAGTTGATTACGATTACATCATATTTTTCAGATTTGATGGCATCTACTAATTTATCACATACTTCGTATGCACTCATTTCCGGTTTCAAATCATAGGTTGCTACCTTTGGAGATTTTACCAGAATTCTTTCTTCGCCTTTGTTTGGCTCCTCTACACCGCCGTTGAAGAAGAAGGTTACATGAGCATATTTCTCAGTCTCAGCGATTCTTGCCTGAGTCTTGCCATTGTCTGCAAGAAACTGTCCAAATGTATTGGTAAGTTCTACCTTGTGGAATGCAACGGTTTTGTTTGGAATGGTTCCATCGTATTCTGTGAAACATACATAAGTTACGTTCTTTCTTGTGCCTCTGTCAAATCCGTCGAACTCATCTGCGCAGAATGCTCTGGTAATCTCTCTTGCACGGTCAGGACGGAAGTTAAAGAAGATAATGGTGTCGTTATCCTGTACGGTTGCAGTTGGAGCACCATTTTTCATAATTACAGTCGGAACTACGAACTCGTCTGTTACATCTTTTGCATAAGATGCATCAATTGCTGCAACAGCGCTGTCTGCTGTCTCGCCAACACCTTCTGTAATTGCTTTATATGCTTTTTCTACACGATCCCAACGGTTGTCACGGTCCATTGCATAGTAACGTCCGTTGATGGTTGCGATTTCACCAACACCGATTTCTTTCATTTTTGCTTCCAGCTCTTCGATAAATCCTTTTCCGGAAGTAGGTGCGGTATCACGGCCGTCTAAGAAGCAGTGTACATATACTTTGTCTAAGCCTTCTTTTTTTGCCATTTCCAGAAGTCCGAATAAATGTGTAATGTGGCTGTGAACTCCACCATCGGATAATAATCCATATAAATGAAGTGCAGAACCGTTGTCTTTTACATTTTTCATGCCGGCAAGCAATGCTTCGTTTTTAAAGAAATCTCCATCTTCGATTTCTTTGGTAATTCTGGTTAATTCCTGGTATACAATTCTTCCTGCACCCATGTTCATATGTCCTACTTCGGAGTTACCCATCTGTCCGTCCGGAAGTCCTACGGCAAGTCCGCTGGCATTTCCTTTTACCCATGGATAATCTTTCATCAGTGCATCAATGTTTGGCTTGTTTGCCTGGGCTACTGCATTACCCTCAGTTTTGTCATTCAGACCAAAACCATCTAAAATCATCAATACGGTTGGTTTTTTACTCATGTTTTTTCCTCTTTTCTTTAAAATCTTCTATTGAAACGGATTACTCCGTTGCTGTCACATAACCATCATCATCTATGGTAATTCCCACGGAAAGGGATTCCATAAAATCAAAAATACGTCTTTTCTCACTTTCATCTGTCACCAGTGAGGTCTTGTAATTCTTCTGTATACACGGCAGAAACCGGAAATCAATAGTTCCGTCATCCCGGATGATTACCTGGGATAAGCCGGTATCTAATGTTGACGCCGAAAACCAGAAATTGCCAAGACTGTAGATAATCGGCACGCCATCCATATATTCCATGCCCTGCAGGCAATGGGTATGTCCGCCGATAATGACATCCACACCGGCTTCCACAAACTGTTTTGCAAGAGCCACCTGGTCGGAACCAAAATAGTTATTTCCTTCTGTTCCCCAGTGTACAAAAGCAATCACATAATCGCTGTTGTCTCTTGCTTCTTCTATTACTTTCAGAAACTTGTCCGGATTTAAGGTCTTTAACACGCCCGGTGTCGTCTCAGTTGCTTCCTTCGTATAATTTAAAGAGCGTTCAATCTGTGTAGCTGATACAATTGCTATTTTCTTTCCATTTGCCACAAAATATACCGGACGCATGGCATCCTTTAAATCTTTTCCTGCTCCTACATACGGAATTCCTGCTTCTTCCAGTGTATCTATGGTATCAATCAATGCAGCTTCGCCATAGTCATAGACATGATTATTGGCAAGACTGACAATATCTGTTCCAAATGTTTCTAACAAGTCGACACGCTTTGGATCTGCCCGGAAAGTATAATCCTTGCCAGCTAAAGGTTCCCCTCTTGTACTGTAGGTGAACTCATTGTTTATCATCATAATGTCTGCATTATTCATTTCCTGCAATAAATCTTTGGAAAAGCAGTCATTGATTCCATTTGGCTGTCCATCCATGTGTTCCGTTGTGCCCCAGCCTTCTGCAAAATTAATATCGCCGGTAAAATCCAGCACAACCTCATCCTCAGAGCTGCATGTCTTCCAGTAAACCTGCTGCAAATCCTCTTCATTCATGCCGGTATCCTGACAATAAAGAAGCCACAGCACATGTATGGAATTTCCGGTCTCTTCGTACCAGACATTTACATTCTGGTCTTCCTGAGACTCCTGTGCAATATTTAATACTGCTTCTTTTCCATAATTGGCATAAACCCAGTTTAAGAAACTTTCGTCAATCCGATAATCCCCGATAAATTCTTTGCTGCAGGAATCCAGCAGTGCTTCGTATGCATCATCCAAATCTTCTATCACCAGCTTCTTCGTCTCTGTAGAGACTTCTTCTGTTTCCGTCACTGCATATTCTATTTTCTCGCTGCTTTCCGGTTCTGCATTTACCTGCGCTTTCCTGTCACATCCACTGCAAACCATTCCAAACAACAATATTCCTATCCCTGCCATCTGCAAAGCTTTTCTTCTCAAATCGGTATCCTCGCTCAACTCCTCTTTCGTCTCTTGTGTCCTGCTTTATTGCCGATAACATTATACACTATCTTTCTTTTTCTAACAATCCTTATTTTGCAAGCGTATTCTGTTATATCAAACCTCATCATTTAACATTTCTTCTAAGGTATGCCAGCCTAATACAGCGCACTTTACTCTTGCCGGCATATGGGAAATATCCTTTAATGCCGAAGCTTCTTCCAGCTCGTCAATCTCTTCATCCGAAGCTTCTCCTTTTATCATTTTTAAGAATAATTCTCCTAAATGCAGTGCTTCCTCTTTCTTCTTTCCGACAATCATGCCCAGCATAATATCGGCAGATGCCTGGGAAATAGCACAGCCATCTCCTACAAATGCACCGTCTACGATTTCATCACCATCTAATTTTAATTTTAAAAAAATGTCATCCCCGCAGTTTGGATTCACGCCCTCTAATACCAGGTCGGCATCCGGAAGGTCATGCTTGAACTCCGGGTGAATATTGTGTTCAGTAAGGATTTCATTATAAAAACTTCTACTCTCCATATCCCATTCTCCTTCTGACTCCTGCTACGCTTTTCACCAGCGCATCGACTTCTTCTTCTGTATTGTAGAACATCAGGCTTGCTCTTGTTGCGGAGCGGACGCCCAGATACTCTAACAATGGCTGTGCACAATGATGACCTGCCCGGACAGCCACACCATCGGATTCCAATACTGCACTGACATCATGTGGATGCACATCTTCAATGGTAAATGTCAGGATTCCGGTATGCTCTTCTGCCAGTTCCGAACCCAGCACATGAACCTTCGGAATTGCTTTCAGTCCTTCTAAGGCTCTTTTCGTAAGTGTAAGTTCACGCTCCTGCATGGTTTCAAAACCGATTTTATTAATATAATCAATAGCGGCTGCCAGTCCCACTGCACCTGCTGCATTGACGGTTCCTGCTTCAAACTTATGAGGAAGCTCTGCATATTTTGCACCGTCTCTTGTTACAGAATCTATCATTTCTCCTCCGGTAAGGAATGGCGGCATTGCCTTTAAAAGTTTTTTCTTTCCATATAAGACACCAATTCCCATCGGTCCCATTAACTTGTGACCGGAAAATGCCAGAAAATCCACATCCAGCTTCTGCACATCAATCGGCATATGTGGGGAGCTCTGGGCTGCATCCAGCACGACTACTGCATTGCTCTTTCTTGCTCTTCGCACAATTTCCTCTACCGGAGTCGGACGTCCCAGCACATTGGATACTTGTGTGATTGCCACCAGTCTTGTTTTATCGGAGAAAGCTTCGTCTAGCTTTGCTTCGCTTAAGCTACCATCCTTTTCACATTCCAGATAAATAAGCTTTGCGCCGGTCTGTTTTGCCACCATCTGCCACGGCAGCATATTGCTGTGATGTTCCATAATGGAAACCACAATTTCGTCCTCCGGGCAAAGATTATTTAAGCCATAGCTGTACGCTACTAAATTCAGGCTCTCTGTGGTATTTCTGGTAAATATAATTTCTGTCTCAGATGCAGCATGGATAAACTGCTGAACTGTTTTTCTCGCTGCCTCATAGGCATCGGTTGCTTCCAGACTCAAAGGATAGAATCCACGCAGCGGATTGGCATTATGTTTTTCATAAAATTCCTTTTCCGCTTCAATGACGCATGCCGGCTTCTGTGCGGTTGCCGCATTATCAAGATAGATGACATCCCGGTCTTTAAAAAGAGGAAAATCCTTCTTAAAATCGTACATCCTAAATCACCTCTTCCAGCGCTTCCTTCGCAATTTTTTCTGCTGCTTCATCCTTCATCAAATCACAGATATGCTCCAATTTTGCACCTGTCACAATACGTTCTGCAGCTTCCTTATCAATACCTCTTGCGCCAAAATAGAACATGGTATCTTCATCTAATTCTCCAATGGTTGCTCCGTGATTTCCTTTTACGTCTTCCTGTGCACACAAAATCAATGGAATGGTCTTATTTTCCACATCATCACCCAGCAGAAGTACGCTTTCCTCTTCCTGTCCTTCTGCGCCGGAGGAACCACGTTTGAAATCAATGGTTCCACGGAAAACCTTATGTGCCTGTCCCCGAAGTGCTCCGTCAGAGTTGATATAACTCATGGTTTTCTCGCCGAAATGATTGGCTACCATATTATAGTCTAAAATCTGCTGTGCCTGACCAAGATATCCGGTCTCTGTAGCAAAATTACTTTCTTTTCCATTCAAATCCATGCGGCATCCGGAATAGAGATTCCCTTTTCCAAGGAACAACTGGATATATTCTACCTTTGCTCCTTCGCCAATTAAATTGCCGCCTATATCACTTAATAAAGTCTCATGCTCCTGCGGCATCTGAACCTGAATTAATCTTACAGATGCACCGCTTTCGACTTTCATTCTGACACGGACTGCCAGAGATGCTTCTGCGATACTGTCTTCCTCTTTTGTGGCATCCGGAGCCACACGGCTGTCCATCACAACAGTAAGTGTACTGTTTTCTTTTGCAACTATCTCTACACAGCCTGCCGTATGTGCATCTTTTTTACCGGAAATGTGCAGTCTTACGGTTTTATCCTGTCCTGCATTATCTGCAAGAATCTGATATTTTGCAGTATTTTCTGTTGCAAAGATTGCATCTGCTTCTCTTCCGGCACCGGTTTCAATGTCCGAAAGCTGCTCTGTTTCAGTAGATACTGCATCTCCCTCTGCTGCAATCTCACAAGGTTCTATCTTATTGCTCCATTTTATCGGAGTTTCATTTACCTTCAGCCAGTTCCAGGTAGGAGAAGGCAATTCATTGATTTTCATACTTACATTTTGTTCCATGCTCTTTCCACATCCCTTCTGCTATCCTATGCTGCCCTTCATCTCAAGGCGAATCAAATTGTTCATTTCCAGTGCGTACTCTAAAGGCAGTTCCTTGGAAACATTATCCGCAAATCCGCTGACGATGCAGGCTCTTGCGTCCTCTTCACTCATGCCTCTTGACATCAGATAAAAAATTGCTTCATCACTGATGCTTCCAATCTGGGCTTCATGTCCCACATTAGCATCCTTGGTACGGATGTCCATTGCCGGAATGGTATCGGAACGGGACTCAGAATCTAACATCAGAGACTGACAGGATACTGCTGACTTCGTGCCTTTCGCTTTCTTCGTTACCACAACGGAACTACGGAAAGTACTGATACCACCATCCTTGGAAATGGAACGGGTATTCATATAGGAGCTGGTGTCCGGTGCGCAGTGTACCACTTTGGCTCCGGTATCAAGGTTCTGTCCTTTTCCTGCAAAAGTTACACCGGTAAATTCCATGCGGGCGCCCTTTCCTTTTAAGACACTCATCGGATACAGATAGGATACATGTGAACCGAAGGAACCGGATACCCATTCAATAGTTCCGCCCTCTTCTACCAGTGCCCGCTTGGTATTTAAGTTATACATATTCTTTGACCAGTTCTCGATGGTGGAATAACGAAGTTTTGCATTCTTGCCAACATACAATTCCACGCATCCTGCATGCAGATTGGCTACGTTATATTTTGGTGCGGAACATCCTTCGATGAAATGAAGGGATGCTCCCTCATCTACGATAATCAATGTGTGTTCAAACTGTCCGGCACCTTTTGCATTCAGTCGGAAATAGGACTGCAGCGGAATCTCTACGTCCACACCCTTTGGCACATAAACGAAAGAACCGCCGGACCAGACTGCACCGTGCAATGCTGCAAATTTGTGGTCATTTGGTTTTACCAGCTTCATAAAGTGCTTCTGTATCATATCTGCATATTCACCATGCATTGCACTTTCCAAATCCGTATAAATAACGCCCTGTGCGGCAACTTCTTCTCTTACATTATGATAAACCAGTTCGGAATCATACTGTGCGCCAACACCTGCCAGTGACTTTCTCTCTGCCTGTGGAATTCCAAGACGCTCAAAGGTATCTTTAATGTCCTTTGGCACCTCAGACCATTTTCCCTTCATCTTTGTGTTTGGGCGGACATAGGTTACGATATGCTCCATGTCCAGTCCTTCAATCGATGGTCCCCAGTCTGGCACTTCCATTTCATTGTAAATCTGTAAAGACTGTAAACGGAAATTCTGCATCCAGACAGGGTCATTTTTCTCTTTTGATATCTGCTCTACGATTTCAGGAGTAAGACCTTCTTTCAGCTTATAAGCATCCTTCTCATCATCCCGGATATCATATATGCTTCTGTCGATATCTTCTACATAGCTTTTCTCTTCCATTCCTTACACTCCTTGCTCGTATTTTGCAAAACCATTCTCGTTTACTTCATCAATCAGGGAAGCATCTGCTGTCTTAACAATATGTCCTTCCACCATGATGTGTGTGTAATCTACGTGTAATGCCTCTAAAATCTTGGTGCTGTGTGTAATAATCAAAAGGCTTCCCCTACTGCTCTTCTGGTATTCTTCGATTCCTTTTGATACAGTTCTTACCGCATCTACATCCAGCCCGGAATCGGTTTCATCCAAAATCGCAAGCTCCGGCTTTAACATCAACATCTGTAAAATTTCAGCTTTCTTTTTTTCGCCGCCGGAAAATCCTACATTCAAATCACGTTCTGCATAAGATGGATCCATCTGTAAAAGTTCCATTTTCTCTGCCAGTTCTTTCTTAAAATCATAGAAACGGACTCTCTTTCCAGTCTTCTGTTCCAATGCACTACGGATAAAGGAACTTAAGGTAACGCCCGGTACTTCCAGTGGGTTCTGGAAAGATAAGAACATGCCGCTCTTTGCGCGTTCATTCACCGGCTCTCCGGTAATATTTTTTCCCTGAAAAAAGATTTCTCCGCTCTCTACCTGATAACGTGGATTACCAACCAGTGTATAACCCAGTGTAGATTTACCGGTTCCGTTTGGTCCCATCAGTACGTGTGTCTCATGTCTTCCTATTTCAAGATTTACGTCATGTAAAATATGTTTTTCTTCTACACTGACGTTCAGATTTTTAACCTCTAAAAGTAATTCTTTGCTCATTTTTCTTCCTCCTGCATCTATTGTTTCTTCTTCGCTGCTTTCTTCTCCGCTTCCTGCTTCGACTGCAGAACATCCGCCAGCGTCATTTCATCAAAATATTTATCTATCAAATCTGCCAGTCCCTTCCAGATTGGAAGTGTACAGCAGGAATCTGATTTTTCACATGGCTCCTGGTCTTCTCTTAAGCAGGATACCGGTGCAAGCGTTCCTTCTGTCAGCCGCAGGATATCACCAACCCTGTATTCTTCCGGTTTCCGCTTCAGACGATAACCGCCCTTCTTGCCGCTGACTCCTTCTATCATATGTCCCTTGGAAAGAATGGTCGAAATACTCTCTAAATATTTCTGGGAAATATTCAGTTTCTCGGCAATTCCTTTTAACGGAATATATTCTTCCGCATCATGCTCCGCCAGCTCGACCATGACCTTTAATGCATACCTTCCTTTGGTTGAAATCATGCTCTGCATTCCTCCTTTTCTGGTTCATTCGCATCATATACCCATTCGCCTACTATGTCAATAGGTGAATTGGTTCTGGTTTGTTCTTTTCGGGAAACAAAAAACGCCACCAAATGCATTTCATCGGTAAATTTTACCAATGCCATAATGCATTTCGTGACGTTTCTTATGAAAATATTCTATTTTCCGAAAAGCTTATTTATTGTAGTTTACAATCTTTCCGAAGTCAGCCTTTAAGGAAGCGCCTCCTACCAGACCACCATCGATATCAGCTTTTGCGAACAGCTCTGCTGCATTTCCTGCATTTACAGATCCACCGTACTGGATACGGATAGACTCAGCTGTTGCTTCATCATATACTTCACGGATGCAGGCACGGATTGCACCACAAACTTCTTCTGCCTGATCAGAAGTAGCTGTTTCACCGGTTCCGATTGCCCAGATTGGCTCGTAAGCAATAACTGCTGTTGCAGCCTGCTCTGCTGTTACGTTCTGGAATGCAATCTTAATCTGCATACGGATCCAGTCAAGGTAGATACCCTGTTTTCTCTGTGTTAAAGTCTCTCCACAGCAGATGATTGGTGTAATACCATGTTCGAAAGCTTTTAATACTTTCTTATTTACAGTCTCATCTGTCTCTGCGAAGTATTCTCTTCTCTCAGAATGTCCTAATACAACGTATTTTACGCCAGCGTCTGTAAGCATTGCCGGAGAGATTTCTCCTGTGTATGCTCCGCTCTCTTCAAAATACATATTCTCTGCACCGATGCAGATGTTAGAACCTTTTGCTGCTTCCATTGCTGGAATAATATCAATTGCTGGTACGCAGAATACTACATCTACGTCTTCGTTTGCTACTAATGGTTTTAATTCATTTACCAGTGCAACTGCCTCGCTAGGAGTTTTGTTCATTTTCCAGTTGCCGGCAATAATTTTTTTTCTTGCCATTTTAAAATGTCCTTCTTTCTTAAATATATAAGCTTTTGCCTGCATACAGGCATGTGCTTTGATTACTTATTTATCGTTTGCTGCTGCAACGCCTGGAAGCTCTTTACCCTCTAAGAACTCTAAGGATGCTCCACCACCTGTTGAGATGTGGCTCATCTTGTCACCGAATCCAAGCTGGTTAACTGCTGCTGCAGAATCTCCACCACCGATAATGGTTGTTGCATCTGTATCAGCTAAAGCTTTTGCTACAGCGATAGTACCTGCTGCAAGAGTTGGGTTCTCGAAGACACCCATAGGTCCGTTCCAAACAACAGTCTTAGCAGTCTTAACAGCATCTGCGAAAAGTGTCTGTGTCTTAGGTCCGATATCACAGCCTTCTCTGTCTGCCGGCATCTTGTCTGCATCATAAGTTTCTACTTCAACTGGAGCATCGATAGGATTTGGGAAATCTTTGATTGTTACAGCATCTACCGGAAGAAGAAGTTTCTTTCCAAGTTTCTCTGCCTTTGCCATCATTTCTTTACAATAATCGATCTTAGTATCATCTACTAAAGAGATTCCGATTTCATATCCTTTTGCTTTTAAGAATGTGTAAGCCATACCACCACCGATGATTAAGGTATCACATTTCTCAAGTAAGTTGTTGATTACATTTAATTTATCAGCAACTTTTGCACCACCAAGGATTGCAACGAATGGTCTTACCGGATTCTCTACTGCATTTCCAAGGAAGTCGATTTCTTTCTGCATTAAGTATCCAACTACTGCAGTGTCAACTAACTGTGCAACACCTACGTTAGAACAGTGTGCTCTGTGAGCTGTTCCGAATGCATCATTTACAAATACATCACAGATAGAAGCAAGGTCTTTAGAGAAAGCTTCTCCGTTCTTTGTCTCTTCTGGTCTGAAACGTGTATTCTCAAGTAAGATAACATCGCCATCGTTCATAGCTGCTACTGCTGCTCTTACGTTCTCACCAACAACTTCAGGGTCAACAACGAATTTAACTTCCTGTCCTAATAACTCTGTAAGTCTTGCTGCTACTGGTGCAAGAGTTTTGGTCTGTTTGTCTTCTTCTGTTTTTACTTTTCCTAAATGGGAGCAAAGGATAACCTTTCCACCATCAGCGATTAATTTCTTGATTGTAGGAAGCGCTGCAACCAGACGGTTCTCGTCTGTAATCTTTCCTTCTTTTAATGGTACGTTGAAATCACATCTGCAAAGAACGCGAAGTCCTTTTACATTAATATCATCTATAGATTTTTTATTTAATGACATATTAAGTAGTCTCCTTTAAATTTTATTTCTAATAGCAAGAAAGAGCCCGGTCCTAAAAGACCGGACCCTTTTCCTGAGTCTTATCTGCACTCTGGCAGCCTGTCGTTTAAAAAAGTAGTCTACCGTGCAGTGATTGTTCGTTAAACTACGGGAAACACGCTTTGCGGGTTTCTCTCGTAAATTATGCTAACTCGCTGAAGTATTTGATTGTACGAACCATCTGAGATGTGTAGCTGTTCTCGTTATCATACCAAGAAACAACCTGTACTTCGTACAGATCATCAGATACCTGGTTAACCATGGTCTGTGTTGCATCGAACAGAGAACCGAATCTCATTCCAACGATATCAGAAGATACGATTTCGTCTTCATTGTATCCGAAGGACTCGTTAGCTGCTGCTTTCATAGCTGCATTGATATCTTCTTTTGTAACGCCAGCTTTCTTAACAACTGCTGTTAAGATTGTTGTAGATCCTGTAGGGGTTGGAACACGCTGAGCAGATCCGATTAATTTTCCGTTCAGTTCTGGGATAACAAGTCCGATAGCTTTTGCTGCACCAGTGCTGTTTGGAACGATGTTAACTGCTGCTGCACGAGATCTTCTTAAATCACCTTTTCTCTGTGGTCCATCAAGAGTCATCTGATCACCTGTGTAAGCATGGATTGTTACCATGATACCAGACTGGATTGGAGCATATTTATTTAATGCATCAGCCATAGGTGCTAAGCAGTTTGTTGTACAAGAAGCTGCTGAAATGATTGTATCAGATGCTTTTAATGTCTCATGGTTTGTGTTGTATACGATTGTAGGAAGGTCATTACCTGCTGGAGCAGAAATAACAACTTTACGAGCACCTGCATTGATGTGTGCCTGTGCTTTTTCTTTGCTTGTATAGAAACCTGAACACTCTAATACAACGTCAACTTTTAATTCACCCCATGGGCAGTTGTTTGCATCTGGGAATGCATAGATTTTGATTTCTTTTCCACATACGATGATAGAATCATCTGTGCAGGATACTTCATCAGCATGCTCATATTTACCCTGAGAAGAATCATATTTTAACAAGTGTGCTAACATTTTAGGGCTTGTTAAATCGTTGATTGCTACTACTTCGTATCCTTCAGCACCAAACATCTGTCTGAATGCCAGACGACCAATACGGCCGAATCCATTAATTGCTACTCTTACTGCCATTATTAATTCCTCCTAGAAATTTAATATAAAATATCTTTATTTGGGATTGTACCCAATCTGGTATTATTCTAACCAATTTTTGTCGAAAGTTCAAGTAGTTCCCATCACTTTGTTAATTTTTTCACTATTTTTATTTCTTCTTTCTCATTTTCAAACAAATGTTACAATAGCTTTTCCATTTTTCATACTGTCTTTTGACAGATTGTCAAATTTCTATTATAGTATTCTGTGTATTATATACAAAGATTTTACTATACTTGTGAAAATGTAACATTTTTCTTAGTAGAAATGTGTAAACACCGGGTAAGGTTTGTGCAATATGTAGGCGAAGGGAATGGGAAAGCTTCTTCCCGAAAACACTGGAACAGTTATGATGTGAGAATCCGCAGCACTTCACGGGCAGTATTTTTCTTGAAATTAGGCTGTCTTTCCGGCTGCTTTGACCGGATACTGCTTTTGTCTGCCAGCAGCGGATACCACACTTTGTCTGAAGGGACTCTAAGAATTCCTGCAAAGATATTTGATTTGCGGCAACCGGCACAAATTCATATCCATATTCAGATTGTGCCTCGCTGGTACATCCATGTACCAGCGTTGCCGGGTTGCAAAAGGAATTCTACGAGTCCCTAACAGACGCCGTTCACGGTATCCGCACGCCGGCAGACAAAATGCAGTATACTGTCAAACATTGGAAAGACTGCTTATTATAAAAGAAAGAAAAATACTGCAGGTTGAAGTGCCGGCTTCTTACATACAAACGTTCCGGTGCTTTTGGGAAGAAGCTTTCTCATCCAGTTCCCCTACCTGCACAACCTTACCCGCCATACACCCCACAGAAAGGAGTACACTATGCTTTGGGACACACATATGCACACTGCTTTTTCTACCGACAGTGAGACCTCACCGGAATCCATGATTAAAGCCTCTATCGAACTGGGACTTGGCGGAATCTGCATTACCGACCATATGGATTATGATTATCCAAAAGAACATCCGGAGGATGAACCGGAATTTATCTTAGACACTCCGGTCTACTTCCCAACTATCCAGAAGCTGGGACAGCAATACAAAGATAAAATAAAAGTGCTGACCGGCATTGAGCTTGGATTGCAGCCTCATCTTGCTGCAAAACATCAGAAACTGATAAGCCGATATGACTTTGATTTTGTCATCGGCTCTTCCCATGTAATCCACGGCAAAGACCCTTACTACTCCCGCTTTTTTGAAGGAAAAACCGAGCAGCAGGCTTACCAGGAATATTTTGAATCTATCCTGGAAAATCTTGCGGTATTTAATAATTTTGATGTATATGGACATATCGATTATGTGGTACGCTACGGTCCAAACCGGAACCTTGAATATTCTTATCAGAAATATGCCGATGTCATTGATGCGATTTTAGAAAAGCTCATTGATATGGGAAAAGGAATTGAAATCAATACCGGTGGTTTCAAATATGGTCTGGGACATCCGAATCCAACAGAAGATATTATAAAACGTTATCACGAACTAGGCGGTGAAATCATTACCATCGGTGCCGATGCCCACAAACCGGAGCATGTTGCATTTGATTTTGCAAAAGTACCGGATATTTTAAAGGCCGCAGGCTTTCAGTATTTTACTGTATTCGAAAAGAGAAAACCGGCTTTTCTTCCTCTATAATTTTTTCAATATTTATGCTATGAGAAACATGCACAACACATTTCTCATAGCATTATTCTCACCTATTTTCCTCATTGTCGCATAAATATAAAAAACAGCAACCAACATTTGTAACAGTTCTTTCATACTTTCACTTTATTGGTTACTGTTCGAAAAATCATTTTTCACTCTTTAGGCTAAAATTTACATCATGTAACAACACACTTTTTCAAACTCTCAATTTCAAAATTATATCTACTTTATATTATTAATAACCATTTCATAATCCCACTTATTTGATATACTAAAAAATCTCCTATCAGTTCTCTCACATTATATATTTTTTAATAAAATATTTCCAAAACAAATTATATTATACTGTTCTAGCTTCATAAAATACCAAATACCTATCTCCCACCTTTTTCTTTTCTCCATTACATTTATATGCGAAACTCCATTCTAGAAGAACACTTTTTTCTTGCAATAAATCATCTCTAAACATTCTCTTTACTTCACGAACATAGGATATTATTTCATCAAGCTCATCTTTAGTCAGAAAAAATTTATCTCCATAATATTCTCTGTTTTCTCCTGTAATAATATATGTAACATCACATTTGCTATCAGAAACCAAATTCCACAAATCATCTTTTACAGCTTCAATCACAATTTTATTACTATATACATTCAATGTACCACTTTTTTCAGCTATAAAATATGGATAATAAATTACCATACCATTTTCCCCATATTTCTCTGAAGTTTCTTTTGCAAATATTTTAGCTTTCTCCGCTACTGCTCCAACACATCTAGGCAAATTTAAGTCTTCTCCATGATGAACTGCCGTTCGGACAGTCCATAATATGTCTGCATCAAATTTTGTATCTTTATTATAGATTTTCCATGGTATTGTTGGTAACAACGAATCTTTCAACTCGAAAAAACCAAATAATTTATTCATTCTATTTACCTCATTTTTTCTTCTAAATCACTATTTTTCAACCTTCTATATGTTGTTTTAACATATTCATCCATCATACCTGATATATAATCCAGCACTAGCCTTTCTTGCAATACATTTTTCAATCCTTCATCCCTACTTTCGCTTTCATATATTTTTTTATATTGATTTATTATATTATCAGCCCGATATTCTGGCGGTAAATATCTTGAATTATTCAAATAAAAATCATATAAAGTACTTAACATCTTCTCGCCATGTTGCTCATATGCATAAACTTCATCTGTATTTGTTATACATTCATATGTTGTCCTTTTTAGTCCAGAGGCTAATATACCATAATTAACAAAACCTATTTCCTTTTGTCTTTTTGTCCCCTTTTTTCGTTTTTCATCATCTGTCAATGTTACTATTCCTATATCATTTATTAGTGTGTTTATAATACGAGAAGTAACTTCTTTTCTATACAATTTTGAAAACTCTGCAGATGATATGTCATTTGTTTTATAACCTGCTCTTTCCTTACTTTCCTCGATAATTTTTTCTAAGCACTCTATACTTTTTTCATCTTTATTATTTTTATAAAAATCATGAAAAATATCGTCTAACGTAAAACTTCCTAGCCTCAATCCATCCTCTAAATCATGTGCAGCATATGCTATTTCATCTGCCAAGTCAACAATTTGAACATCAATCGTTCTTAATTCAACATCCGTTTCACTAATAATATTCTGAACCAATTCATAGTCCTTATCATATATAAATTTTTGCTTTGATAGTGATTCTTCTGACAGCTTCGAATTATATTTATTAAAATACTTCAATACACCCAGTAACGTTCTATACGTTAGATTTAAGCCTTGAAAATTTGCTCTTTTCTGTTCTACCGTTGTTAAAATTCTAAATGTCTGAGCATTTCCTTCAAATCCACCTGCAGATTTTGCTAATTTATTTAGATATCGTTCTCCAGCATGACCAAAAGGTGGATTTCCTATATCATGTGCTAATGCCGCAGCTTCAACAACATATATTTCATCCTGACTATATCCTATTTCTTTTGCAATTGACCTTGCAATCTGCGCTACTTCTAAACTATGTGTTAATCTATTTCGTATAAATTGATCCGATTGTACTGCAAACAATTGCATCTTTCCTTGAAGACGTCTAAATGATGATGCATACAGTATTCTCGTATAATCTCTTTGGTACTCTCCATCAGCCCTATAACGATTTCCTTCCTGATACAACCTTTTCTGTAAACCAGCATTTTCAGAAATAGGTTTTAAAAAAATATCTTTAATTTCGCCTGATTGTTGTTTTAAAATAGTGTCATTATTTTGCATATCTTTTCTCCCTTTCACTTCAATTAAATTAACTTTCTATTATTTTCCAACTCCTATCCAATTTTTCTTTAATAATACATAATTAAATATTTCTAATTTGTTCCTGTCAAAAAATATTTTCTTAAAAAATCTTCTTTAATCTATGCTTCACTATAGCCAACAAGATTATTTATTTTACTACGCCATCATTCTTTCCTCTTTTTCATCCCTCTGAGCAGTAATATATTCATTCTTTTCTTTCTCTGCTAATTTTCTCTTAGCAAACTCCGCAATGGGATCAGCCACAGATAATGCTAATCTTACCGGTACAGCATTTCCAATCTGTTTATACACCAAGTCCAATTTAGCATTATCATTTTTTTTACTTGTACCCCGGCTGAATTCATACCAATCAGGAAACGTCTGTATTCTAGCAATTTCTTTCACCGATAATCTTCTATTATTCTCTTCTCCATCACTAAAAATATACCTATCTTTACCCACATGAATCATTGGTTTCCCCGCCGGATGAATTGGTGCCTGCCTTCCCGATGCTTGAATTGTAAAACTTGGTTGTGACCATAATTTTTTACGATTACGAGACATAAATATCGTAGAATAAGAACCTATAAAATAATCACCCGGATTATCTTCCAAATCACCAATTGCATCACGAAGTGTCACCACTTCTTTTAATCCTTTAATACCATAACCATGTGTCGGTTCTGGGTAAATATACTCAAAATCAATATCATTTCTGACTCCAACTAAAATCACACGTTTTCTTATTTGCGGAACACCATATTCCACTGAATTAAGAAGTTTGTAATATATTTTATATCCTGCTGCTGCAAAATCCTGTACAATCTGTTTAAATACTTCTCCTTTACCAAGTGTCATCATCCCCTTAACATTTTCTGCCACAAAAATCTTTGGTTTACTCTGCATCAAGCAACGAATAAAATGAAGATACAAGAAGTTTCTCTTATCATCCACTAATCTCGGACCAGCTTCTGAGAATCCCGGGCACGGAAAACCGCCTAATACAATATCTGCTCTAGGAAAATCTTTAATCTTTCTTATATCACTCTTATCCATATAAATATATCTTCCCGCATTCTGTATGTAGGTTTCTCTTGCCTCATCAAAAATATCATTCACATAAATAGTGTTAAATACATTATTTTTTTTATTGTCATCAAACACCTTTTTATCGTTGAAAGCTGCTTCCATAACAGACTCTCCCATAACAGCTTTTAATCCAGCCAATTCAAAGCCCAAATCAAGGCCACCACAACCAGAAAACAAAGATAATAAATTCCACTTACTTGAATCATAATTAAGTTTATCAAAGTCTATTTTCTGACTACAATTTGCAAATGCCTGCCTTTCTTCTTCAATTTTAGAATCAAGTAATTTTTTCACCTCTCCCACTTCATAGTTCGGTGATGGTTTAAACTTGCCTCTCCCACGTTTTTCTATTATAATAGCCATACTAATCACCTCTAAATTATTTTATCTGTTCCTACATTTTCATCATCTATATCATCTGTATTTTTTATATGAAGCAGTTTCATATACTTCAACAATCTTATGGCCATTTCATTTCCTTTTATCTTTAACGGAGAATTATATACCAATTTAGGTACTAACTTATTTTCTTCTGCATTCCAAAATACCTGAACCGACAACGGTCTATCTCCATCCCATTTTTCTGCAAATGAACGATAATTAAGTGCTTTACATGCAAAATAAATATCTGGATGCATATTAACATAGTCTCTAATAGGAACCATCTTGTCAATTACATCCTGTGCTGACTGTACACTTTCGTCCATCAGTATATAGTTTGCAATTCCGCTACCTTCTATTACCTGACCACAAACCACAGCATTGCGCTTATCATCTGACAGATTGTTTCCTGCATAAACATCAATAACCTGTTCTTCTGTAAGTAACATTTTTCCAGATAAATCTCCACTCTTCTTATTAAGCAACTCAAATTTCCACCCTAAAGTAATTGCTCCTTTTTCAGTCCTTCGAAACTTATTTTTATATATGAGCATTCTTTCTT
Organism: Roseburia sp. CLA-AA-H209; assembly: GCF_020687575.1. Lineage (NCBI taxonomy): Bacteria > Bacillati > Bacillota > Clostridia > Lachnospirales > Lachnospiraceae > Roseburia > Roseburia sp. CLA-AA-H209. The sequence goes on from NZ_JAJEQU010000014.1 coordinate 28,295, forward strand.
CAAATTTATCATGTATAGCAATTGTTGATTTTTTTATTATTTCAGACCAATTATCTCCCAAAAGTTGTTCTGCTCTTTCTGCACTCATTTTATTTTCGATAAAATCTGCATTTTCTTTTTTATATGATATCTTTATTTCAGTTTCATCATTTACCGACTTTGCTAAAATGTAAATATCTGTTTTAGGTTCTCCCTTATGACAAGTTGGCTTTCCTGCAAGGACTACTGAATAATTCTTATCTTGAAATATGAACTGTGTTCCTTCTTTCATAAAGGCTAAAATTTTTCTCTCTGCATTACTAAAATCTCCCATAAAGTACCTCCTAATACTGCTTTCTACATATTTCTTTTTTTGTAATATTATCAAATGAATTAACCTGTAATTCTCCCACATCTACTGCATTCTCTTTGATAAATTTTAATAAATTTGGATACTTTTCTAAATAATAATACATCTGAGGACATACAAAATCCACCTTAAAACTTCTAAGTGTATTTAAATCTATTGACTTTGTCATTTGAAACGAAAGAATTGGCATAGCATATGTGTGTCTTATCAAAAAATCATTTACTCTATCGCACACTTCTCTATCATCCTTATATTGCTCTTTCCATATATTAATATCAATCCTGCGCCCCAAATGAATCCTTCCAACAATTTGCATCATAGGGCTACTAACATACATATATGCCATTATCTCTTCATCTGGAAATGTTCTTCTATATTCAAATATTTTGTTTCCTTCTTTTATTTTGTCAAACCATTCAGGTTTAAAACTCAATAACATTGTTCGCATATCGTTTCCAACTCTTCTAACCAATATTATTAATATTTTGTATCAAGTACTAAAAAGTCACACAAAATTTCAAAATAATTATATCATGTTTTCGTTGTCTTCTCCACTTATATTTTTGTCCTTCTCTATTGAAAATCCAATACCGCTTTCACACAATTAATAATTGCAATTTCAACCCCCTTATATAATTCTCTAAATTTCTTTATTTTTCTTTTGATTTTTATCTATTTTTGTATTCATTTTTTCTCACATCAAATCAGTTATTTATACATAGGAGATTTTTATTGATATCCTCACCTTTTCCACTTACGTCATTCTCCTCCACATAACTGTGTGATTAGACTTTTCAAGCCGTAAATAGGTTTCCAGCATTACCTCCTTTATTTTTAGTACGGTTTGCGAACCTGTACTTAATATTAATAATATTAAATTGAAGATTTTTTACTATGAACTAAAGCGCCTGTGGACACATCTGCATAGCGGATAGTTTATTTGTATAAGAGAAAAAAGTAACGGCGCGGTTCGTCAACTTAAGAGGCATAATAAGTACAGTTAGGGGCATTTGGAATTTCAAATAATATCAGGCAACGCTGGCACAGGGATGTGTCAGCGAGGTGCATATGAACATGGATGTGAATTTGCACCGGTTGCCGGAACTTATTCTATATTCATCGAAATTCTTAGTGCCCTTTACTGTATTTATGTTGTCTCTGCAGTTGATGAACCGCGCCGTTACTTTGTATCATAAGAAAACTATTTTCATTTCAAACTTTTATCCCAACAGATGCAGCCGTTCGAATGCATGATACAGTCCGTCTTCATCAATCTTATCTGTAACCATATCCGCATACTGTTTTACTGCCGGAATCGCATTTCCCATTGCCACTCCTGTTCCTGCAAATTGCAGCATTTCCACATCATTTGGTCCATCACCAAAAGCAATGGTATCTTCCCTGCCTATCTTTAACTCATCCATAAGCCGCTGCATTCCGGTTGCCTTGTTGACTCCCATCTTCGTCATTTCACCGGACATCTGACGATCCTTGCCAAAGCTTGCTCCGGTTATCTTGATATAATTTCCGACTTCCTTCTGCATCACATCCACCGGAATATCGGCATCAAAATACATTCCACTTTCAAGAGCCGGCATCTGTTCCGGATGTTCAACAAGCGTCAATCCGTTTAGAGCACCGTCAATATCAAGTCCAAGCCGCATACAGCGTTCTCTCATTTTCTTTGCATTCTCTTCATCCACATAACGTCCGTTGATTCCCTGCAGCATAAAGCATGCACCGTGCTCCTTCAGCACCTCTACCATATCCTGCACCTTATCATTTGCCAGAACGCTATGGTAAATCACCTTATCATTTGCAGACACATAAGCACCTGCCGAAGCCACAATGGCATCAAATCCAAACTCTAAAAGCCATGGATACACATTCGTTACAGTTCTTCCGGTACATAACGAAATCAGATGTCCCCGCTTTCTGGCAATGCTTAATGCTTCCCTGGCAGATTCCGGCATGTGCATGGTGAAATCCACCAGGGTTCCGTCTACATCCAAAAAAATCAGTTTACGGCTCATTATTCTGCATCCCGAATCGCTTTTCGAACCGGAAGAACACAGCCAGGAGAAACAGATAATTCATCTACCCCCATCTCTAAGAAACGCTGGGTCAGAGTTGTATCTGCCCCAAGTTCTCCACATATTCCTGCCCAGATGCCTGCCTTGTGTGCATTTTCCACGGTCATCTGAATCAGCCGGAGCACTGCTTCATGATGCGGATTATAGAAGCTGTCAAGCTTTGCATTCTGACGGTCAATTGCCAGTGTATACTGGGTCAGGTCATTGGTTCCGATACTGAAGAAATCAACCTCTTTTGCCAGTTCATCACTCATTACTGCTGCTGCAGGAGTTTCAATCATGATACCCTGCTCCACATTCCCAAAAGGAATCCCTTCCTTTGTAAGTTCTTCTTTCACTTCTTCTGAAATTGCTTTAATCTTACGCACTTCATCTACCGAAATAATCATCGGATACATAATTGCAATATTTCCGTAATTGCTTGCGCGGAATAAAGCACGAAGCTGGGTCTTAAAAATTTCCGGCTGGGTCAGGCAGATCCGGATGGCACGATATCCCATTGCCGGATTGTCTTCTTTGTCGAGGTTAAAGTAGTCCACCTGCTTATCGGCTCCGATATCCAGGGTTCGGATAATAACCTTCTTTCCTGCCATGGTCTCTGCGACCTGCTTATAAGCTGTAAACTGTTCTTCTTCTGTTGGGAAAGTATCTTTTTCAAGATAAAGAAATTCACTACGGAAAAGTCCGATTCCACCGGCATCATTTTTAAGTACTGCCGCTAAGTCAGAGACATTTCCGATGTTGGCATAAAGATTGATTTTCTGACCACTCTTTGTCACATTTTCTTTTCCCTTTAAAGTCAGCAATAATTCCTTCTGCTTTGCATCCTCTTCTGCTTTTTTCTTATATTCTGCCAAAGCTGCTTCATCCGGTTCAATGATAAGAGTTCCGGTATAGCCATCCACAATTGCCTGTTTTCCGTTCCACTCTTCCTTGATTTCCACACCAATCAGTGCCGGGATGCCCATAGTTCTTGCTAAAATTGCAGTATGTGAATTCGTAGAGCCCAGCTGTGTTACAAATGCCAGCAGCTTACTTTTATCCATCTGTACGGTTTCACTCGGAGCTAAATCCTTTGCTACGATAATAACCGGCTCATCTCCAAGGTCGCTTCCCATATCATTTCCACATAATACATTGATGACACGCTCAGAAATATCCTTCATATCAATGGAACGGGCTTTGAAATACTCGTCATCCATATTTGCAAATACTTCTGCAAAGTTATCTCCGGTAACACCTACCGCATACTCTGCATTTACGCTCTGGCTCTCAATAAGATTGTGAACGGAATCATTATAATCTCCATCCTCTAACATCATGGCATGCACATCAAAAATCTGTGCATTTACTTCACCCACTTCTTTTAATGCTTTCTTGTAAAGCTTGTGGAGCTGTTCAATTGCAGTCTGCTTTGCTGCTTCATAGCGGGCAATCTCTGCTGCCGGATCTTCTATTCTCTTTCTTACCACCTGATTTTCAGCTTTTAAAAGGAGTTTTACCTTTCCAATTGCAATACCGCTGAATACCTTTTTTCCATTAAACTTTTCCATAGTCCATACCTTCTTTCTTTTATAAGTTTTCTCCATTTGAAGCAATTACTTCTTTATACCAGTCGAAGGATTTTTTCTTTCTTCTTGCAAGAGTTCCGGTTCCATCATCATATTTTTCTACATAGATGAAGCCATATCTCTTTGCCATTTCTCCGGTGGATGCACTTACTAAATCAATGCAGCCCCATGGTGTATATCCCATCAGGTCAACGCCATCTTTTACCGCTTCTTTCATCTCTTTGATATGATCCCGCAGATAATCGATACGGTAATCATCCTGAATGCTTCCATCTTCTTCTAATTTATCATAAGCGCCAAGGCCATTTTCTACTACCATAACCGGAATCTGATAACGGTCATAAATTTCATTTAAGGAATAATGTAAGCCCTGTGGGTCAATCTGCCAGCCCCAGTCGCTTGCCTTAAGATATGGATTCTTAAGACCGGCAATCAGGTTTCCATCCGTCTGCTCGCCATTTGGATCTTTTGATACACAACTGCTCATATAATAGCTGAGAGTATAGAAATCCACACAGCCTTCCCGCAGAATTTCTTCATCGCCCGGTTCCATTTTAACATGAATATTATTTTCTTCAAAATACCGCTCCATATACGCCGGATATTCTCCTCTTACCTGCACATCGGAACAGAACCAGTTCATAATCCGCATTTCCTTCTGTGTTGCTAATACATCCTCCGGATTGCAGGTAAATGGATACTTGGTCATAAAGACATTCATATCACCGATAAGATATTCCGGATATTTTTCATGTGCTAATTTTACTGCCTTTGCGCTGGCAACAAACTGATGATGCAATGCCTGGAAACGAACCTTCGGGTCATCCGGAATCTCTGTAATTTTTCCCTCATAGCCTTTTACAGTTCCAAGGGAAAGCAGGTTGCCAAGCGGTGTGGTTCCGCCATTGATTTCATTGAAGGTCAGCCAGTATTTTACTTTGCCCTGATATCTTTCGAAAATTGCCTTGCAGTAATTTAAAAAATAATCAATACATTCTCTGGCTTCCCAGCCATTGTATTTTTCAATCAGTGCATATGGCATTTCATAATGGGAAATGGTTACCAGCGGCTCAATGCCATATTTTAAACACTCATCAAATACTTTATCGTAGAATGCCAGTCCTGCTTCGTTTGGCTCATTCTCCATTCCGGTCGGAAAAATTCTTGTCCATGCAATGGATAAACGGAATACTTTAAATCCCATTTCTGCAAATAATGCAATATCCTCTTTGTAATGATGATAGAAATCAATTGCTTCGTGGCTCGGATAGAGATATTCCGGATGAATGGTTCTTGTTACCTTTTTCGGCTCGGTATGGGAACCATTCGTACACATATCAGAAACAGATGCTCCTTTTCCGTCTACATCCCATGCTCCCTCAAACTGATTGGCTGCGGTTGCACCGCCCCAGAGAAAATCTTTACGAAATGTCTTCATTGCTTTTTCCTCCTGCTTCTTATTATTTTTATTTGTGAAAATTTATAATTTCTGTTTTTATATTTTTCTTTTCTCATTCTGCCCTGCAATAAGGCTTCTGATTTTGTTGGATAGAGCACGAGCCCTTTATCAGAGCCCGCACCCTTAGGTATAAAAAACTATGGAAAACTAATTTATAAAACGGTAATCAATGTGTCCAACGCTGCAACTTTCTTTGCATCTGTCGGAACTACATCTGCGTAATCTGCTGTGTTGCTGATGATAACCGGAGTCAGAACGGAATATCCTGCTTCTGTAATCTTTGCAATATCAAATTCCAATAAAAGGTCACCTTTCTTTACTTTGGCTCCCTGTGCTACCTTCGGTGTAAATCCTTCTCCATCTAATTTCACGGTATCCATGCCCACATGAATCAGGATTTCTGCTCCGCCATCGGATACTATTCCAATGGCATGACCGGTTGGGAAGAAGGTTACTACTTCGCCATCACATGGTGCATATAATTTGCCTTCGGACGGGAGAATAGCAACACCCTGACCTAATGCTCCGCTTGAAAATGCTTCATCTTCTACTTCTTCCAAGGCTTTTACTTCTCCGGTAAGAGGAGATGCAATTACCTGGTTTGCTGCGGTTTTTGTGCCTTTCTTTTCTATTTTTGCTTCATCATTCTGTGGAGCATCATCATGATAGGTAATGTAAGTTGCTACGAACGCAACTACCATAGCTACTGCCATACCGATTAATACCCAGATCAAACTGTAAACGCTCTTTGACTCACCATCGATGAATGCCGGAAGTCCGAAGAATCCAAGACCACCCATCATATAAGTTTTAACTCCGGCAAATCCTATGATTCCACCACCAATAGCGGATGCAATACAGGAAATTACGAATGGTTTTTTCTTTGGAAGTGTAATACCATAAATACATGGCTCTGTTACACCAAAGAGTCCTGAGATAAACGCCGGTAATGCAATATTTCTAAGTTGCTTATCTTTCGTCTTTAATACAATAGCCAGTACAACCATGGACTGCGCAAAAGATGCTGCGAAATATGGAGAAAGGATGAAGTCATATCCTAAAGTTCCATAATTAATCATTGCCAGTGGAACAAGTCCCCAATGTAATCCGAAGATTACCAGTACCTGCCAGAATGCTCCGACTAAGATACCTGCTACAAGACCTCCTACAACCGGAAGGTTATAGATTGCTCCGAAAATAATACCGATAATGTTGCAAAGGAAAGTAGATACCGGTCCGATTACCAGATAGGTAAGTGGAACCATTACTGCCAAAGTTACAACCGGAACGATAAATGTTTTAATAACGTCCGGAATTACTTTCTTTAATCTCTTTTCCAGCCAGGCAGCACAAGCCACTGCAATAACAATTGGTACTACCGAAGAAGTATAACCACTGGATGGCATAATAACAGGAATTCCAAAAAAGGTTGTATAATAATTCATTTCAAAGGAAGTTCCTGCAAACAGGGAACCTATCAGTTCTCCTGAAGTCAGATTAACCAGTGCCGGATAGGTAAGTGATATACCAAGTGCCATTCCGATAAATTCATTCATCTTAAATTTCTTTGCTGCAGTATATCCTAAGATAATCGGCAGAAAATAGAAGAATCCGTCTCCAATGGAATACCAGAGCTGATATGCTCCGCTTGTGGTAACATCAATTCCTGACTGACTTGCGATAAAAGACCACAGTGCCAAAAGACCTTTGATAATACCTGCTGCACAAAGCACACCAAGGAATGGCTGGAATACACCGGAAATCAAATCAATGAGTCTTGCACCAAGCCCCATCTTCTCTCCGCCGTCTTCTGCATCCTCGGAAACAGCTCCGTTTCCGACCAGATGTGCATGTTCACAAACCACATCATAGACATCCGGTACATGATTTCCGATTACTATCTGATACTGTCCGCCAGATTTCATTACTGTCACAATTCCTTCCGTTGCTTTTAATACTTCTGTGTTAGCCTTGGACTCGTCTTTTAATTTAAAACGAAGTCTGGTAACACAGTGTGCAAGGCTTATGATATTCTCCCTGCCGCCTACGTTCTGGATAATAATTCTTGCCAGTCCATCATACTTACTTGCCATAACAATCCCTCCATTTTTATTTTTTATAGCATGTTCATTTTTATCTAAAACACTCTTGTGTTTTATTCATTTTGTTAAAAACAACGAATGTGCCTTGGCACATTCTCGCGCCTGCGGCGGTCGCTTGCGACATCTACCTTATACGCCGCAGTGTGCATCCTCGCGGAGCGTTTTTTAATTTACAGGAAAGCAATTTCCTGTAAATTAAAAAAGCCCAAACAAATAAAACTCTTCCTATGAGTCTTATTCGTCTGGGTTTTGCCGTCTTAACGTAACAATCCCTTGCCGAAAGGGTATTTACTTATTCATACTGTGAATCACACGATGAATGTGTACTGCCAGATAGGAAATCTCTACATCCGAGACTTCATAATCAAGCTTCTTCTTCATGTAACTCTTTATCTTCTGTGCACATTCGTAGGAATGTGGGAAACGATCCGCAATCAACTGGTCAAATTCTTCATCATTACGTTCACTGTCTTCCCGACTGATTACCCGCTGTACAAAGAATCTTAAATGCGTTACAAAACGCTCATAGGACAGGCTCTTTTCATCCAATTCCACCTGAAAGGTATATCTGACTATATTGAGTATATCCTTTATCATTGCCGGCATATTCCTGGACTGATTCATCTGACCGCCCATCTGTGCATTTACCAGATGCATCGCAATAAATCCAGCTTCATCCTCCGGCAGCTCCACGTCTAGTTCCTGTTTTACAATATCTAAGGCTTTCAATCCCACCTGAAATTCTGCATTGTAGAATTTCTTCATCTCCCAGGAAAGCTCATTCGCAACAACGATGCCCTGCTGCTTTCTCTCTATGGCGTATCCCAAGTGGTCTGTTAATGTCACATAAATATTTTTACTTAAATGATAACCTAATGTTTCTCTGGCATATGCGATAACCAGCTCGGCTGTCCGGATATATTCATACGGCATGTCCTTTACCACCTGCATGAACTGGCTGGTACTTTCGTCCGGAAGGGAGAATACTTTTTCTATCTTTGTCTCATCTATTTCTTCTCCGGCTTTCTTTCCGAAGCCTATGCCCTTTCCCATAACGATGATTTCTTTACCTTTATCGTCCTCGGAACTAATTACATTATTGTTAATTACTTTGATAATCTGCATTACGTTTCACCTGTTTATGATATAAAAAAAGCTGCATTACACTCTAAATAATCCGACCTAACAATTATCTTAAAGTGCAATCCAGTCTTGCCTATCTCTAGTAACAATCCGGTTTGCGTCCCTGCTTATTACATTACAAATGTACTATATTTTATCAGAAACGTCAAGTCCGGAATGTAAACTTCGTATATAATATATAATTTTACCATTTCATTTTTGTGCACAATTCACTATTTTCCTATAATAATTCCACCGCCTGCGACAAATTCCCCATCATAAAATACCACCGCCTGACCCGGTGTCACAGCACGGACCGGTTCTTCAAAATGACAGCGGATTCTGCCCTCTCCGATATTTTCCACGGTACACATGGCTCCTGCATGTCCATAACGGATTTTACCTAAGAGACGTCTGCCATCAAAATCGGTAAGTCCCATATAATTGACATGGTCTGCAACCAGTGTATCCGTAAATACATCCTCTGGCGAACCTACCACTACTTCATTGGTTTCCGGTCTGATCTCTGTTACAAAAATCCGTTTGCCATATGGTATATTCAAGCCACGGCGCTGTCCTACGGTATAGTGGGTAATTCCTTTGTGCCGTCCGATAATTTCACCATCTTTTGTCACAAAGTTTCCCTCTCCCGGAACTGCATCTCCAACCTCACGGTCAATAAAACCTGCATAGTCATTATCCGGGATAAAGCAGATTTCCTGGCTGTCTCTCTTATGAGCCACCGGAAGTCCCACCTCTTCTGCGATTTTGCGGATTTCATCTTTATGATAAGCACCTACCGGCATCAATGTATGGGATAACTGCTCCTGTGTCAGGTTATATAATGCATAGGTCTGATCCTTGGCTGCTGTTACAGATTTTGCCACTGCGAAACGTCCGTTGTCACATTTTGCAATTCTTGCATAATGTCCGGTTGCAATATAATCTGCTCCGATGCTTAAGCTTCTGGCAAGAAGTGACTCCCATTTTACATAACGGTTACAGGCAATACATGGATTCGGCGTTCTTCCTGCCAAATATTCTGCCACAAAATAATCCATTACATACTGTTTAAATTCCTGTTTAAAGTTCATCACATAATATGGTATTTCCAACCGGTCAGCCACTCTTCTGGCATCATCCACGGCACTGAGGCCACAGCAGCCACCATTTTCCTGCTGCTGTGTCTCTTCCTCATCCTGCCAGATCTGCATGGTTACACCAATCACATCATAGCCCTGTTCCTTTAAAAGATATGCCGCAACGGAAGAATCCACTCCGCCGGACATTCCAACTACTACTTTTTCCTTCATATATTTAATCCTATCCTACAGGCAAATTTTTAGCTGCACTCACAGTTTACCCACACTGTCAGCATCCGTCAAGTGAATTTTACGGTTTCCTTCTGTCCCCTTAGGATTGTGACATTCTTTTTGATGCAGGCAGTCACATAATCAATCTGCTCTGCCGTAATTTTTTCATTTAAAGTAAGCCGCAATGCTCCCCTTGCAATTTCCGGCGGTACACCGATGGCTGTTAACACATGGGATGGCTCATGTTCTCCAGAAGAACACGCTGAACCTGCCGATGCACAGATTCCATCCATATCCAGCATAACCAAAAGATTCCCACCTTCTAACTCATCAAAACAAAAGTCCACATTATTCGGAAGGCGGTTGTTCCATTCCCCATTCAGCCTTACCTTCGGCACCTGCTTTAATACTGAATAAATCAAGTAATCCCGCATCCTTGTCTCGATTTCCATCCGCTCTTTTAAGCTTTCCATTGCCATGGCTGCCGCTTTTCCCATGCCTACAATTCCCGGCACATTCTCAGTTCCCGCCCGGACACCGCTTTCCTGGCCTCCTCCATGGATAAAAGGAGGTATCCTCTTTTTCTTTCGCACATATAAAAATCCGGTTCCCTTAGGTCCGTTGAATTTATGTGCGCTGGCACTCATCATATCAATATTCATTCTGTTGACCTCAATGGGAATATGTCCATATGCCTGTACGGCATCCGTATGAAAACAGATTCCATATCTCCTGGCAAGCATACCGATTCTTGCTATAGGTTCTATGGTACCAATCTCATTATTTGCCATCATAACAGAAATCAATATGGTATCCGGCCGGATTGCCTGCCGCACCTGCTCCAAGGAAACCGTTCCCTTGTCATTTACCGGAAGGTAAGTAATCTCATAACCATTCTGTTCCAGATATCCGCAGGTTCTTAAAATGGCATGATGCTCTATTTTCGTGGTAATGATATGCCGGCCACGCATAACCATACTTTCTGCGGTACATTTCAATGCCCAGTTATCAGATTCACTTCCTCCGGCTGTAAAATATATTTCCTCCGGCTGCGCCCCGATGCTCTGCGCAATTATCTTCCGGCTTTCTTCTATGGCATCATGACTTTTTTGCCCCAGATCATACAGGGCAGATGGGTTTCCATAACGACGCTCATAAAAGGGCAGCATTGCTTCGATTACTTCCGGTGCTGTCGGTGTTGTTGCTGCATTATCAAGATAAATCATTTTCTTCATGCTTCTTTCCCTCTGAGAATAGTTCTTTCTGCCTCTGATTTATCATATACTTTTGACAAATCTGCTTTTTCATGGAGGCTCCAATTGAAACCGTTGAAATCCATTTCAAATCCACTGATTGCCGGTACTCTCCTGCTTACTGTGACCGGACTTTCCAACAGAGTAATCGGTTTCTTCTATAGAATATTCCTCTCCCGCATAATTGGTGCAGAAGGTCTTGGAATTTATCAGCTTATTTTTCCGGTTTTTGCCCTCTGTATTGCCTTCAGTTCCTCAGGCATCCAGACCGCTGTCTCCCGCTTTGTTGCTGCAGCCGACCATAAAAATACCGGCATGAGTTACCTCTATGCCGGTCTGGTTCTTTCTGTGGGAATTGCACTCTCACTTACTGTTATTCTGATTTCTTATTCTGATTTTATTGCCATTCATATTTTAGATGAATCCCGTTGTGCTCCACTCCTAGTTATTCTTTCCTACTGCCTGATTCCTGCCAGTGTCCATGCCTGTATCAATGGTTATTATTATGGGAAGAAGAAAACTCTGGTGCCATCCGTAAGCCAGCTTATGGAGCAGGTTGTCCGGGTCTTAAGTGTCTATATACTTTATCTTATCTGCCTGGAAAAAAGTTATCCCATCACCCCATCCATTGCTGTCTGGGGTGTTGTCTGCGGTGAACTGGCCTCTTCACTCTTTTCCGTAAGCTGCCTTCATTTCCAAAAGTGCAGCAGGCATATAAAAAGAATTTTTAAGGAGCTTTCCCTCTTTGCGCTGCCCCTTACCACCAATCACGTAGCATATCACTTATTTTCCAGTATTGAAGCCATTCTGATTCCCATCTGCTTAAAAAAATATGGCTACAGCAATCAGGATGCCTTGAGCGTCTTCGGCATTTTTACCGGAATGGCAATGCCAATGATTCTTTTTCCCAATGTCCTTGTAAATTCTGTCTCGGTGCTGCTGATGCCTGCTATTTCAGAAGCCTATGCAAGAAAGGATTTTCACTTAATCCGCCGTACTATTAAAAAAACGGTGTTTTATTGTCTGCTTCTTGGCTTTTCCTGTACCTTCGGTTTTCTTCTGACTGGGAAATGGATTGGACAATTCGTTTTCCAGAACACATTAGCCGGCAGTTTCATACTCATATTAAGCTGGATCTGCCCTTTCCTCTATCTGTCCACCACCCTTACTTCCGTTCTTCACGGTCTAGGGAAACCGGGACGTGCGTTCTACATTAATATGAGCGGCTGCACTTTACGCATTTTCTTTATCTATGCACTGATTCCAACATATGGCATCCGCTGCTACCTCTATGGCATGCTTGCAGGCGAACTGCTGACTACTTTTTTATCCTTTCTTGCGCTCCTTCGGTTTGCCAGAAAGAAATCGCCAGAAAACAGCCTGCTTTAGTCTATTGATTTTAAGGATTCTGCCATGTTGATACGTTCTAATTTGCCTGTCATCATACAGTTTACAATCCATGCAAAGCCCATCGTCAGCAAAACACTAAAGAGATAACTTACTGCATTAATCTGTACATTAAAGGATACCATATCAATCTGTATCTCACCCATTACAAAACGATGGAACCATTTTCCTAAAATCAGTCCCAGTCCGCAGCCGATGGCAGTTAAGACCATATTCTCCCGAAACACATAAGATGCCGTTTCCTTTGGATAGAAGCCTAATACTTTAATGGTAGCTATCTCTCTCACCCGTTCCGTAATATTGATATTATTAAGATTATATAATACGATAAATGCCAGTGCTCCGGCACAGATAATAATGATAATGACAATATAATTCATACAGGACATCATCTGTGAAATCCGGCTTAACATATCGGAATTAACGGTTACTGCCGTCACACCATCTGCTTTCATCAGTGCCGCACTCACTTCATGAATATCTGACGCATCCGGCAGTCTCACATACACATTTTTAAATACCACATCCCCAATCTGTTTTTCATAGGATTCCGGTGCAATGTATACATAATTATAAATATGATTCTCACAGATTCCGGTGACTTTTAAGTGCATCTCATTGTTGTCACTGTCACGCAGCAGAATCGTATCGCCTTTTTTGACTGCATAGGTTTCTGCCACTTTCTTCGAAAGTACTGCTTCTCCTTCTTTTGGATAAGCAATCGGCTCCTGTTTCTTTGTATGCAGCGAAATAAAGTCTCCTACTTCATCCGGATTTTCCACTGCCACCATATGAATCGACTTAGTTCCTTTATCTGTCACCAGGTCAATGGTCTTTTCCATGGCATACATGCCTGCTGCATTTTCCTTTTCCAATACAGAATCTAAAGATTTAAGGTCAGCCTCTCCCGGCATCTTTCCATCTTTTAATGTAACTCCAATGTCGTAAAGCTGGATTTCTTCATACTGCTGGTCTGCCACTGCCACTACAGAATCTCTTACACCAAAGCCCATCACCAGCAATGCCGTACAGCCGCTGATTCCGATTACCATCATAAAGAAACGCTTCTTATAGCGGACAATATTTCTTACGGATACCTTCTGCAAGAATTTAAGTCTCTTCCAGATAAATGGTACATGCTCTAAGAATACACGTTTTCCGGCTTTTGGTGCTTTCGGCCGCATCAAATCTGCCGCCACTTCTTTTAACTCTTTATGGCAGGACAGCCAGGTCGTCCCAACGGAGCAAAGTACTGCAACGGTAAGTGAAACCAGTACTAATGGCAGGTCAGACACATAATAAATCCCACCCATTTTATAGACAATTCCATAGGCGGTTATGATGACTAACGGGAAGAAATGGATTCCCAGCACATAGCCGATTAACGTTCCGCTGATGGCTGCAGAGCCGGAATAGAAAAGATACTTTCCCATTATCTTTCCTTCACTAAAACCCAGTGCCTTTAGCACACCAATCTGTGTCCGCTGTTCTTCCACCATCCGGTTCATGGTAGTCATACAGATTAACGCTGCCACCAGAAAGAAGAATACCGGAAATACATTGGCAATTCCTTTTACTACACCGGAATCATTTTTCAGGCACACATAACCTACATTGGTATTCCGGTCCAGTACATAAGTCTCCGGTTTCTCGATTTCATCTATCTTACTCTGTGCATCTGCTATCTGGTCATCCGCATCCTGCATCTGCTCATCAAATTCACTCTGCTTCTCCTGATACTGCAGTAAGCCGTCTGCCAGCTCTGTTTCTGCAGCCTCAAGCTGATCTTCTTTTTCTTCTATCTGTTCTTTTGCTGCCGCAAGCTGGTTCTCCCCATCCGTAAGCTCTGCCTCGGCAGCTGCCAGTGCATTTTTTCCATCTTCTATCTGCTGCTTTGCGGCTGCCAGCTGGCTTTCCGCAGAAGAAAGCTGACCTGCGGCTGCTTCTAATTCCGCATTCTTTGCATTTAATTCTGCTTCTGCACCGGCAACCTCCGTTAAACCGGCTTCAATCTGTGCCAGCATCTCTTCATAGCCCGGAGTATTTTCCATCAACTGCGCTTTTGCGGCCTCAAGGCTGTTTCTCTGATCCGTCACCTGCTGCTTTGCTGCCAAATAAGCATTCAATCCCTGCTCATACTCTGCCTTTTTTGCTGCCAGTGCACTTTCCTGCCCGGAAATCTGCTGCGATGCGCTCTCTAATTCTGCCGCCTTAGAAGACAATGCATCCTTCCCGGACTGCAGCTCCGATGCTTTAGCAGAAAGTTCGGTCTTTGCAGAAGCAATCTGATTTTTTCCATCGGAGATCTCTGTTTCTCCATCCGTAAGCTGCTGCTTTGCCGATTCTAATTCCGCTTCCGCTTCTGCCCGCTTTTCCTCTAACTCTTCCTTCTTCTCATCCAGTTCGTCCTGTGCGTCTTTTACAATCTTTTCATAACGGATATCTGCCTGTTCCTTTGTATAGGCCTCCCAGTCTGCTTCCTTTGCGTCCATATAGGAATCATACTCATCGGAATAGATGTCATAATCTTCATCAAATTTAATATAGATTTCTGTGTCATAATCTACTGCAAATCCATCTTTTAATATATAGGCAAATCCGCTGATTCTGCCATTTCCAATGGATGTATTGCCACGTTCAAACTGGATATAGCACGGTGACTGTACTAGTCCGGTAATCGTATATTCTTTGTATGCAAATTTATCTAAATCATCTGTTGTATTATTTTCCGAAAGAACCAGCTTGCTTCCAATGGCATCTTCTGAAAAAAGTACGGAATCTACCACACATTCATCAGCAGACTGCGGCATTTCTCCGGCAACCAGCTTCAGTTTATTGACCTTCTCTGTGATGGAATGCATCTTGATAACGCGCTCATTTTCTCCGGCATCCTTATAAAGGACCTCTGCCGATATGGCACCCTCTGCCGCCCGGACATCTTCTTTTTCTGCCAGTGCTTCTACATTTTCTTCTGTAAAGCCAAGTGTGGATACCAGACGATAATCATAGAATTGCAAATCCTTTAAATAGACATCCGCAGAATGCACCATGACCGACTGGGTAATCTTAAGGCCGGAAAAAAATGCAACACCCAGTGCAATAATGGCAAGGATAGCAAAATATCTTCCAAAGCTTTTCTTTATCTCACGAAATATATTTCTCTTCATCATGGATTTCATATTTCAAACCCTTTCTTTTCCACATGGACTACCATTCAATCTCATCGACATCCACGATATGTTCATTTTTCTCTATCTTTTGAATGGTTCCGCTCTTTACGGTAATGACACGGTCTGCCATTGCAGTCAGTGCCTGATTATGTGTAATTACAATGACGGTTTTGCCTTGTTTTCTGCAAGTATTCTGCAGCAGTTTTAAAACGGCTTTTCCGGTATTATAATCCAGTGCGCCTGTCGGTTCATCACAAAGCAGCACCTTCGGATTCTTTGCCAGTGCTCTTGCAATTGCTACTCTCTGCTGTTCTCCACCGGATAGCTGTGCCGGGAAATTGGCTTTCCGTTCACTTAAGCCCACCTCATCTAAAACTGTTGCTGCATCTAACGGTTCCTTGCAAATCTGTGCTGCAAGTTCAACATTTTCCAATGCTGTAAGATTCTGCACCAGATTATAAAACTGGAATACAAATCCCACATCATATCTCCGGTAACTGGTAAGCTGCCGCTTATTATATGCTGAGACTTCTTCTCCATCCAGATATACTTTTCCGGTGGTCAGATAATCCATTCCTCCCAATATATTTAATATTGTTGTCTTTCCCGCTCCGGACGCTCCTACGATAACGCAGAATTCTCCCTTTTCTATTTCAAAATTCACATCATGTAATGCTTCTATCGTAACTTCTCCGGTTTTATATACTTTACTTACATTCTGAAAGGATACAAATGCCATTTGATAGCTTCCTCCTTTTATTCTGATTATTCAGGTGATTGTGCAAACGGAAAGTTATAAAAACCGTCTTTCCGGTTGCTTTGGCTGAATCGCTGCACTGTCCGTCGAAGACAGATGCCACATAATGCCTGCAAGGGACACTGGGAATTTCGTTATCGTATTAATTTCATCCGGCAACCGGCACAAATTCACATCCATGTTCAGTTGTGCCTCGCTGGTACATCCCTGTACCAGCGTTGCCTGTTTCCTGACGAAATTCCCAGTGTCCCTAACAGCCTTTATCAGGCATCTGTACTTCGACGAACCATGTAGCAATTCTTACAAACATCGGAAAGATAGTTCTGATGACAAAATCTATCCCATTCACAATCACCTGTTACCTGCTTATTGTAATGGTAGCACAATCTTTTCACTTTTTGAAATTAAATTTTTCTAAAGTCAAAAAATCCACTTTCTTAGAATCACAGTCAGAATCTGCTATTCTAAAAAAGTGGATTATACATTCAAATATCCGAAAAATTTTTTCTTATAACAACGGAACTATCACTGCATCAAACATACAATTTAAACTCTCTTCATATATCTCCTGATACGTGCGGTGAAAAGTCTCAGTAATTGCCATTGCCTGCTTTGGTACTTCTTCGTAAAGTCCAAATGCCGCCTCATATACTTCCGGATTCTTATCGTAAAATGCTTCTGTCATGGCATTTTCAAATTCAAATCGTGCGCCCTTGGAAAGATGCTCTTTAAAATCCTCTTTCCGTACATTTTTCACATAATCATCCTGAAATATATTTAATCCTTCTGCCTTGACTAATTCCTCTAAGCCTTCTTTTACATCTTCGTAAGTCATGGTCTTGAAATTCTCTACAAAGAATTTGTCAAAGGTCTCCTTATCCGGAAACTGCTTTGTTAAGCTCTCCATCTCTTTTTCCTCCTGTCTTATACCGCATGCAAAATCATGCGTTCCCGATATACCACTTCCATATGGTCTAATACTCTTCTCGCCCGCTGATACTGGTTATAATGTGTGCTGATAACGCAGACTTCCTTCGCCCCATTATAAGCAACTCTCTTATAAAATGGAACTCTCACCCAGTTCTGTGTAAATGGAATCTCATGGCTTACCAGTGTCCGCATCATCTGACTGCTGACTCTGGCATTGGTAGTTCTGCATAATTCCACATCCCGGTCAATATTTTTCCCCATGGTCTTCGGTTTGTTCTTCTTCATAATAATACCCTGTCTCCTTCTATTTGTCCATGATCTGAATCTCTACGTTCTTCCCCAGACAGCCTGCTACCTTCACCAGAAAATCCAGACTTGGATTATATCTTCCGCTCTCCAATCTGGAAATATTGGATTTCTTCGTGCCTGCCCGCTCTGCAAGCACTTCCTGGGTAATATGCTGTTCCTTGCGCACCGCCTTCAACTGACGCACCACATCCGAACGCGTCGACTGCTCCCTGCTCTTATTCTTCTCCATTTCTCACCTCAACAACTGTCTCTATGTTATCATATATGATAACTTATTGTCAACGAAAAAGAGCCTCAAAAAAGGCTCTTTTTGAACTATTCTTCTATCTGACGCAGCACCTTGCGGAACTGGAAATAGAACAGTACAGACGTAAAGCTTACCGCCAGTACATCCGCTACCGGCTCTGCCATATAAACTGCCATTGCCTGATTGCCGGTAAAAATGTGCGGCATAATATAAATAAGCGGCAGTAATAATACGAATTTACGCATCACCGCTACAATAATGGAAGATACTGCTTTTCCCAGTGATGTAAATGCCATCTGACACGCCATCTGGATTCCGAATATCATAATTGCCATAAGATAAATCCGGAGTGCATTTCCCGTATATGCAATCAGTGCCGCATCCGAAGTAAACATGGCTGCAAATGCTCTTGGAAATGCCATCACCAATGCCCACAAAACAAAGGAAAATCCAACATCAATTTTCAATAATAAGAAATAGGCTTCTTTTACCCTGTCTGCTCTTTTGGCTCCATAATTATAGCTGATAATCGGCTGCGCTCCCTGACCCAATCCCTGTAACGGAAGTAGTGCAAACTGCATGACACTGGTTAATATGGTCATGGCTCCTACTGCCATATCTCCGCCATATCGTAATAACGAAGAATTAAAGCAGACTGAAATCACGCTCTCGCTTGCCTGCATAATAAACATTGCTGTTCCAAGTGCAATACTCGGCCAAATAATATTTGCCTGCAAAACCATATTTTTTCCTTTCAGGCGAAGATGCGTTTTCTTTCCGCATAAGAAAGCCAGCACCCAGATACAGGAACATGCCTGAGAAAGAACCGTTGCCAGCGCTGCTCCTTTTACACCCATTCCAAATCCAAAGATAAATACCGGATCCAGCACAATGTTAATCACTGCACCAATCAGTACCGACAGCATACTGGTTCTGGCAAATCCCTGCGCCGTAATAAATGCATTCATCCCCAGGGTCAACTGCACAAAAATCGTTCCTATAGCATAAATATTCATATAATCAGCAGCAAAAGAAATCGTATTTTCGCTGGCTCCAAATGCCAGAAGAAAGCCTCTGTTTCCAGCCAGCAGAAATGCAGTCAGTATCAGCGATACAATAATCTGGGTGCAAAAACAGTTCCCCAGCGTTTTTTCCGCCTTGTCCTTCTCTCCTTTTCCCATAAATATGGTTGCCCGTGGAGCACCACCATTGCTAATCAGTGCTGCAAACGCAGATACTACCATAATAAGCGGCATGCATACACCAACTCCGGTCAGTGCCATTGCACCATCCCCCGGAATATGGCCGATGTACATACGGTCTACTATGTTATACATCATATTAATCAACTGGGCTGCAACGGTAGGCAATGCCAGTTTTAATAACAGCTTTCCTACCGGTTCTGTTTCTAAAAATGTTCTGTCATTGGTCTGTTCCATGTAATTCTCCTTACCTTCTACTCGCGTAACTACGGGAAACACGCTTAGCGAGTTTCTCGAGTTATCGCGGTGCTCGCCAAATCTGAACAGAAAAGAAGTTCGCCAAAGCGAGCTTGGCTCCTTCTTTTCTCCCAGATTTTTCTCGCTACTCGCGTAAAAAAAGAACCGACCTGTAGTCGATTCTTTTCCAAAATTTTAATGCCGGCAGCGGGACTTGAACCCGCACGTGGTTGCCCACAACAGATTTTGAGTCTGCCTCGTCTGCCATTCCGACACGCCGGCATTTATTCGGTTCCGTCGAACCGAACAAATGAAAGTTTATCATATTTTCTAATAGATTGCAAGTTTATTTTTCCGGGTCTTTCATATTTTTCAAAATATCAAAGCAGTCAAATGTTGCAAAATAATCCTTCGGTGTCTCTGCACGACGGATAAGCTGTACGGAGCCATCTTCCTTCAGAAGTAACTCAGCGGATTTTAATTTACCATTGTAGTTATAACCCATGGAATAACCATGTGCTCCGGTATCATGAATTACCAGATAATCGCCCATGTCAATCTTCGGCAACATACGGTCCACGGCAAATTTATCATTGTTCTCACAAAGAGAACCGGTTACATCATATTTGTGGTCGCATACGCTGTTGTCCTTGCCAAGCACGGTAATGTGATGATATGCACCATACATTGCAGGACGCATCAGGTTTACTGCACAGGCATCCACACCAATGTATTCCTTGTGTGTATGTTTCTCATGAATTGCCTGCGTCACAAGGCATCCATAAGGTGCTAACATAAAACGGCCCATCTCAGTATAGATAGCTACATCATCCATACCTGCCGGAACTAAAATTTCATCATAAACCTTGTGTACGCCTTCGCCGATAACACGGATGTCGTTTGGTTCCTGGTCTGGTGTATAGTTCACACCAACTCCACCGGAAAGGTTGATAAAGCTGATATGGCAGCCTACTTCTTCTTTTAATTTAACAGCTACTTCAAAAAGCTGTTTTGCAAGCATCGGATAATACTCGTTGGTTACGGTATTACTTGCTAAGAATGCATGAATACCAAAATTCTTTGCACCTTTTTCTTTTAAAATCTTAAAGCCTTCAAATAACTGCTCCGTTGTAAATCCGTATTTTGCATCTCCCGGATTATCCATGATACCGTTGCTCATTTTGAACACTCCGCCCGGATTATATCTGCAGCTGATGGTCTCTGGAATCTTACCGATTGTCTTCTCTAAGAAGTCGATATGGGTAAAGTCATCCAGGTTGATGATTGCGCCAATCTTGTCTGCAAATTTATATTCATATGCAGGGGTATCATTGGAAGAAAACATAATATACTTTCCGTCAAATCCCTGGGAATCAGCTAACATCAACTCTGTCTGGGATGCACAGTCGCAGCCACAGTCATACTCTTTTAAAATGTTTAAGATAAATGGGTTCGGGGTTGCCTTTACTGCAAAATACTCACGAAATCCCGGATTCCATGCAAATGCTTCTTTTACTGCCTTTGCATTTTCACGGATGCCTTTTTCATCATAAAGGTGAAACGGGGTTGGATATGTCTTTACAATTTCTTCAATCTGTTCTTTTGTCACAAATGGTTCTTTCTTCATAATAGTTAGTCTCCTTCACGCCTCAGCTAAGTAGTATTCTAAAATTCCCACTGTGACTTGTCAACCCGTCAAAGTAATTTTTATGCATTTTCTGTAATGCGTGGAAAGGTCAGCGTTACCTTAAAGAAATCTCCATCCACTAACAGGTGGAAGCTTCCATGCATAAGCTCCGTCAGGCTCTGGGCAATGGATAATCCAAGACCGCTGCCTTCCGTATTTCTGGAGCTGTCTCCCCGGACAAAGCGTTCCTGCAGTTCCTCTCCCGTCATATGCAAAGGACTCTTGGAAATATTTCGAAACACGATGGAAACATTTCTCTCATCCTGCTCTAAGTCAAGATATACTCTGGTTCCCGGCTGTGCATATTTATAAATATTATTCAACAGATTATCAAAAACTCTCCACAGATGTCTTCCATCTGCCAGAACAGAAAGTTCTTCTTCGGGATGATGAATCACAAGCTCTAAATTCTTTGCCTGCAGCCGTTCCTCATATTCGCCCGCTGCCTGTGTCAACAATACCTCCGGCACACATTTTTCCCAGTTGACTTTTAACACACCGGAGGATGCCTTGGATGCTTCAATTAAATCTTCAATTAATTTCTTTAACCGGGCAGACTGTCGTGTCAGCACTTCCAAGTATTCCTGCACCTTCGGATTTTCCACATCCTCTTTGGTCAGCAAATCCACATAATTAATAATAGAAGTAAGCGGTGTTTTAATGTCATGGGATACATTGGTGATAAGCTCTGTTTTAAAATGCTCGCTCTTCATCCGCTCATCCAGTGCTGTCTGCATTCCGCTTCCAATCTGATTCAGATGCTCTGCATAATTTTTAAATTCTCCACGCATATGGCTGGTGTCCATCTGATAATCATAGTCACCCTCTGCAATCTTCTCACCACCCTGCTTCAACTGATTGAGATTTGCCAGTATGATGCAGAATATCAGGAAAAGTGCTGCCTTTTCTACCAGAAATACCAGGAAAATCCACTCCCAGTTGTAACTGTCTTCCAGCATCAGAACACCGATAAATTCTATGAAAGTAATGCCCAGTGCAATCACTACACCTTTATAAATAAACGGCATATGCTTTTTAATATAAGACAATGCCTGTTTCAGCCATTTTACAAACCGGCATAACAGCGTGTTTCTCCACAACGTCTTTGTCTTATGCCTTACTGAGCAGCTCATGAGAAATACTAAAAGCAGGGTTGCTGTCAATACTGCCAGTATCACAATGGCAGCAAAGGAGCCTATGTCCGTTCCGTAAAATCCCCATATGTTTCCAAAAAATCCTGCCACACAGGCTGCAACGATATAAAGCATCAGTCCATAGAGTTCCAGCGGAATCTTATCGATAAAACTTCTCTGTATTCTGCCCTCTTCATCCTTCTTTCCGGCAGTCCGTACCAGCGTAACCAGTAAAATAACTGCTCCAATTGTACTTACTGCAAGTACCGCAAAGATTGCATAGCGGGTCTTATATGCAAAATCAATATATTTCATTTTAAAATACAAATCATCATGATAAGTCAAATCCCCCAGCGGGAAGAATGCCACTGCATAAATATCACCTCTTGAAAGATTTGCATCCTGTTCTTCTACTTCCGTAAATATCTGCTCCGGACTGTTTAAAACATCTATGGTAATTCCCGGATAACAATAACTGTCATAATTTCCCACGATTGCCATGTATTCCGGAATGACGCTTGCCAGATTTCCGTTTTCTATGGTACAGATTCGTTCCACGGAAGTATCTACACTCTTTTTAAATACATAAAAATTAAAGTTCGTCTCATCAGCCAGGCTGTATGCACAAGACCGCGCATCCTCTATATCATAATTTACAAAGTCTGAAAAAATTTCTGCTGCCAGACAGGAACCAATCTGCTCCTGAAAGTCTGCCGCTGTTTCCTTCTGGCTGTTTCGATAGATCTGGCTGTCTATCATTTCCAGCGTAAATACTGCAGATAAAAATGCAATTGAAGTCAGTAAAATAAATGCAATGACTGCGCTTGCTCTTCTGATGCTTCTTTTTTTCTTTTTCATGGCGTGTTTCCTCTTTCCATCTTATAGCCCTGTCCCCACACCACTTTTAAATATCGTGGATTTGCAGGGTCATACTCTAATTTTTCCCGAAGATGGCGAATATGCACTGCCACTGTACTTTCTGAGCCAAACGGCGCATCTTTCCATACTTTGCGATAGATATCCTTTGGAGAAAATACAACTCCGGGCTGTTCCATAAACAGTTTCAAAATATCATACTCTGTAGGGGTAAGACTCACCGCATCTCCGTCCAGCGTCACAACCTTGGCACTGTCATCTAATTCAATGCCACCGATGGCAAGATTCTTCTTTGTCATGTTTCCACCTCCCAGCTGCATATAACGGCGCAGCTGGGATTTTACTCTTGCCTGGACCTCCACCGGATTAAATGGCTTGGTAATATAATCATCTGCTCCCACCATAAGTCCTAAAACCTTATCGTTGTCTTCACTTTTTGCAGTCAGGAAAATCACAGGGACATTGCTGTTCTCACGAATCTTCACCATGGTCTGGATGCCGTCCATTTCCGGCATCATAATATCCATGAGCACAAGATGTATCTCTGTTTTCTGCATCATTTCAATTGCTTCCCGACCGTTATAAGCCTCGTAAATTCCATAGCCATCCGATGCAAGATAGATTTTTAACGCGGACACGATATCCGGTTCATCATCACATATCAATATGTTATACATTTTCTTTTCCCCTTTCCAAGTACACCATTATTGTATCGAATGAACCTTTAAGAACCAAGGCACCAAGTCTTTAAGATTTCTTTAACATCACGCAAATACTGTCTGTATCAACACCATATAAAGCACGGTTCCCACACCGATGCTCAGTAAATTATTTCTTTTCCACACATGTAAAACGATAACTACGAAAACTGCAATAAATTCCGGCAGACCAAAGGGAAACTTCACTACATTTACTGCCTTTAAGCAGTAAATAACAAGCATTCCCACAACTGCAGGCGGCAGCACTTTTCCAAGATATTTTACGATTTCCGGAATTTCTTTTTTCCCGCTGAATAATACAAACGGAATTGCCCTTGTTGTAAATACAACCAATCCGCAAACCACAATAATTAATAACGACCGTTCCACGCTAATCGGCATTTTCCGCTACCTCCTTTTCTTCCATCACCTTACGACCGGATAAAAGAATTATCATAATACAAATCATGGATGGCAGAATGAAATTATCACTGCCAAAGATAAGCAGGCAGATAAGGGATGCTGCAATTCCGGTCAGCGCCGGCAAGTGATTCCTGCTGGTCAGCCACTGCTCCACAAAAATTACGACAAACAATGCTGTCATGGCAAAATCAATACCCGTTGTGTCAAACGGAATCAGCGTTCCGGCAATGGCTCCGATGGCAGAGCCAATAATCCAGTAAAGTTGGTCTAACAACGCAATGGAAAATAGGAATTTGTGCTCATCCACGCCCTCCGGCACTTTTGTAATAAAGAATAAGGAATAGGTCTCATCTGTCAGGGAAAAAATCATATATAATTTCTTTTTTCCCATATCACGGAATTTTTCTATTAAAGACAGTCCATAAAAGACATGCCGGATATTTACCATAAATTCTAAGAATATAATCTGCAGGAAACTGACTCCCGGTGCAAAGAAATTAACAGCCAGATACTGTCCGCTTCCGGCGTACACCAAGATACTCATCAGAATTGCCCAAAGAAAATTGTAGCCTTTTTCCTGGTACATCACGCCAAATGCAATTCCTATAAAAAGATAACCTGTCAATACCGGTATCGTATACGGAAATGCTGCCTTCACTGCTTTGACATAGCCATTTTGTTTCATTCTGTAATCCTTCTTTCTAATTTGCCCTTTCTACATCAAACACAATAACTCTACAATATGAGACTTCAAAAAACAAGTTTTTTATGCTATACTAGAATAAATTGTAATTTTAATACACAGCCTGGAATTCGCATCTTAATGAGAAAGAAGAATTTCAGATTATGAAAGGAGTTCTATCCATGCAGATTGATCCGATTACCGCTGCGCTTGGAAGTACCGCTGCTTCCACAACCTCTGTAAACGGTGTAAATAATTTTGAATCCTATTTAAATAATGCAGGCAACAATTCCCTTGCATCTATCTTTCAAAAAGCCTCCGATACCTATGGTGTCTCTGTTTCTCTTCTGACCGCCATGGCAAAGCAGGAATCCAATTTTCAGGCAAATGCCACTTCCAAATCAGGAGCCATGGGCATCATGCAGCTAATGCCTTCCACTGCTTCTTATTTTGGCTGTACCGACCCTTATGACCCGGAACAGAATATTATGGCAGGTGCCAAATATATCAGCGAGCTTTTAAATAAATACAACGGAGATACCTCCCTTGCTCTTGCCGCCTACAATGCAGGCAGCGGCAACGTAGCAAAATACGGTGGAATTCCTCCATTTAAAGAAACCCAGAATTATGTAGCCAAGATCACCGGCTATATGCAGGAAGGTGTCACTCTTCCGGACGGAACAGCCGTTGCTGCAAGTTCAAACAGCAATGCTGCCTACAATGCAGGCACTATAGATAATTCCCTTTCTGTCAGCCAGTGGGATTCCCTTGAACAGGATGCCCTGCAGGATATTCTTGACCGCTTCTTTAATTATGATGATTATTTACGTTTTTTGAATATGTTTATGAAATTTATGTAAGATGACTGCAAAAATGCAACCCGGATATTTGTTGCTTCCTAAAAAGCATAGTTTTAGGGGCATTACAAATATCCGGGTTGTATTTTTTTTGCGGATTCCTGGAGGAGCTGGGAATTCTGGCTTCGCTGACTCTCGTCAGGGTAAAAGGCTGGCATTTCTGCGGTTTTTTACCCAATTCAAAGATTCTTACAGCTCCTTCATCATTTCCTGTACTAACTTTGCACAATGCTCTGCTGCTTTCTTTTCAAAAGTTGGATAATCCTCCTGTGCAGAGCCATCTGCTTTATCTGAAATTGCACGAATGACTACATATGGGATGTTATTTAAAGTTGCTGCCTGCGCGATGGAGGCTCCCTCCATCTCCGTACAGTCCGGATGAAATTCTGCAATCAATGCATCCTTTATCTCTTTGCTGGAAATAAACTGGTCACCACTTACTACGCGGCCTTCTGTTACATGAATATCCGGATTTACTTTTTTACATACCTCTACGGCAGTCTTACACAACTTTTCATCTGCCACAAAAGCAAGCTGCTCTAATCCCGGAATCTGTCCTTTTGTATAGCCTAATGGTGTCACATCCATGTCATGCTGAATAGCATCCTTAGATACTAAAATATCTCCGATATCTAATACAGGATTCAAAGAGCCTGCTACACCGGTATTGATAATATGTGTTACATCATATAAATCTGCAAGAATCTGCACGCACATTGCTGCATTTACTTTTCCTACACCGCACTGTACCACTACTACCGGCATTCCTTTTAAATTACCCTCATGAAATTCCATGCCGGCTTTCTTTGTAATCTGGTCTGTATCCATATTTTTCTTTAATGTTGCTACTTCTAATTCCATAGCTCCGATAATTCCGATTTTACTCATGTTTTCTTTCCTCTTTCTGCCGATTTCCTACTTATGCATTACGCAATACATTTTTCATATCTGCTTTAAAGCAAATTTTCCAAGCATTCTCTACGCCGGATAATTCAGATGCGCATCATCAATATGATAGAGCACATTGTTTAAATAGCGGTCTGCCAGATAGTTTGCCATACCAAGGTTCATATCAAGATAGTTGCCGCAGTCTTTTGGACTCGCACCCGGTACTTCACCTTTAAAGTCACGGATAAACTCAAACATGCGAATCATCAGTGGCACAATATCTTTGGATGTATAATCTCCTGCCAGCAGCAAATAAAAGCCGGTTCTGCAGCCCATCGGTCCAAAGTATACGGTTTTGCTGGCATACTCTGCGTCATTTCTTAAAAAGGTTGCGCCAAGATGCTCTATGGTATGCACCTCTGCGGTATTCATAACCGGTTCATCATTCGGTGATGTCATTCTTAAATCAAAGGTTGTTACTGTACTGTCTCCTACGGCATCCTTTCTTGATACATAGACACCCGGCTGCAGTTTAATATGGTCAATTGTAAAGCTTGCGATTTTCTCCATGTGCTTCTTCCTTCTTTCTCTTTTTTCAGAGTAAATTTATCATGCATTTTCTATTGTGTCAAATTTTCTAACAGTAACCCACAAGATTTCTTGCTACTCACCTGCAGAACCTGCCACCGGCAGCTTCTTACGGATGCGTTGCAGCGTAAAAAAGTAAGATGCATACTCTTCGTACACATCTTACTTTTTATCTCCACCATCCTTTATGCGGTAATATTTTTTCCGTTTTCCTGAATGCACTTTGCATACCAGTAATAGCTGTCTTTTGGGATTCTCTTAAAATCTCCGCTGCCGTCATCATGTCTGTCCACATAAATGAGCCCGTAACGCTTCTTCATTTCGCCGGTTCCGGCACTGACAATATCCATGGCTGACCAGATGGTATAGCCGAACAGGTCTACACCGTCCTCGATTGCCTCGCCCATTGCTGCGATATGGTCATTGAGATAGGAAATACGGTAATCATCGTGGATGCTTCCATCTGCACCGACTTCATCCGGTGCACCAAATCCATTTTCCACCACCATCATCGGAAGATGATAGCGATCCCAAAGTTCATTTAATGTATAGCGCAATCCCTTCGGGTCTATCTGCCAGCCCCACTCACTGGCGGTCAGATACGGATTCTTGGCTCCCTCCAAAAGATTTCCATCGGTCTGCTCTGCTGCATCATCTATCGTGGCACAGTTTGTCATGTAATAGCTGAAGGTATAGAAGTCCACACAGCCTGCTTTTAAAATTCCATCATCCTCCGGCTCCTTCTGAATCGTAATTTGATGTTCTTTAAAATAACGGTTCATATAAGACGGATAACTGCCGAACACGGCTACATCTCCGGCAAATTTATTTAATAGCCGGTCTTTGTGCTGGCACTCTAACATATCTTCCGGCCGGCAGGTCAGCGGATACTGCGTAATGTGTCCAATCATACAGCCCACTTTTATTTCCGAGCTGATTTTCCTTGCTTCTATCACCGTTTTTGCTCCGGCAATAAACTGGTGATGTAATGCCTGGAATCTTACTTTTTCGTCTACGGTCATGGATTTAAGAGAAATGAATGCTTCCCCGCCGAGATATTTCCCATCAATCAGCCCCAGCGACTTATAAGCACCCATTGGCATTACGCCAAAGTTAATCTCGTTAAATAAAAGCCAGTAATGTACCTCTTCTTTAAAATAATTCATTACACAACAGGCATAACGAACAAAATCATCAATTACTTCCCTGTTTGCAAAACCACCCTTTTCTTTTACCAGATACCACGGCATTTCAAAGTGGCTTAATGTCACCACCGGCTCTATGCCAAAGGATTTGCACAGAGTAAAAATATTCTTATAAAAGGAAAGTCCTTCCTGATTTGGCTCCTCTTCGCATCCGGTTGGAAAAATTCTTGCCCAACTGATACTCATGCGATAACATTTGCAGCCCATCTCCGCCAAAAGGCGGATATCTTCCTCATAATGATGATAATGGTCTACCGCATCATGGCTCGGATAGAATGCTCCTTCTTCCATGGTACTGCGAAACATCCGTGGTCTTCCGATTCCGCCACCTTTTATATTGTCCTGTATGGTAAGTCCTTTTCCTCCTTCTAAATATCCTCCTTCGCACTGGTTCGCAGCAGTGGCTACGCCCCATAAGAAATTTTCTTTAAATTCCACTTACACTCCCCCTATCGCTCTATTTTCCTTCCGAGGAATTCACCCAGCCGCTCATCAGAATATATGAGATTTACAGTCTGATAAAAATGCTGATAACCGTCTCCTGCAAAAGAATGGAATGGTGCATCCTTTTTATAATTCTCCTGCAGTTCCCATTCGAAACAGTCTATCAAATCTGTCAGATAATTTTTCTGAATCGGAATAATGTCATGTGCCGGATAAATTTTATAATCCTCTGTTACTTTTAATGCCAGCTCCTTCAAGCTGTGAAGTGTACTCCGGAAGGGAGCCTGCACATCATTTCCCTGAAAATGCCAGATGTTGTGTGCAGATATCTGGTCTCCGGAAAAGAGCCATTTTTTCTCCTCTTCCAGAAGCATAATATGTCCATAGCTATGTCCCGGCGTATGTAATACCGTAAATTCAATATCTCCCAGCGAAATCTTGTCTCCATGACAGAGAAAATGAGGTTTCGTCTTACTGCTGATTCTCCACTCCGGGAACTCTTCCGGTATCAGTTCTTTTGTCCAGGGCATTTTATTTACCCTGTAATCCATTGCTTTTTTACGCATCTCTGTAGTGTCATTCCAAAGAAGCTTTCCCCAGTCCAGCGGATGTATCCACACTTCATCAAACCATTTGCTTCCAAGACCATGATCCGGGTCACCGTGGCTTAACACCAGCATAACCGGCAAATCTGTAATTGTACGAACCAGTGGCATGATATTTTCATAGCCATAGCCAATGTCAAAGAGCATTGCCTTATCACTTCCTATAACAAGATAACAATGCACACTCTCTGTCTCCGTAATCACATAAAGCTGATCCGATATTTTTTCCACTACATTCAGACTTTTTTCCATTAAGCTGCTTCCTCTCCATAAATGCTGTCATCAAATCCTAACACCCAGGTTGATACAAAGCTTACTACAATGGTAATTGCTGCTGCAGCAATTGCAAAATAGAAGTTGCTCATCGTTCCATCCGGATTTAAGAAAATCGGCATTGTAAAGAAGGATGGAGCGCCGAAGCTGTATACTCTTACGCTGAAGATTGCACAGAAGATTGCGTTTACTATACATGCAATCCAGGTAGCAATCAAAGGTTTCTTCATTCGTACACAGATTCCATAAAGGGTAGGCTCTGTAACTCCTGCCAGGAATGCTGTAATTGCACAGGAAGATGCCAGTGTACGAAGGTTTTTATTTTTAGTTTTTAACATACAAGCTAATGCTACACCGAACTGTGAGAAGTTCATTCCGATAAATGCAACAAATAACATATTATCATATCCTGCTGTTGCAAACATGGACATTACAAGCGGAATCAATGCAAGATGCATTCCGGTTAATACTAAAAGTGGTGCAAGACAGCCAACAATTAATACAGAAGACCAAGGTGCTACATTATTGATTGCAGTCAGTGCTTTGCATAAAAGGTCTCCACAATAGCTTCCGATTGGTCCGGTAATACATAACATAACTGGAATCATGATAATAACAGACAGTAACGGTTTAAATACAAATTTAACTGCTGCTGGAACAATTTTAACTACCAGCTTCTCTACATAGCTGAAGATCCAGATGGTTAAAATAATCGGGATTACGGTAGAGCTGTAATTTACTGTTTTCACCGGCAGTCCGAAAAGTGATACAAAGCTTCCCTGCTCCGTTAATCCAATCAATGTCGGACTAATCATAATTGCACCAAGGAAAACACTGGTCATAATATCACAGCCGAATTTCTTGGCAGAAGTATATGCCAGTAATACCGGCAGGAAATATAATGCTGCATTTCCAACCATGCTGACGATGGTATAGGTTGTGCCTTCTGTACTCAGTCCGCACTTGGTTAAAATAATCAGTAATGCTGAAATCAATCCACTACACATAATCAGTGGAATTGCCGGTCCTAAAATGGCAGAAAGCACATTGAGAATTTTTGATACAATTCCATTTTTCTCCGGTGCTGCATCTGCTTTTTCAACCTTCTTGCCATCACTGCTGTTTTCAATCTTATGCTTTGCTACAATTGCAGCATAAGCGGATGCTACATCATTTCCAATGATAACCTGAACACCGCCAACACTTTCTACTACACCCATGACATCCGGCAGCTTCTTGATTCCTTCCAGGTCTGCCTTAGACATATCTGCAAGCTGAAAACGAAGTCTTGTAGCACAGTGAAACAGCTTGGTAATATTTTGTTCTCCTCCCAGCCGGGTAATAATTTCATCTCCCAGCTTCTCATAATTTTTTCCCATAAACATTCTCCTTTCATAAATGACCCGCATTTATTTTGTTAAGCTTATTATACCGTGCTTTTATGTTTCAGGAAATTTATACTTTTGCGTCACTAATAGCGAAATCCTCTGCCTAGCTCTGTCCACCTAACAGCTCTTTTACATAGTCAAAGAATTCTATCATATCCCCTTCTCCGCCATAATGTGCTGCAATAACTTCTGTAATCTGCTTACCGCCATAAGAAAATGGCTTTTTAAGATAAATGCGATAAATCTTATTTCTGCCATCCTGCTCATGGTCAATCATAGAAAGACGGTTGCTTCCGATGGTCTCCTTCGACACCTTCTGTTCCTGATATTCATAGCCGATTCTTTTCTTTAAATCATCAAAGTCTGCCACTTCTTCTATCAAGTACAGACTGTCCTTTGTGCCATATTTTTTCCGGAGCTTTTCTTCCTTTTCCTTCCAGTAGTTATTTTCAAGCTTATCAACATTTCTCCCCAGCCGCATAATCTGCTCATTGTCTGCAAAGAGATCGAGATAAGTAAAGGAAGTATCCTTTAATACCAGCTCCTTTTCCGATGTAATCCGAAGCTGGTAATTCCGGCAATACCGCTCCTTTCTCTGTTCAAATAAATATTCCGGGATAACTGTTATCTCACTGATTCGCTCCCCTAAGAAGCCTTTTAATTTATTCTGCACATTATAAATGCTGCTGGCACTCTGGTCACTGATAAATAAAATATCCGGCTTTCTTCTGTTCCGTTCAATGGCAGATGCAAAATAGAGCACCAGATAGCCCATTTCCGCATCCGGAATCTCTGTATTTAAAACAGGACTTAAACAGGTTCTTAAAAGATGCATTTCCAGCGGATACCGCTTCGCCATTTCTTTAGTATGATTACCGATATTATTACGTCCATTCTGAATCCGGAGTTCCATTCTTGACACATGGTCTGATAAAACCTCTAAAAGGTCCCGCTCCACCTGCAATTTAAGTCCGGTTTCCTCCTGCACCCGCTGGATAAATACTTCTAATTTCTGCAGCATATCCAGTTGAATGTCCGTCTCCTTACAGACCATATTCAATTCCTTTAACCGTGCCTCTACATTCTGCTTTTCCTTCTCCTTAAACCGATAGGTGCACACCTTTTCGATTTCATCTACCAGCTCAGTAGAAAGTCTGCCAGGCATTTCAGTTGTGCCATCCTCTTCCCCTGTTACCGGAAATCCCATCTGGCTTCGCATCATGCATACTGCCAGATAACGTGCAAAATCATGATAGGCTTCTCCCGATACGATAAACTGGTTTCTGGTAAATACTTCTGCCAGAACAGCCTGTAACTTCTTCTGATTTTCTGCAAACTGCTCCATCTCTTCTTCCGAAAACAACATATGATAATCCTGTCTGCTCTGCATGGTCTTCATGCACATGATTCTCTTTACATTCTCCGATGCCTGAATCTTAAGTCCATATTGTCCGGATACCAAAAGATTTGCCCCCGGCGTGCGGCTTATAATCCGCTTTACCTGCGGCAGGTCAGAAGTTACAGATGACCGTGAAAAAAATAATCGCTCAGAAATCGTTCCAATACTGGTATACTCCTTTTCAAACAGCAGCAAAGTAATAATCTGCTTGGAATGCACATAGTTCTCCTGTCCGTAACTTTTCTGTTCCTGCTCTAATGCAATCTTATTTTTCAAAAGATACCCCAGCCGGTTATTAGACTGTATCAGAGGCTCTCCTGACTGTTTCTCATTGATTGCCTTAATATCCATCTGCAGTGTCCTGCTGCTCACCCCGATATTTTCCCGCAGAAGGGAACCACTCATCCAGCCATCTGCACTTTTTAAGACCGCTATAATCTTTAACTGTCTGTCTGTATACATTTCATCCTATCTCCTGATTTTCTTCCATTCTTCTATCAGCCGCTCCAGACTCCATGCAGCATTGGCAGGACTGGTGGACGGCAGCTTGCAGATTTCTGCCTTATCCTTACAGGAACAGTATTTCATAAATAATTCATATGCTTTTGCGCCATTTAGGAAAACAGCCTCGATGGGAGCCTCCGTTAACAGCCGTTCAATATCATTTGCCACAACATTTGTTATGCTGCTGTCTGAAGATCCTGCTATGTCGCAGGATGCAATAACATCCCAGATAGCAATATGATTTTCAAGAAGAAATGCCTTCTTTTCTTCTATCGTCTCTGGGACCTCACAGCCGCATACTGCCGCCGTTACTTTCCAGAAGCGGTTTCTCGGATGGCCGTAGTAAAACCGGTTCTCTCTCGACTTGACCGACGGGAACGTGCCTAAGATTAATACTCTGGATTTTTTATCGTATACCGGGGCAAAAGTATGCATAACATGTTCTGTCTCCATCTTGTTTTCTCCTTTATAAAATGCTACACTAAAAAAGTTGAATTACCTTTACTATAAAATAGAATGACAAAATAATCAATTTTAAAGGACGATAATCATTATGTATATTCAATTAAATGGTCAGATTCTCTATTATGAAAAATATGGCGAAGGGCAGCCTTTCCTGCTCGTGCATGGAAATGGCGAAACCCACGAAATTTTTGATGTACTGATTCCGGAGCTTGCCGAACATTACACCGTTTATGCCATCGATTCCAGAGGTCACGGTCTTTCTGCTTCTCCAAAAGAACTTCATTACATGGATATGGCAGACGACATGGCAGCTTTTATTGATGCCTTAGAATTAAAGGCCCCTCTCTTTTATGGCTTCAGTGACGGCGGTATCGTCGGACTTCTCTTAGCTTCGAAATACCCGGATAAGCTCTCCAAGCTTATGATCAGCGGTGCAAACCTGACGCCAAAGGACATCAAAGGAAGAGACTACCGCCGCATCCGCAGGGAATGCAAAAAGAATCCGAATCCTTTTTCCACAATGATGCTCAATGAGCCAGATATCCAGCCGGTGGACTTACATAAAATCAAGATTCCAACCCTTGTCTTAGCCGGCGAAAAAGATTTAATCAAGAAAAAGGTTACAAAAAAGATTGCAGAAAATATTGAGCATGCCACTCTGGTTATTGTTCCGGGAGAAGGTCATGGAAGTTATATTGAACACAGTGATAAATTATATCCGCTTCTGTACTCTTTTTTAAACAAATAATCCATTGCAAACTTGAATTGCTGTGCTATAATAATTGCAGACCAAAATGAAAAAGGAGCTATTATGGAACATCTGATTATACCAAAAAATTATCAGTCTCAACTTAACCTGCATGATACACAGATTGCGATTAAAACAGTGAAAGATTTCTTCCAGAATCTGCTTTCCCTGCGTTTAAACCTTTCCCGTGTTTCAGCACCACTTTTCGTTGACCCTGATTCCGGATTAAATGATAACTTAAATGGTGTGGAACGTCCGGTTACGTTCACCATCAAAGAACAGAATGAGCGTAAAGCAGAAGTTGTTCACTCTCTTGCTAAATGGAAACGTTATGCCTTAAAGCATTATGATTTCAAAGAGGGCGAAGGTCTTTACACCGATATGAATGCTATCCGCCGCGATGAAATCGCAGATAATATCCACTCTATCTTCGTAGACCAGTGGGACTGGGAAAAAGTCATTGCAAAGAAAGACCGCAGCATGGAAACTTTAAAAGATACTGTCCGTACTGTATACAAATGTCTTCGTAAAACAGAAAAATATATGGCTATCCAGTACGATTATATTGAAGAGATTCTTCCGCATGATATCTTCTTCATTACCACTCAGGAATTAGAGGATATGTTCCCTGAAAACACTCCAAAGGAGCGTGAATATTACATAACCAAGGCAAAGGGTGCTGTCTGCATCTTACAGATTGGTGATGTCTTAGAATCCGGCGAGCGTCATGACGGACGTGCCCCGGACTACGATGACTGGTCTTTAAATGCCGACATCTTAGTATACTATCCTGTCCTTGATATTGCTCTGGAATTATCTTCCATGGGAATCCGTGTAGACAAGGCTGCGCTGCTCTCACAGCTTGATAAAGCAGGCTGCCCGGAACGTGCTAAGCTTCCTTTCCAGAAAGCAATCATTGATGGCAAACTTCCATATACCATCGGTGGAGGAATCGGACAGTCCCGTATCTGTATGTTCTTCCTTCGTAAGGCCCATATCGGAGAAGTCCAGTCTTCTCTCTGGCCGGAAGACATGTGCAAGGCTGCAGCAGATGCAGGTATCCAGTTATTGTAAAACGAACTATTCGTAAATATTAAATCCCCGGTATCATATCTTTTTCGGATATGATATGTACCCTCTTTACTGGACAACCAGTAAGGAGGGTGTTTTTATGCGTTATAGTTATGAGTTTAAACTGATGT
>NZ_JAJEQU010000015.1:0-63125 GCF_020687575.1 Roseburia sp. CLA-AA-H209
CCATAAAAATAACCTCCAAACTGAGTAATTTTATCTTACATCAGTTTGGAGGTTTACACAAACTTTGGGATACTCCCTTAAGAACCCTTCACATTTCATATATCTTCGAACTTATTTTGTTCCGAATATCCTGTCTCCTGCATCACCAAGTCCTGGTACGATATAGCAGTGCTCATTCAATTTCTCATCTAATGCTCCGATATAAATGTCTACGTCCGGATGTGCTTCCTGCATTGCCTTTACACCTTCCGGTGCTGCAATGATGCACATAAACCGGATATTCTTTACACCTCTGTCTTTTAACATCTGGATAGCTGCTATAGAAGAACCACCGGTTGCCAGCATCGGGTCTACAACAAATACTTCACGCTCATCGCAATCCTCTGGAAGCTTGCAGTAATATTCTACCGGTTTTAATGTCTGTGGGTCACGGTAAAGTCCGATGTGTCCGACTTTTGCTGCAGGAATCATTGCAAGCATTCCGTCTACCATTCCAAGACCTGCACGCAGGATTGGTACTACTGCCAGTTTCTTTCCTTTTAACTCTTTTACAGTTGTCTTGCAGATTGGAGTCTCAATTTCGATATCGGTAAGTTTCAAATCCCTGGTTGCCTCGTAGCACATTAACATAGCGATTTCGCTGATTAATGTACGGAACTCCTTAGAACCCGTTTCTTTTCTTCTTATCCAGCCGATTTTATGCTGAATCAGTGGATGATCCATTACAAATACTTTTGACATATCATTCTCCTTCGTTTAATAATTTTACTAATTTTTTTATACTCTTATTCATGGTCTCAAAGCAAAGCCCGTATGACTGAAGTGTGCCGCCGTAAGGGTCTAGGATTTCCAGTTCATCCCCTACTAACTCTGTCAGTACCTGGACATTTTCTTCCTTCGCCTCTGGAAACATTTCCAATAATTTCTGTCTCTGCTGTGCTTCCATTGTAAGCACCAATGTATCTTCGCCAAAATCCCCTGCTGTAATCTGGCTTGACATAAAACCTTCCAAGTTAATGCCATTGCTTATCATAACAGCTTCTGCCTTCTGATTCAGTGGTTCCGGGAATAATACCACAAGACCTCTCACCAACACTTCTACCGGATGATTCAGGGAATATTCCCGAAAAATACCGGCCGCCATGGGTGCCCTGCATGTTCCGCTTTCCGCCACGAATACAATGCGATTGTATGGCTTCATAAAAACCTCCTCTAAACTGTAATCACCTGATGTCCTGCAGCCTTCAGCAGACGGTTCATAATTGCCTGCCCAATACGCGGAGTTGCAAAACTCTCAGAGTAAATAATATCTACTTCTTTCTCATCAAAGTCCCGCAACAGTTTATACAAATGCTTTGCAATTGCATCCTCATCACTGCGTGCACCAATACTTACCACTTCGCCTTCCGGATAACGGTCTATCGTTTCGTCTGTTCCGATGATTCCTACCTTCTTCCCCAGTAGAACCGCTTCCTTTGCCAAAGCATTAATCTTTGCTACTACCTTCTCTTCTTCTCCGTCTACCAGAATCAAATCTGCTTTCGGTGCATAATGCTTATATTTCATACCCGGTGCTTTCGGCTTCTGCAGCGAATCCGAAGCAATAATTCCAGGATCCATTTTCACTTCCCCGATTACCTTTTCTAACATTTTCGGTGTAATATAGCCCGGTCTTAAAATCATTGGTATGTCTTCTGTCAGATCAACAATCGTGGATTCAATTCCAATTCCCACAGGACCCCCATCCAGTATCATCGGAATTCTGCCATCCATATCAAATGCTACATGCTCTGCCAGAGTCGGACTCGGTTTACCGGATGTATTGGCACTCGGTGCTGCAATATATCCACCGCTTCTCCTGATCAGTTCCAGTGCAACCGGGTGATTAGGCATGCGGACTGCCACCGTATCCATCCCCCCTGTAGTTTCATATGGAACCTTATCATTTTTGCGCACAATCATGGTCAGCGGCCCCGGCCAGAATGCATCTGCAAGTTTCTTTGCTTCTTCCGGCATCTCCTGTGCGATTTTCTCCATGTCTGAAAATTCTGCCACATGAACAATCAAAGGATTATCAGATGGTCTTCCCTTTGCCGCATAAATTTTCTTCGATGCCTCTGCACTCAGTGCATCTGCGCCCAGTCCATATACCGTCTCAGTTGGAAATGCCACCAGCCCGCCATCCCGGATAATTGTGGCTGCACGTTCCAGTGCTTCTGTATCCATATTATTCTGATCTATTTTTATCACTTCTGTTTTCATAACGCCTATTATATCACGTTCCCTTTATGTGTTCAAGAACTGGAATTGTTTTCAAAATCCATTTTCGTCGAAAATCGAAATCACCCGAAAACCTCACTTCCTACTTGCTATGTAGACCTAAGTGTGGCATAATCAGTACGTTCACTAGAATATTATGGAAAGGAGTTTCCAGATGAAAATTACAAAAAACGAATTTGGCATGACCAAAGATAATCAGCCGATTTCCCTTTATACTATTGAAAATGCATCCGGCGCTTCCGTTACACTTTCGGATTATGGATGCCGTATTATTAAGATTATGGTTCCGAATAAAGAGGGAAAACTGACCGATGTAATTTTAGGCTTAATGAATGCCGATGAGTATCTTGCTGATGATGCCAGCCTGGGAGCTGTTGTCGGTCGATGCGCCAACCGTATCGCCAAAGGGCACTTTACCTTAAATGATAAAGAATACAATCTTGCCATTAATAATGGGCCAAACCACCTGCATGGTGGTCCTACGGGATTTGCCCAGCGTGTATGGACCGGAAAAGTTACAGACGATAAAGTTACATTTACCCGCATTTCTCCGGATGGAGAAGAAGGTTATCCGGGTAACCTTACAGTTTCCGTTACCTACGGATGGTCTGAAGACAATGAATTATCTATTGTTTACGAGGCATCCTGTGATCAGGATACCGTATTCTCTGTAACCAGCCACGGTTACTTCAATCTGAATGGGGAAGGAAACGGTACTGTATTAGATCAGGAATTACGCATTGATGCAGATGCAATTACAGAACTAGATGATACGCAGTGTCCTACCGGTGCATTTCTCTCTGTGGAGGGAAGCCCATTTGATTTCCGTGAGATGAAGAAAATCGGTGACGGCATTCACTGTGACAATGCCCAGTTAAAATTAGGCGGCACTTACGACCACAACTTTGTAATCAATGGCGACGGCTTAAGAGAGGCAGCTGTTTTACAGTCTAAGGAAAGCGGCATACGGATGACCTGCTTTACCGACCAGCCAGGTGTACAGCTCTATGTCCCTTGTTATACCCTTCATCAGAAAGGAATTGATGGCAAAGATTATCCGCCATATTCCGCAGTATGTTTAGAGACACAGCATTATCCAAATGCAATTAATATCGAACATTTCCCTTCTGTTGTTTTAAAAGCAGGCGAGAATTTCCGTTCCAAGACACTCTATCATTTTTCTGTGATGGGCTAAACCCGGGAAAAATATAAGAAAGCAAAAGATTCCAAACCATTATGGCTGGAATCTTTTTTTGTAATCTTTCTTTATTTCTGATGCATTTCAATGCTGTTTCGTTTTCTGTTTTTCTGTATCTGCAGTCTCATTACTCATGCCGGCTTCTTCCGTATCTACTGTTTCATTGCCCAGACAGTCTAGAATTCCATCCGCAATGGCCTCTGCCACTGCCTCCTGATATTCCCCGGTAGATAATTTCGCGGCCTCCTCGGAATTACTTAAGAAGCCGCATTCTACGATTACCGTAGGATATGCCGTTTTTTTCAGGAGATAGTAACTCTCATTGGCTTTTGCTTCCCGCTTATTTTCCGTATCCAGATGCGACCGCAGGCTTTCCTGCATAATCCCGGCAATTTTTCTGCCCTCCTCGGACTGTCCAAAATAGAAGCACTGGGCTCCGCTTATGGACTCTTCCGTATAACTGTTCTGATGGACACTTATGGTAAATAACGGCTTCGCCTCATCAATCAGCCGGCAGCGGTTACGCATATCTGCCACCTTTTTGCTGCCGCTCTCCCCTTTATCAAGACTTTCGTCTGTCTCCCGGGTCAGAATCACTGTTATATTTTCTTTTTCCAGACGGGCTTTTACCTTCTTTGCAATGGCAAGGTTAATGTCCTTTTCCAGTTCGCCGTGAATCCCGATTTTGCCCGGGTCATCACCGCCATGGCCTGCGTCCACAACGATACATGGCTTTTCTTCTGCCGCCCGCATGCTGCTTACCAGCACTGCTCCTTCTTTTGATAACAGGCATACTGCCACCAGTAGAAGAACTGCCATATATAATTCCATTCTTTTTTTCAAACCACACTTCCTAATTCTTTTCTTTATAATAAATATGAAAGTGCCGGCTCAATTATCCTGTTTTATCTGTTAATCTACTTTAAACTTCGCAATTTCTTCGGAAATATCCATAACAACTTTTTCATGGGCCTCTCCGTTGCGGTTTTACACTTTAGTTATTTGTATATTTTATAATGGTATCCCAGATGCTGTCTGTCTCAAAGCCAAGCTTCCAGAAAGATATTCCCGCAAGTTTATTTGACTTCATGACTTCTAACTTCTTCTCAAGGGAAGCTGCATCTTCTATCCAGACTTTATAGATAACCCCATCATTTACATATTCTGCGTAATTCTGCCCATCTTCTTCCGACCAGGTCGGCGTTGCTCCATTTAATTCCAGACGTTTCTGTACCGTATCCATACCAACAGCTTCGCTGGTCAAATCATATGGTATATAATCCTCTGCAGCTGTTGTATCTTCTTCATCATCTGCCTTTGGTGTCTCTGCCCATATTCTTGTATAGAACGGACATCCCAGAATGATCTGGTCTGCAGGTACTTCCTTTAAGGTATCGGCTACTCCGTTGGTTACAAATCCAATGGATGCAACAGATCCTTCATCTGAACCGGCATAATGCTCATCATATCCCATAATCACTACATAATCAGCAAAATTTGCCTGTTCTTCCCGGTCATAAAATGCGGTATAAGCACTCGGCACATAGTTGTCCACGGATAATACCACGCCGTTGTTTGCACATTTTAAGGAAAGTTCGCGGATAAACTGGATATAGCTGTCTCCCACTGCTTCACTGTTTAAGGATTCAAAATCCAGATTGATTCCATCCAAATCGTACTGGATTGCTGCTGAAATAATCTGATTGACCAGATACTGTCTTGTAGAGGTATGGGTCAGAACAGCAGCTGTGTCCACTTCTTTATTTTCAAGATTGCTTACCAGTCCCCAGACCTCAATATTATTCTGATGGCAGTAGTTTACATAATCCAGTGATGCAAGGTTTGCAATGTTACCGTTATTATCATTTAAGTAGAACCAGGTCGGTGCGATTACATTGATTCCTTTGGTATTCTGCAATACCGTTGCAATGGTGCTGTTGGCATCCTTTGTTGTCACCTGATGCCATGCCATTTCTATGGTAAAGTCCTTGGAAATATGGGTAAATTCCGGCTCTGTAAAATCATTGTTCAAGGTTTCAGTGGTTACTTTTCCTACGAACTTATTCTTAAGGTATCCGATAACACCATCTTCTGTCATGGCTTTGGTCCAGCTGTCACCTGCATCCAAAATTGTCAGGGTCTCACCTTTTTCTAAGTCTTTCACGATCGGACTCTTGATACCGCCCTTTAAACGAAGCTGTGTTGCCTTCTTCGCCGGTGCTGTATCCACATCCCCCCACACGGTATTGATTACGGTACGATTCGGGCCTTCATATACTTCGTGGGTAATATTGGTATACTGCTCTACGAAATCAAGTGCAAGATACATGGTATTGCTGTCATTCCGGACAATTGTATAATCTGCACTCTGATTTTCCTTCCCTACCTGATAAGTATTGCTACCTGCTGCCACGGTAACGAGATTATCCGGCAGTGTATAAAGCAATACATTTTCATTGGCATCCCAGTAAAAACGGTCATTGAAGCGGTCATGTACCGTTTCATAATCCACATATACTTCGCCATCTATATATTTGCCCGGTGTTTCTAACACTTCATGATCCACCACCAGCGAAATATCATCATCCGCCTGTAAATGATAATATTCTGTCATATCCTGATGCTCTTTACTCGGAATATATTTCTGAATGATTTTCGTTCCTACGGTAATCAGCAGCACCAGTAATATCAATACGATTACCACAATAACCGGTGCTAATTTCGTGTTTTTTCTGTTCCGTCTGCGGTTCCTGTTTCTGTTTCTATTTCTATTTCCATTTGTCGGTCTGTTCGTTCGCTGCGTTCTCTCCAAGCCTGCGTCCTCCTGTACTTTACTGTTCTATTTTCTTATGGTTTTCCATTTTTGTTTTCTTTGCCATAAGCATACGTCATTGGTGGGAAAATTTCAAGTAAAAACCACCTGGAAACACGCTTTGCGAATTTCCCGCGTAAAAAGAGGCACAGACTATAATTTTTGTCTGTGCCTCTTACCTTTCTTTTTCTTTACATTGTGCTGCATTCTGCAGCGGTGTGAGTAAGCATTCAGGGTAACCTTCTCACATCAAAAGCATATATTTCTATTTATTCATCTTTTTTGTTTTTGGTTTCTGTTAAATTTACATGCCTGCTTTCTACTTTCCTTTTCCAAAAGGATAAGCGTTCGTGATATGTTAAACTAAAGTTTTTAAAAACAGGCGCTCTGCTTCTTTTAAATGAAGCGGGTCCTCCATAAAAGGAAGGGTATGGATTGGTATGCGGTATTGTTTCTGAAAATCTTTTTTATCTTTTTTCATCCCAAACTGTGCCAGAAACGTCACGTTATCCAAACACTTTTCCTCTTCCCATATGACGGACATAAAATACTCTAATTCCTTTCGTTTCCATGGACTTAAGGAAACCAGAATCAGCTTCCGGTCACAGCGCAAGAATTCCCGACGAATCCTGTAAAACTCACTTCCGCCGTCTATGATGTAATATTCATAGCCCTGTCGGATATATTCCGGCATATTATCACTTCCCGCATTTGCAAAATAGTGTTTTCTGTCCGGCCGCCCCCATTTACCCTGCTGCTGTTTCTGCAGTTCTTCCAATTCGTGATTTCCACTTAATTCCACCAATGCCGTGTGACTTTTCAGGCAGTCCGCACAGTAATGGGTCAGCGCAGTGCACAGATGCGTCACACCCACGCCCTGCTGCACACCAAATATTCCGATACTTTTTCTTTCTTCCATGGTTTGTTATCTTCTCCCTTCTTTCGAAAGCATTTGTGTGAAGAATGCTTCCTTTTCTCTGCCACCATCAAATGGCATTGTGTCCCTCGGATAACAGTACACTTCTCTTCCGATGAAAGCTGCAAATTCTCTCGCCTCCATGGGGCTGCTGTGATTACAGATAATTTTAAGATTTGGTACACAACGTAACGTTTGCCAGGCTTTCATGGAAGCCTCCCGCTTCCACAAAGACAGATTCACTACGAGTACTGTAATCTCAGCCTCTTCCATGCAGGCTTCTTCCACTGCAGCTCCATAATCGAAAATGAGTGTGTATTCCCCGCTGCCGATTGACTCACTTCCCCGGAAATTCCGGCAGATGACGATATCTTCTTCGCACTCTGCCTCACGGCTCCGCCCAATTTGTTCCACCACATTACTTATCTTTTCCCTCTTTTCGGACTGAATTTCCCGATACAGGGCATTTGCGCCCCCTGCATTAAAAAATGAAGTCAGTGCAATGGCTATATGGGTGGTTCCGACTCCGGATTCTGCCCCCACAACAGATATGCTTTTTAAGAGATGCTCTTTCCGATTCCCCTTCTGCTTTAACGCACGGGTTAGTGCCTGTTGTAATTCCCCGGCGCTCTTGTAACGCTTGTTTGGATTTTTTCTTGTGGCTTTTTGTGCGATATGCCGGAATGCCGAGCTGCTTTTGTGGGAATGCTTCTTAATATAAAGTAAAAAAATAGCCCCGATTGCATAAATATCGCTTGCCGTATGCAGTTCATATTCCCCGTACTGCTCCGGTGCCGCAAAACCTTTTGTTCCATAGTTCTGATAATTTTTTCCACGACTGGTAATATATGATGCAATTCCAAAATCGATTAATTTTACCTGATTCCCACATACTATAATGTGCGACGGTTTTAAATCCTGATGTAATACCGGAAATGGTTTCTGGCTGTGCAGGAATGAAACGATTCCGCAAAGCTGTATGCCAATCTGTATCATATACTCCTGGGAAACTGACGTATTCCAAAGCAACTTCTCTAACGATTCCCCTTCAACATATTCCTCAATGATATAATAAAAGGCTTCATCTTCCTCTATATCATATACAATTGGAATTCCGGGATGTCGTAACTTAGCGAGAATGTTCGCTTCAGAAAGAATTGAAGACGGCATAGAACGTGTCTTTGAAATACACTTTATTGCACGATATGTCTCCAACTTCAGATGTCTGGCAAGATACACCTTTCCTGCTGCGCCGCTTCCTAACTCCGACAACAGCTCGTATCTGTCAAACAAAATTTGTGTTTCTATATGTTCCGCCCCTTCCTTCTTTCAAAGGAACCGGAACGCATCTCTTGGAATAGTTTATAGCACAAAGCAATTA
The DNA here is from genome assembly GCF_020687575.1 of Roseburia sp. CLA-AA-H209. Classification (NCBI taxonomy): domain Bacteria; kingdom Bacillati; phylum Bacillota; class Clostridia; order Lachnospirales; family Lachnospiraceae; genus Roseburia; species Roseburia sp. CLA-AA-H209. Next base: position 8,588 of record NZ_JAJEQU010000015.1, read on the forward strand.
TGCTTTGCAATAGAAAATCTGTTTTTTTAGACTTTTTAGAAAACTTTAATATTTTTTACCGGTTTACAAGTATTTTTCATTCCATTATAATATAGGCGTAAACTTCATACAATTTTCTATAGATAAGGAAGTGATTTTTATGAAAATTGAAAAAGTGAATGACAACCAGATTCGCTGCACACTTACCAGAGCAGACTTAGATGACCGCCATCTGAAGCTGAGTGAGTTAGCATATGGCACGGAGAAAGCAAAGTCCCTGTTTCGTGACATGATGCAGCAGGCGAATTATGAATTTGGATTTGAAGCCGAGGATATGCCTCTTATGATAGAAGCCGTTCCCCTGACACAAGATACAGTATTGCTTATTATTACCAAGGTAGAATGCCCGGAAGAGTTAGACACCCGGTTTTCCAAATTTTCAGAGCCGGACGAAAATGAATATCCGGATTTTGCAGATGCAAAGAACACTCCTGCAGCTGGAGCCGATGATATTTTAGGCTTCTTCAAACAGCTTCAGGAGAAGCAGAAGAGCGAACTTGCCAAGTCAGTGAAGGCTGCTGCCCCGGCAGAAGCTCCTGTCAAGAAGGCTGCCTCTCCTGCTCCGAAGCCTGTCGTAGAACCGGTGGTAGATATTACCCGGCTGTTCGTCTTCGACAGCTTAGAGAAAATCAGCAATCTTGCCCGTATTTTAAATGGCTTTTATAACGACCGGAATTTCCTTTACAAGAATCCGAATAAGAGTGCCTTTTATCTGGTACTGCACAAGGGACACCATTCTCCGGAAGATTTCAATAAGGTCTGCAACATCTTATCGGAATACGCTTCCACTGAGAAATACAGCCGTGCTTCGCAGGCTTACTTCGATGAGCATTTCCTACCTCTGATTAAAGAGCAGGCACTACAGGTACTGGCAGAAATTTAAAAAAGATAAAAAGACCAGAACACACGATATCTTCAAGCCTTAAGGCATTCGATTATCGGACTGTTCTGGTCTTTTATTTGTCTCTATTTCTTACTTGCCGTCTTTTGCAAGGAAATCATTGATTTCATCAACTAAAGACTGTGGCTCGATTCCATGAACCATTGCTGCCTGTTCAATTGTCTCCATCTGAGAGGATGGGCATCCTAAGCAGTGCATTCCAATATTTAAAAGAATCGGTGCAATGTTCTCGTCAATCTGAAGTAATTCACCAATCATGGTATCTCCGGTTACCTGTGCCATATTCTTTTCCTCCTTCTTGTTGTCAATGGTGTTATTATAATCCCTCCCGATAAAATATGCAATTAGTTTTCCCTTTTGTCCGTAATTATATACACGATTGCTTTTTCTTTAGTACATGAGGAAGAGGTATTGTAAATCATAATTTTTTGTATTAAAATAATTGCAAGCTAGAATTCTAGCCTATACATTGTTTATTATTTTTAAAGGAGGACGATAAAATGGCATATGTAATTTCTGATTCATGTGTAAGCTGCGGTACTTGCGAAGGTGAATGCCCAGTTGGAGCTATCTCTGCAGGAGATGGAAAATACGAAATCGCTGCTGATACTTGCATCGAGTGTGGAACTTGTGCAGGTGCTTGCCCTACAGGAGCTATCAGCCAGGAATAATTTTCGTACTTAATTCAAAAGAAGCTGTTGGTTTCGCCACACAGCTTCTTTTTTTATGCGAGAAACTCGCAAAGCGTGTTTCTCGTAGTTATGCCCTCATTTGTGAGGCTATGCTTCATTTGGTTTCCATTCCTGTTTCTTATGAAACAGCTTCTTCTCTTTCTTTCCCTTTGCCTTCAGGCTCTGACGAATCAGCTCGTCCAGTTTCTTATAGCGTTCTTCCTCCGCCTCATCCTGTTCCCTCATCAGATAATTCATTTCTTTTAATACATAATCCCGCACCAGTTCGCTGACTTCTTTTCCCAGTGCATGATTGTTTTCTGCAATCGCACCTTTTACAATCTGTGCCATCATATGCTGGAACTGCTCCATCCGCCTTGTGTTGTCCTCTACCTCCGTGGAAAGAGTCTGCTTTGCCGGCTCCGATGCTGCTGTTGCCGCTAATAGCTCCGGTGCATCTTCCCTGCCGCCATTATGTATTAAAAGCTTGATTGCCTTTAACTGATAACCCTGCTCTTTCCATTCTTTTATCTTCATGAATTGCTCAATGTTTTCTTTTGTATAATAACGGTGTCCCATTTCGTTGCGGGGTACCGTAAGTTCTAACTCTTCTTCCCAGTATCTAAGTACATGGGATTCTACATTTACAAGTGCTGCAGCATCTGAAATCATATACCGTTGCTTGTCCATAATTGCTCCTCCTTTGCCACTGCTTCTTCTTTAAAATTATAACGCTGCGGCTTTTGTCAGTGCAATTATTTTCCATCGTATTATTCCGACATATTGTGCATGGTTCGCACAATTATTGACATTTCAGGAAGACTCCTGCAACATGTTTTACCACAATCTGGCTGCCTGCTGTCAATGCATTTCCATCTTCGTTCGTGGCTCCTGTCAGCTCCAGCGCATATTGCTTTCCACGTATCATCTGCTGGTCTGCACTCACCATGGTTCCATTTTCGATGGTATAAAATTTCTTATTTTTGCCGGATGCCGGATTGATTCCATTGGAACCGACCTCTACCTCTCCTGCAAGATTCAGTAAAATGTAATCATCTTCCGGCTCTGCTATCGTATCAAAATCCAATGCATTTACCATTTCCCGTACGGCATCCCACGGCATAGCCTGCATGGTATCTGCTGATTCAGACTCTTTGATTTCCTTTATCTCAACGGATTTTTCCATGCCATCCAATGAAATCTGATATTTTTTATCATTTACTTTATCAAAAATAATGAATTCCGACTTTGCATCATAGCGTCCTAACAGCTTTCCATCTTTCTCCAGATAAAAACTACCCTCTATCACCTGACACTCAGTAGAAACCGAATAACTGTCTTGCAGTATTTTATTGCATTCTTTTAAGACTTCACCAATTCCCATTTGATTTAAAGGAATAGAATCTGATGAGCCTGTTATATTATCCGCAGAACTATCTTCATCTTTACCAGCATTCTCTTCTTTCTCTATTTCTTCTGATTCTTCACCTTGTTCTTGCTGGGATTCTATTATTTGTCCAATCTGTTCCAGAAAAGAATTATTGTCTTCTATTAACCTTAGATTTGTTGTAGAAACCACTATCTTTTCTCCTAAATAGTTTTTCCCACCACAACCAGATAGAATTGAAATTAGAATAAATACTATTAAAATATTATAATTTTTCATGCACTCACCCCTTCTCTATATATAGAAAACTAATCTATATTTTAGATATAATATTTTTTATGTATTTGTCAAGCCCTATGTGGAGATTTTTTAGGTAAATTTTTATTTCTTTCGGTGCAATTATTTTCGGTATTCTTACCATCCGCTGTCCTATCTGCCACCGACAGTTACATTTAAAAGATATTACGCCGGATGATTTTTGTCCATTCTGTGGGGAAAAGCTTCATATTCCGTCTGGTAATGGGATTTTGATAAAGGAAAATGGATTTGCAGGAATCCGGAAAATGCGTTATGGTATACAAAAGATGCAGGAAGGATGGTTTTGCTTTATGTTTTTTATTATGGGAATTTCAAATGGTGAGAAAAAGCTGGCTTTTGACCAGTTAGAAATATGTAATTGCTGCGGAAAATATGGACATCTGGAAGTGTATATGACTTACATGTTCTTTTCTTTCTTTTTTATTCCGCTGTTTAAATGGAACCGACACTACTATGTGCGCATGAATTGCTGTAATGCCACCACCGAAATCAGTGCCGACTTAGGCAAGGCAATTGCCAGAGGAGAGGTTACGAAGATTCCGCTTGATACCCTGCATTTTGGTAGATATGAAAATCGTATGAAGCATTGCAGTTACTGTGGATTTACGACAGAAGAAGACTTTCAGTATTGTCCGAAATGCGGACGGGAATTGTAGCGGGGAACTGCGGCGTATAAGGTAGATGTCGCAAGCGACCGCCGCAGGCGCGAGAATGTGCCGAGGCACATTCTTTGATCCAAATACCTGACAATTATAAGAAACTTGCTTTGCTTGTTTTCTCATATTATCAGCTTTTCACATATCTTTGATTTCTGCTGTTCGGTTTATCCGGTATCGTCATCTGAATCAAATTCATTTTAAGTGATGGATGAAGATAATTTCTTCGGAATCCCTCTTTCGAACTTAATCCAAGTTTTTCCATCAACGCTTTGCTTGTATAAGGAACATCATATTCCATAGCTTCAAGCAATTTTTGTACTGCTTCCGGAAGATATTCATTTTTCTCACTAATTTGAACAGAAATATCATCCAGAATTTTATCAATTTGAGCCAGCATAAATTCAATAAAAATTGTAGACTCTCCCGCAACGTGGCACCGGAAAATGGCATCGTAATATTCATCCTGAAACTTCTCAATCTGGCTTTCAATCGGAATATATTCAAACACCGGTTTCCAGTCAGAGAGAATAGCCGTGTGCCACAGTCTTGCCATTCTGCCATTGCCATCCGAAAAAGGGTGGATAAATACAAATTCATAATGAAATACACTACTTAAAATCAGTGGATGTACATTATCCTTCGCTTCTTTCATCCAGGTAAATAACTCATCCATAAGCTGTGGTACAAGTTGTGCCGGTGGAGCCATGAAAATACATTGATTTCTATTAAAGACACCTTCTTCACCGGAACGAAATTCACCGGATTCCTCCACAAGATACTTTGTCATAATTCCATGAAATTGTTTTAACTGTCGAATGTTATAAGGATTAATTTCTGAAAGATGCTCATAAGCAGCATAGGCATTCTTTACTTCCTGAATTTCTCTTTGTTCACCAAATACAGTCTTACCGTTAATTACATCCCGAACCTGTCCAAACGTCAATGAATTGGCTTCAATTTTCAAAGAGGAATGTATCGATTTTATTCTGTTATTCTTTCTCAGGTGCGGTTTTGCTTCAAGATTACTGATTGCTGTTATACGTCCTATCTTTTCGGAAATAGATGCTACCTCTATCAGGCAACACCCGGGAATGTTTATTTCTCCATATTGGCAAATCTCGTGTACTGAGGCAGCCATACCAGGTTGACGGTTCCGATAGGACCGTTTCTTTGCTTGGCCACGATGATTTCGGAGATTCCTTTCATTTCACTGTCCTTGTTGTAATAATCATCACGGTAAATGAACATTACAACGTCGGCATCCTGCTCGATAGCTCCGGACTCTCGAAGGTCGGATAACATTGGTCGATGGTCAGGACGCTGTTCTACGGCTCGGCTCAACTGGGACAGTGCCACTACCGGCACATTCAGCTCACGGGCCAGCGCTTTTAAGGAACGGGAAATATCTGAGATTTCCTGCTGACGGGATTCGGAATGTCTGCCGGAGCCGGACATCAACTGTAAGTAGTCGATGATGATTAATTTCAAATCATGCTCTAATTTATATTTGCGGCATTTACTTCTAAGCTCGGATATGGAAATACCCGGCGTATCATCAATGATTAATTTGGAACGGCCTACGTTGCCTGCTCCTTCAATCAGCATTTCCCAGTCTGCATCTGTCAAATTACCGGAACGCAGCTTCTGGGCATCTACTCTTGATTCCAGAGAAAACATACGGTTTACCAACTGTTCCTTACTCATTTCCAGAGAGAATATTGCTGTTGTCTGCTGGGAATGAATGGCTACATACTGTGCGATATTTAATACAAACGCCGTTTTACCCATGGAAGGACGGGCTGCAATCAGAATCAAATCGGAAGGCTGCAGACCTGCCATCTGGTAATCCAGATCCACGAAGCCGGTAGCAATTCCGGTTACGGAGCCTTTTTGCTTGGATGCTTTTTCAATCTTATCCAGTGCATTGATTACGACCTGCTTAATCGGGACATAATCTCCGCCGCCACGATTCTGCACCAGATTAAAAATACTCTTCTCGGTATCTGCCAGAATGTCTTCAACACTTTCTTTTCCAAGATAACATTCATCTTCAATGGACTGGGTGGTCTTAATGAGCTTACGCAGAACTGCCTTCTCTTTGACGATATTGGCATAATATTTTACATTGGCGGATGTCGGTACGGATGTTACTAAGTCTCTTACAAATTCCAGGCTGCTGATTTCCGCCGGCACATCCTTTTCTTTTAACTTATTCTGCAATGTAATCAGGTCAACCGGTTCTCCTGCATTAAACAAATCCAGCATGGATTCAAATAGAATTCCATACTGCTTGTGATAGAAATCCTCTTCGATGAGAATCTCTCCGGCTGTCATAATTGCTTCTTTATCCATAATCATGGAACCGATAACTGACTGCTCGGCTTCCAGACTGTTTGGCATAATCCGCTTTACCAGTGCCTCTTCCATGGAGGTTCCTCCTAATCTACTCTTCCGTTACTTTTACACGTAATGTTGCAGTTACCTTTGGATGAACCTTAACCGGCACTTCATATACACCAAATGATTTGATGGCTTCTTTTAACTGCATTTTCTTCTTGTCTAACTCAAGACCCAGCTGATCATGCGTTGCCTGGGAAATCTCTTTGGTGGATACAGAACCAAAGGTTCTTCCGCCTTCTCCGGCTTTCATTTTCACTTCTACGGTCTTATCCTTTATCTCATCTGCCAGCTTTAATGCTGCCTGATAATTCTCTTCTGCAACCTTATCTGCATGTTTGTTCTGCAGCTTTAAGTCATTTAAGGTCTTGCTGTTTGCCTCAACTCCCAATTTCTTCGGAATTAACTGATTTCTTGCGTATGCATCGCTTACATTTACTACCTCACCTTTTTTTCCAAGGGATTTTACATCTGCTAATAAAATTACTTTCATTCTTCTATATCTCCTTCCTCAAGCATTTCGTCGATGGTGTCTTCTATGATGCGTTGTGCCTGGGACACGGTACAGTCACGAAGCTGGCAGCCTGCCATATTCAGATGTCCGCCGCCCCCAAGACGTTCCATGATTTTCTGCACATTGATTTCATCGATGGAACGGGAACTTACATATATTTTGCCCTGATATTCGGTTAATACAAAGGATGCTTTGATTCCGACAATATTTAACAGCTCATCTGCCGCCTGGGCTCCTACGATGGTAGGGCTTTCAATCTTATCTGCCGGACAGATGGAAATGGCAAATGCACCGCGGTATACTTCCGCATGGCGCACCACTTCTGCTCTGGCTTTGTAGGCATCCATATCATTTCGAAGCATTTTTCTTACACGGGTTACTTCCGCTCCGCAGCGTTTCAGATAAGCAGCTGCTTCAAAGGTACGGACACCGGTCTTAGTCATAAAGTTGCTGGTATCGATTAAGATTCCAGCATAAATACAGTCCGCTTCGTGGGGTGCCAGCTTGATATTTTCTGTAAAATACTGCAACACCTCTGCTACCATTTCACAGGTAGAAGATGCATACGGCTCAATATAGGAAAGTACCGGATTGGAAATGACCTCACTGCTCTGGCGGTGATGGTCAAATACTACGATACTGTCGGTCCGCTTCAAAAGGCCCGGACACTCCGTATGGCTCGGACGGTTTACATCCACCACCATAACCAGTGTGTTATAATCCGTCAGCTCCAGCGCACGTTCACTGGAAACAAACATATCCGGCGGATAACCCTTCTCTGTGGTAAAACCTTCCTTCAATGGACGAAGGGATGAAGTTACCTGGTCTAAAACAATCTGCGCTTTCTTTCCTAATACTCTTGCGGCGCAGTAAATTCCGATTGCCGCACCAAAAGCATCTGTATCGGAAATGGAATGTCCCATAATCATAACATGCTCACGGCTCTCGATAATCTCCCGCAGTGCATGGGCTTTGACTCTTGCTTTTACACGGGTGTTCTTCTCTACCTGCTTGCTGTTACCGCCATAGTAGACAACATTTTCACCCTCTTTGACTACCACCTGGTCGCCGCCCCGACCCAGTGCCAGGTCGATTGCCATACGGGAATATTCATAATTCTGATTATAAGTATCACCGCCGACACCGATTCCGATACTTAAAGTCACCGCCATTTCATTTCCGACTTTGACAGTCTTAACATCTTCAATCAGGCTGAACCGGTCGCTCTGCAGCTCCGCAAGATATTTATGCTGGAATACCACAAAGTATTTGTCCTTCTCAATCTTACGCACCAGCGCATCCATTTTCGTAAAATACTGGTTTACCTTCCGGTCAATCAATGCCACTAAAAGAGAACGTTTTACGTCTTCAATACTGTCTAACGCCTCGTCATAGTTGTCTATGTATACAAGACCTGCCACCAGCTTCTGTTCTTCATTTTCACGGATGTAATTATAAAGCTCTGTCTCATCAAAAAGGTACAGCGCTGTCAGATACTGTTCATCCTCTTCAATAGATACAATGCTGCTGTTTTCCGCCATTTCCTCAAAATAAATCTTGCTCATTTCAATACGGAAATTATGCTCCTGCCAGACCATATTTACATCTTCCACGAACTGCTCCTGCTGAATCAGCTCTCTGGTAATGCCCGGAAAAATGCTGGTGATGGATTTATGGAAATTTTTGGTCTTTCCTGTAATCTCCGTAAATTTCTCATTGACCCAGAGAACCTTTCCGTTATAGTCCAAAAGTGCATACGGTATTTCGAATTCATTGAGCAGCTTCTTCTGCACCGTTCCGTACTGAGTGGCAAAATTAATCAGCTCATTCACCAGCACCGGTTTATTAACATTATAAGATATCACCACAACAATGAGATAAATTCCAAGGAAAATGGATACCAGTAACGCTGCCCCTTCATTTACAAAATACATCGGCACGTTCATGCATGCCAGCAAAATAGTAAGCATCAGCGGCCAGTACATATAATTTTTCAGATGACCCTTCAGCTTGATTTTTTTCTTCATAAATTTCTCCTATATAAATGCGGATATTTTTACACAATTGTTACGACCACATACATATACAGAGTGTATTATAGCATTGTTTTATCTGTTTTACAATTCGCTTCCGGCATGAATCTTCTTTTCGTAGGATAAAAGCAGGTTTTCTATCTGTAATCCGATGCTTTCCGGGAAAGTTCCGGCATATTTTTTTGGCACTTTTATCCAGAAATCCAGGTTCTTATAACGCTTTCTTCCCCGCATATTTGCCCGATCCTGCTTTGCTGCCACCTGAATCTTAACCATTGCCCGCTTCTGTTCTAAGAGCGGCACCAGAATATAATAAAGCCGGTCATCCTTCAGGGAAAGGTAGCCTGCCGCCTCCCCGGACTGCTTCTTTAGAAACAGCCGGTGCTGTTTCAGTGCCGCCGGGAAAAGTGGTGTGCCTGCCCGCATATCATGGACCGTATCCATAAGCTCAAGCATTGCCGCAAAGTAAAATATTTCAGCTTCCGGCTGTCCGGCAGTCTCCGCTTTTCTATTTTGCTCTGCATCTTTCTCTTGCCCTGCATTTTCCTCCTGCTCTGTATTATTCTTCCGCTTCGTTTCTGAAAAATGCCCTAAAATTTCCGGTGCGTCAATGAACTGTTGTGCCAAGAGATAGGTAAGTTCCGCCTGTACCTTTAGCCGCTCCTCTTCTCTCACACTTTTTTCCAATTTCGCTTCTATCTCCTGCAGCAGCCGGTTGCTGCAGGCAAAAATACTCTTTAAGAAAAGAGGGAAATCCTCTTCGATAGTCCAAAGATATTTTCCCTCTGTTATCACAAATTCTCCTATGACTGCTCCGTCCGCATCTTCGACATATTGATAAATATTTCGTATACAGTATGCATGAGGATTTTCCGGTGCATTCCAGTTCTTTTTCTGTCTGTGCTGTCTCTTTGCTTCCCATTCTGCTTTTGATGTGGTGCTTTCCTTGGTCCTTCTGATAAAGGAATCTTTCGCTCCTTTGCCTTTTACCAGAATTCCATATGCCTCATTAATCTCTCTGGCGGAATAGGGATAATTTTCTTTTTCTTCTGACCGGCTGTCGGGATGCAGCTTATGCATCAACTGGCGGTAACGGCTTTTTATTTCCGCCCGGTCGGCATCCTCTGTTAGTCCCAGCACCCGGTACGCCTGCGTTCTTGTCATAATTTTTATGCATCCTCTTTGCCTGCAAAATAATCTTTTACCATCTTCACTACAACGCCGGATAATAAGAATACGGCAATGAGGTTCGGGATTACCATCAGTCCGTTAAAGGTCTCTGCGATGCTCCACATCAGTCCCAGATTCATGGTTGCGCCTACGATGGCAACCAGTGAGTAAACCAGCATAAATGGCTTATTTGCTTTGCTTCCAAAGAGGAATTCGATACAGCGGGTTCCATATAAGCCCCAGCCGATAATGGTAGAAAATGCAAAACAGCACATGGCAACTGCCGTAAATATGGACACCCAGCCGCCATAAACGGAAGTAAATCCGCTGATGGTAAGCTCTGCTCCTGCTGCTGCGCCATAACCCACCGGAACGCCACTGCAAAGGATAACCAGTGCGGTCAGGGTACAGATTACGATAGTATCTATAAATACTTCAAAGATTCCAAAGAAGCCCTGCTTTACCGGTTTTCTGGTATCGGCACAGGCATGGGCAATGGAGCCGGTACCAAGTCCTGCTTCATTGGAAAAGATTCCTCTGGAAACACCTTTTTTCATGCTCATGAAAAAGCTTCCTACTGCACCGCCGGTTACTGCTGCCGGGTCAAATGCGCCTCTTATAATAGCAGAAAATACTGCCGGAACTGCGCCTACATGCACTACAATTACGCCCAGTGCCAGTAAAATATACATGATTGCCATAAACGGAACCAGCTTCTCTGTAACCTGCCCGATTCGTTTGATTCCACCCAGCAGAATCAATGCAATCAGTCCTGCCAGTACGATCCCGATAATCAGATTTAAGGTTGCTGCTCCGTCTTCAGAAATCAGGTTGTAATTATATAATGCTGAATCAATGGCTGTGGTAATGGTATTGACCTGTGTGGCATTACCGGTTCCAAATACCGTCAGCACACCAAAGGCTGAGAAAAGGTACGCCAGCCAGTGCCAGTGTTTCTTTAATCCGTTTTTGATGTAATACATCGGGCCGCCAACGTAATCGCCATCTTTATTTCTTTCCCGGAAATGCACCGCAAGGGTTACTTCCGAGAATTTGGTACACATTCCAAGCAATGCGGAAATCCACATCCAGAATATGGCTCCCGGTCCACCGATTGCTATGGCTCCCGCTACTCCGGCTACATTTCCGGTTCCTACAGTTGCCGCCAGTGCTGTGCAGACTGCCTGAAATGGAGTCAGTGCTCCGTCTGATGCTTCTCTTTTCTTGAGCATACGCCCTAATGTAATTTTCATCGCATATGGAAATTTACGAATCTGTAAGAAGTTGGTGCGGATGCTTAAGTATAGTCCGACACCGATAATGCAGATCATGGCTGGAACGCCCCAGATGAAATTATTCACTGCACTGTTGATGGATTCAATCATTGCTAACATTGTGTGTTCCCCTTTTATCTTATTTTCCGGTGGGGTGAAGGGGTGAGATAAAATTATTCGAAGCCGGAGTTGTGAAAAGAAAACCTATTTTTTCATAACCCCGGCTTCGAATGCCTTTCCTCTAACCCTTCACTCCCACCTGTAAAGTCAGTGTAATGCAAGAATTATAGCACTATTTTTCTCAATTTACCATGACTTTCAGGGGAATGAATTCGTTGTAGTTCACCCGGACGCAGAAGAATGTTTTCTCCGTTACGGATAAGATAAATGTCCTGCCCGCTTCCGTTGAAAAGCAGCTTCTCATCTACGCTGGTGTGAACCTGTTTTACTGCCATGAGGTAATGACAGACTTCTGCATTGGTAGCATACCAGATGTCCTCTCTACCGCCAATCATTTTGCAGAATTCTTCGATGACATCCCAGTTGTTATCCCGGTCGAATTCATAGCTGTGTCCCCAGACATAGAATAAATACTGGAACTGCGGCAGGTCAAAGGATAAGAATTCTTTTGCATGGTACATAAGCCGGTTGTTATGGTGGCACGTTGGATTCCATTCATAGAAGTCCTGCGGGTGTGTATACAATCCTGTGTCGGTTGCTGTTCTGGCATAATGAATCCCAAGGGATGGCAATAACGTCTTTATCTCCGGGCTGTAGGAGCCATTGGGATAAGCATGGCCGCAGACAATTTCTCCGGTCAGTTCTTCCAATGCCTGCCTGTCCTCTAAGATTTCTTTTACCACATCCGTCATGGGACAACGGGCAAGGGTCAGATGTTTAACCCCATGGGTTGCAATTTCATGACCTTTATAAAGAGCGGGAATTTTCTCTTTTCCAATACGCCTTTCTTCTGTCATGCAGCCGGAATTCAGGTTGAAGGTTCCCCGGATTCCATAGCGGTTCAATATTTCCAGTAAATGCACATCTGACCATAAGCCATCATCGTAGCTTATGGTCAGTGCCTTATTCCGGAAGCCCGGATATGTATAGTAAATCACAGTGCAATGTCCTTTAAATCAGCAAAAGCTGTAATCGGATAATCTGTTTTCTCACAGAAAGCGGCATCCCCGATTCCGGCAGCCTTCATTCCACCGCGCTTTGCTGCTTCAATTCCGGCAACTGCATCCTCTACCACCAGACAATCCTCCGGTGCAAGAGCAATGTATTCTGCCGCTTTTAAAAATACTTCAGGATCCGGCTTTGATTTTGTAATATTTGTTCCATCGGAAACTGCATCAAATACATCATCAAGCCCCACCCGTTTTAAGATAAATTTTGTATTTTTGCTGGAAGAGCCAATGGCAATTTTAATGCCTGCTGCCTTTAACGCCGCTAAGGTTTCACGGACTTCGACGGTTACATCATCCGGTGTCATGCTCTTTAATTCTTCTTTATAGTAATTATTTTTTTCTTCTGCCAGTGCTTCCTTTTCTTTCTGGGAAAGTGCCGGTCCATGGTAGTTTCTTAAAATAATTTCAAGGCTTTCCATTCTGCTTACACCCCGCAGCAGATTGTTAATCTCTTCATTAAAGAGAATGCCGCATTCATCAGCTATTTTCTTCCATGCACGATAATGGAGCTTATCGGTATGAACCAGTACTCCATCCAGGTCAAATAAAATTCCTTTAAATTTCATCTTATCCCTCCAAATCTGCCACCCATTTTCCAGCTAATGTTATCCAGTCCTGACAACGTTTCTGAATACCGAATCCGGTCTCCGTAATCTGCGTTTCTTCATTGGCAAGCGAAAGTCCATGCAGTCCTTCCGGGAAAATGTGAGCTTCCACGGAAACCTGATTCTTTACCAGTGTTTCCGTAAACATCAGTGTATTCTGGATTGGCACCGACTGGTCCGTTAAGGTATGCCAGATAAACACCGGCGGCACCTGCTTTCCTACCTGATGCTCCAGACTTAAAAGCTCTTCTAATTCTTTGCTCTTTTTCGTTCCCATCAGGTTTTCAATGCTGCCGTGATGTGCATATGTTCCAGATGTAATTACCGGATAAGAAAGCAGTAATCCATTTGGTCGCATCTGCTCTGCGGTAAGTCCTGTTTCTTTTGCAAGCCAGTCCTTATCCCAGAAGACCCCAAGACTTGCTGCCAGATGACCGCCGGCGGAAAATCCGGATACGATAATTTTATCCGGCTTAATGCCATATTCTTTTGCATGCTCTCTTAAATATGCCACACTCCATGCCAGTTCGCAGAGGGACTGGGGAAATTCTGCAGGAGCTACGCTGTAGCGCAGGACGCAGGCATGAAATCCTCTGGCAATATACTGTACTGCAACCGCTTCTGCCTCCCGGTCGGAGGTAAATTCATAGCCTCCGCCCGGACAGATAAGTACCAGCGGGCGGGTGCGGTTACTGTCGATTTCTTCAAAATTATCTAATATATAAGTATACAATCTTGCATCCGTTGCCTTCGGCGTCTGAACCGGAATAATATTGTATTTCATAGCTTCACCTTCTTTTTATTTTTCTCTTAATTTTCCTGATATGGTACTTCCACTTTCTGATTAGCTGCTTCTAACACATACTCTTTTCCATATAATTCCACGGTAATGGCTGTGCCTTCTAACTGTTCAATACTGCAGGTCTCTTTATTTACGCTGACCTCTAAGAGGCTTCCGTGATAACGGATACGGAAATGATAACCCTGCCAGTTTTCCGGCAAAGCCGGTGCTAAGAAAAGCTTGTCCTCTTCTGCCTGCACTCTGGCAAATCCATTGACAATTGCCATATAGCTTCCACCCATATTTGCTGCATGTATTCCATCCTTGCTGTTCTTGTGGGTATTCAAAAGGTCCATCTTGGCAGAGTCGCCAAAGTAATAGTATGCCTTATCCTTTAAGCCCAGTCGGGATGCCATGATACTGAATACACAGGTGGAAAGGGATGAATCATGGGTTGTAATTTTCTCATAATAGCGGAAAGAGTTCTCTTCTGTTTCTTTGTCCTGATAATCCGGAAAAAGATAATGTGCTAACACTGTATCTGCCTGTTTACATACCTGATAACGGTATAAATGTAACGGATGATAATGCAGTAACAGAGGGAATTCTTCCTGTGGTGTGTGCTCTAAATCCCAGATTGGTTTCTGCAAGAAGGAGTCATCCTGCGGATTGATGCCAAGGGTTTCATCATATGGAAGATACATCTTTTCTTCCGCTTCCTTCATTGCCTGAATTTCTTCCTCTGTCAGGTCATTTTCTTTTACAAACTGCTGGTAAGCATCCTTTTCCTCTGCCAGGCGTTGGATAAATTTCAGACACCACTGCATGCTGTATTTTGCACTGGCATTGGTATAGTAATTGTTATTTACAATGCAGGTATACTCATCCGGTCCGGTCACACAGTTAATGACAAAACGGTCTTTATAATAATTTCCCACATCCAGCCACAGACGGTTGGTCTCTAAGAGAATCTTTAAACCCATTTCCTTGATAAATTCCCAGTCTCCGCTGGTTTTGTAATAGAGAATTACGGCATATGCAATATCTCCATCGATATGATACTGTGCCGTTCCGGATGGATAATAGCCGGAGCATTCTCTTCCGGTAATGGTACGCCACGGATACAGCGCACCCTTTTTATGTCCTAACAGAGCCGCATTTTCTTTGGCTTTTCCTAATGTCTTATAGCGGTATTCCAAGAGCTTTCTTGCGATTGTCGGATTGGTCATGGCAAAATACGGTACCATAAACATTTCCGTATCCCAGAAATAATGTCCTTCATAGCCTTCACCACTTAAGCCTTTCGCTGCAATGCTGGAATATCCGTCGTAACCGGCTGACTGCAGAAGCTGATACATATTAAAACAGAGAGATTCATTTAAATCTCTGTCTCCCACGATTTCCATGGAAGAGTTGTTCCAGAACTCTTTTAAATATTCCTGCTGTTTTTTATAATAAGAAGCAATTCCCTGCTCCACTACTTTGGAAAGCTTCTCGTCTGCGACATTTCTGCAATCCTCTTCCCGGATAGAATCTGTAAAAATGCTGTATTTTATGATTCTTACTTCATCTCCCGGCCGTATATCAAAGCGGTAGCTTACGTCCATTGCATGTGCGGTCTCATCATAGGTTACTACTTCTGATGGCTGGCGCTTCTGGTTAACAGTGACTATGTTTGCCACTGCACTTGCCACCTTAAGATGGCTCTCTACGGTAGAACTTACGAGGCATGCACCGGATTCACATATGTGAACATCTTCTTTTTTCAAATGATTGTGGCTTTCCCCTGCCAGTCTTGGGTCCTTTGGATTAAAATAATTTCTGACCAGTCCTAAATGTCTGGAATGTATTTCTACTGTTCCGGAAAAATCAATGGACTGGAAGCAGTAATCAATGGTAAAAAGGGAACGTTCTTCAAAGGAAGCCATTCTTGTAATATTAAAATGAAGCTGCTTTCCTTCCTTGTTGCTCCAGTCTACTTCACGTCTGGTAATTCCTTTTTCCATATCCAGCGTTCTTACATAACGGCAGTCTGCATCATCCGCCATGGAAAATTTCTGCCCGTCAAAGGACACCTCTATGGTCTGGGTATCTGCCACATTTAACATACTCTCTTTGTCTTCCACGAGATTACAAAGTTTTTCTGCCTGCTTCATAGGTGCAATATCATAAAAGCCGTTAATATACATTCCCCGCATGGTGTCGAAATCTGCCGGAACGCCTTCTTCCAGGGTGCCGCGTACTCCGATATAGCCATTGGCATTATGAAAAATGGTTTCCTGCAGCTGCAGGTTCTTCTCATTTAATCCAATTCCTGTTACCTGATAAATTTTACTCATATACGCTCCCTCTCTTTAACCCTTTACTGCACCGGCTGCTACACCTTTGATAATATGTTTCTGGCAAAGCAGATAGAAAATGATAACCGGAATAATGGTAAATGTCAGTGCCGCCATTGCCATATTCCACTCGATGGTATACTGTCCAAAGAACAGTGACATTGCCAGCGGAATGGTCTTATTTTTGATACTGGTCAGTGTCAGTGATGGTAATAAGTAGTCGTTCCAGATCCAGATAACATCCAGAATAATTACAGTTACGGTAATGGATTTTAAAATTGGGAATACAATTCTCCAGAATAGCTGCCAGGTATTACATCCATCAATAATTGCGGCTTCCTCTAAGGATACCGGAACGGAGGATTTGATAAATCCATGGAATAAGAACACACCCATGCCGGCGCCAAAGCCTACATACATAAAGATTAATCCACCTAAGGAATCTTTAAACGGAATACCGAAGAATTTCCCAAACTGATTCATTTCCTGCATCAATGGCATCATAATGGTCTGGAACGGAATCAGCATGGTAAGAATCAGAAGTCCGTATAAGAATTTACTTAATTTATTATTAGAGCGGACAAACATCCACGCTGTCATAGCACTCAGTAATACGATAATTCCTACTGCAATTACTGTTACGATGATGGAATTCTTAAATGCCATTAAAAAATCCATTTTCTTTAAAGCGCCCTGGAAATATTCCAGTGTAAAATGTTTTGGAAAGGCGAAGATATTTTCATATAATTCTGCACGGCTCTTGAAGGCATTTACGATTACCATATATACCGGAACCAACCATACGCAGCACAACAATATTACCAGAATATTTACGATTATTTTTCCAACTGGTTTTCTCTTCATTATGCTGACACCTCCTTATCGCCAGTAATCTTAACCTGAATTAATGTAATCAATGCAATGATGACAAAGAATACGATTGCTTTTGCCTGTCCATATCCGAAATGGCTCTTGGTAAAGATTTCATTAAAAATATTCATGGACACCATTTCTGTTGAGTTGTTTGGTCCACCGCCTGTCAGTGAAACGTTTACATCATAAATCTTGAAACAGTTGGATAATGTTAAGAACAGACATATTGTAATGGATGACATAATCAGCGGAAGCTTAATGTTGATTAAAGTTCTCCAGAAGCCTGCCCCGTCAACCTCTGCAGCTTCGATTACATCATCGGAAATTGCTTCTAATCCTGCGATATATACAATCATCATATATCCTGCCATCTGCCATGTAGATACTACAATCATGGCACAGAAAGCCATTTTCTTATTTACAAGCCAGTTAAAAAATATGTTTGTTAATCCGGTCATATCTCCGATTGTACTCATTGCGTCTCCAAGAACGTACTGCCAGATATAACCTAAAATCAATCCACCAATCAGGTATGGTAAGAATAACATGGTTCTTGCCACATTACGCACCTTCAGTTTGGTTGTTACCAATACTGCAAATGCCAGTGCCAGTACATTGACAATTACTACGGTAATTAATGTAAATAATGTTGTTCTTACTAATGATGTCAGAAATTGTTTATCCGAAAAAATCTTTGCATAGTTGGACAATCCTACAAATACCTTTTCACTTTTTGCCAGTCCATCCCAGGATACAAGGGAATAACCCATTCCCGTGAAAAACGGAATGATTACTATAATGCAAAACATAATCATCAATGGAGCGGTAAATAATGCATACCAGCCTTTTTTTATCTTCATCTTTATCCCTCATTCCTTTTCTAAAGTGAACAGGTGCTGCCAAAGGCAACACCTGCAATTAATGTTTACTCATTTGCTGCTGTTACGAATGAATCATTTAATGCTCTTAAGAATTCATCGGTTGTCATATCCGAGGAGAAGTATTCCTCTGCGTTCTGTACCAGGTAAGTTGTGATGATACCTGCAGGCCACTCCTCATTGAATGTCCAAGGAATGATGTTGCCTTCTGCGATTGCATCAGATACTGCCTGTGATAATGGGTCTAAGTTATCAGCTTCCATACCGTCTACTACCGGAATGAATCCAAATTTGTTGGTAAGGTAATCAGCTCCTGTTTCACTTGTATATAACCAGTTTAAGAAATCTTTTGCTAACTGTTTGTCACTGTCACTTGCGTCTGTATTTACACACCATACAGATGGAACACCGACTGCGATGGATTTGTTGCCTGCGATTGGTAATGGAGCAATTCCCATATCAAAGTCTACATCATAGGATGAAAACAGGGAGTAGCACCAGTTACCCTGATGAATCATTTCTGTTTTACCGGTTGCAAAGTCACCACAGTTGTCATCATAAGATACTTCCAGTGGATTCTTCTGGTTCTCTTTGATTGCTTCGAAAATCTGTCCAAGTTCCTGGAACTCTTTTACGTCAGCGATGTTTACCTTTCCATCGTATACATCCTGACAGAACTGTGCTGGATCATCCTGTAATGCGAATGGAGTATTTAAAATCTGTCCGATTAAGAAGTACGCTTCCTGTGAAAGTCCAAGTCCTGTCTCCCCATCGGCTGTTGCATCTTTGATAGTCTGAACCAATGCATCGGTTGTATTAATCTGGTCTTCACTGATTAAGTTTTTGTTATAAACCAGTCCGAAGCCTTCTGCTGTCATCGGAACACCGACTGTCTTATCATCGCTCTTTGCAATAAGGTCATCATTAATCTTGTCTAAGAAACTCAAATCACTTAAATCCTCTAAGTAAGCGGACATCTCCGCAATCTCTGTGCTGGAAGAAAGTGAAAATACGGTAGGACCGGATTCACTTGACATATAAGTCTTTAAGTTCTGGTAATAATCATCTCCGGAAATCTGCCAGACTTCTACTTCTACACCGGTCTCTTTTTCATAGTCTTTAGCAAGTTCTTTCAACTGATCATAAATCTCTGTTTTCTGCTGGAAGATGGTAATCTTTCCTTTACTCTCTCCGCTTGCGCCCTCTGTATTGGAAGCATCAGATCCTCCCTTAGAACCGCATCCTCCTAATACCATGGAAGCACCTAAAACTGTTGCCAATACTAATGATACGATTTTTCTCTTCTTCATTTTGCACCCTCCTTGTGTTGCTTTGTTTTGATAACTATACTTTACATAAATTTTACTAATTCGTCAATCCTCTTCGTTATCTTTCTACCTTTTTCACTGTTTTTACATGGTTTTATTGTGCAAAACAACCGTTTCAAGACTTATTTTTAGTAAATTTAGTAAATATTTACCTTTTCTTTAGTAAAACAAGTAATATTATTATAGTAAATTTTCGCTACTCTCACAAACTACACGAAACACGCTTTGCGAATTTCTCGCTACTCGCGAAAAAAAGAAGAACCCTCTGTACCAGAAGATTCTTCCATGTCCTATTTTTTATCTTATTTTCTATCGTGTGGTCTTTCTCCAGTGAACCTTTGCGGCAATCTTAAAGGTGTCAAAGCTGCAGCTTCCCGCAATATTCTGAAGCAGAAACTGGGCCGCCAGATAGCCTCTCTCATAATCCGGGATATCTACCGTGGTAAGTCCCATCAGTTCTGACATCTCGGTTCCATCGAATCCGGTTACTGCTATATCATCCGGAATCTTAAGGCCTTCCTGCCGCAGTGCCTTCATTGCTCCAATTGCCATATTGTCGTTCGCACAGACTAACACTTCCGGAATATTATCTGATAAAAGCATCAGTCTTGCTGACTGATAACCGCTCTTTTCATAATAATCTCCCAAGAAATAATTTTCCCGGCTGAATGTAATTCCATTTTTCTGCAATACATCTTTTAATGCCCGGTAACGTTCCTGGTTATCCAGCGTATCTATTCCTGCAATATATCCAAAGCGGCGATAGCCTTTATCCACCAGCCCCTGCACCAGCTCTGCCATTGGCGCATAGTTATTGACTACCACACTCTTGATATTCGGCACATCCATAATCCGGTCCAGTGCCACAATGGGATAACCTTCATTTGCCTTCTGGATTAAAGTGGAATTCTTACATTTCATATCCAGCATGATGGTTCCGCAAGTCAATGCCGGGTCCATAAATTTTTCACAGGATTTATTGGTACATATCATTAAATCATATCCTCTGGAATACACATAATCGCTGATTCCATGAATGATTTTCAGATAAAAGTTACGCTCATAATCACTGAAATTAAAAAGAATGGTATTGGTATCTTCTGCCGGCTTCTTATTTTTCCCCTTGTTAATATCATAGCCATTTTCCTTGCAAATCTCTAAGATCCGCTGTCTTGTCTCTTTTCCCACATTATTCCGGTGATTCAGTACATTGGATACGGTTGCCGGTGATACATTCGCCAGCTTTGCAATTTCTTTTACTGTCATACGCTTCCTCACTTTATTTTCTGCTCCCAAAGTAAATAATTACCTTTGTTTAACACCTCTTCAGTAAACGTATCACAGATTTTATATAAATTCAACTGAATGTTAGTTTTTCCTTCTATTGAAGTAACAATTCCAATGCTTTGCTATAAAAAGACCGGGGGTCGCCGGATGGGGATACGAACGCCTCCACCTGTCTTCCATTACCAACATTTCTTTATAGATTCTGCGTCTGCAATTTCTGCTGTGCCGGATTTACCGACTGTGTCTGTGCTCCCTTCTGTGCCTGCCGCCCCTGCAAGCAAAAGGTCACAAAGCCCAGTACAAACAACGCTGCTATCATAACCACGCCTGCTTTGGAGGTGTGAAACAGCTGGGTGGAAATTCCCATCAGCATTGTGCCAAGGAAGGAAGCTCCTTTTCCAAAGATGTCAAACACGCCGAAGTATTCGCTTGCTTTTTCTTTTGGAATAATCTTCGCATAATAAGACCGGGAGAGTGCCTGGATGGCACCCTGGAAGACACCGACGCAGGTCGCTAAGAACCAGAATTTCCATGCGGTATCAAGCTGCAGTGCAAACAGTGCGATGAGAAAATACGCTCCGATGCAGACTAAAATCAATTTCTCAGATTCAAATCTGCGGGCAAGCTTTCCAAAAAGAATGGAGCAAGGGAATGCTACCACCTGTGTTAAAAGCAGTGCCAAGAGCATGCTGCTGTCACCGATTCCCACATCTTTGCCATATGCGGTGGACATTTCGATAATGGTATACACACCGTCTATGTAGAAAAAGAACGAGATGAGGAACAGGAGAACCTTCTTATTAGCTTTTAACTCGGAAAAAATATTTCCCAGACGGACAACAGTTTCTTTTACGGACACTTTTGTCTCTGCATAATAATTCTGTTTATAATTTAACAACAACGGAATGGTCACTGCCACCCACCAGATGGCGGTAATGCCAAATGCCAGCATCATTGCCATGGCAGCAGAAATTCCGATTCTGTCTGACATCAGCACCAGAATCAGGCTTCCTACAAACGGAATACAGCTTCCGATATAGCCCCAGGCATATCCATGGGAAGAAACTTCATCCATCCGCTCGTCTGTGGTCACATCTACCAGCATGGAATCATAGAAAATCAGGCTGCCGGAAAATCCCACTTTTGCAATGACAAATACCACCAGAAATGCCAGCCAGGTTTTCGGAATTCCCATGGCTGCACAGGCGATTACGCCAATCATCATAAATGCGGTAAACAACGGCTTTTTAAAGCCTTTATTGTCCGCTGCCGCTCCACAGACTGGTCCTAACAGTGCCACCAGAATCGTGGAAATTGAAATGGCATAGCTTAAATATGCCGTTGAATTTGCGGCGGAAATACCACTTGCGGTTGCCATATTTTTAAAATAAATCGGAATAATGGTGGACACCAGCATGACAAATGCTGAATTTCCCACATCATAAAGTACCCATTGTTTTTCTAATTTTGTCATCTTTTCTTTTCCCATTTTCCTACTCCTATTCCACTCCAAAGGTATGCTGATATTCGCTGTCCGCCGCGCCGTTTTCCCGGTATTCACAGATGAGTCGCACCGCCAGTGAAATGGCATCATGATATAACTGGCTCAGCCGGATATTACTGTCTGCACATTTCGGGTTCGGCTTGTAATTGACAATTAGTCCATGCATTTCCTTATAGTTTCCGGTCATTGCCAGCAATGCATAAATGAACCCGCGTTTTAGGTGCCCCGGTGCAACCAGAAGATTGTTATAATGCTTCATGCTCTTGAGTGCCTGCTGCACTTCCTCTGCTGTAACCTCTGGGAAAAATTCCGCAATTGTTCCCGCACTGGTCATATCTGTTGGGATATGGCCTGCAAGCCTGTGGGTAAGCGGATTGTGTCCCCGCTTTGCTAAAAGCATCCGGTCAAATTCCACCTCGATTTCTGCATGGGTTACACCACTTTCCTTTATCTTCTTTTCAATATATGGATGACAGCTATGGTCCAGTGCAAAATGGCAGATAAATCCATAGAGATATGCAAATCCACCTCTTCCTTCCGGCAGCTCCCTTGCCCGCATCCAGGCTTTTTTAAAAAATTCATCTGCCGGTCTGCCATGCATTCCATAACCTATCCGGTTGATGGCATTTGACTTTAAAGGCTTATAATAAAAGAGAATATCCGGTCCGTGTAATCCAGTCATATAGAGCGGGCTATATGCTTTTATCTCCTCCTGTATTTCCTGTGGTAACCGTCTATATACCGCTTTTCCAAAACAATAATGTGCATAAGTTGATGGCACTGTACTTCCTCCCTGCTATGTATGCAGTATTTTTCTGCTTTCTTCTGTTTTTCAGCATAGTATGTGTGAAAAAAGCTTTCTATCATATTTTGGAGTAACTTCTGTAAAAAAAATGTAAATTTATGGGATATAAAACTTGCGCAAATAAGAATTGAAATGTTTCTTTGAAATGAAGCCGCCTGCAGAATCTGGCAGTGGCAGTTAAGATGTCTGGCAGCCTGCAAAACCTGCATAACGAACTGCGAAAAAAACGGGAAGCCAGCTAAGCGTACTTCCCCCAATATGACTATTTATCTCAACGAGACCAGGCGGTTCTCTTTTGCTACCCGTACTGCCTGTCTTCTCGTCCTGACCCGGAGCTTCGCAAATATATTTTTTCCGTGAAACTTTACGGTATTGATGCTGATTCCCATGAAATCTGCAATTTCCTGATTAGAACGCTCATCTGCTATCAGCCGGTCAAATCGTCTTTCTTTTACAATCGGAAGCAGCTCATCCAAAAGCTGAAATGCTTCCTCTTTCCGGTCACATAAGAAATAGCTGACTGCGCATAAAAGATTCATTTCACATAAATCCATGACACGGTCACCTTTTTGCAGCGGCTCCCTCAAATACTCTGCCAGCGAAAGCATTGCCAGATATTTTTCTTCCAGAATATATGCCCGCATCTTTATCATATATTTATAGGTATCCAGCATGTTCAGTTCTCCAAATTCGCTGGACGCCTCATTTTCCATCCATTCCGTTACTGTATCCACATCACCATCATACATCAGTCCCCAGGCTTTCATTGCTCCGAAATTCTCTAAAAGCCATCTGCTCTGTTCCTTATGAAGCCTCTGATATATCTCTTCCAGAATCGGATATACCACCGCTATCTGTCCGGTTGCTATCATAATCCGCATCTGAAGGCTCAAAGCAATAAACAAAACAGCAATTTCGCCTTCTTTTTCTATAAATGGAATAATTCCAACTAATGTAGTAATTGCTTCAAAACATTCATCTCTCTGATAGCATACTTCTGCATAAGTTATTTCTGCAATTCCAAGGAAACTGTCTCCATAGAAGCTTTTTACCCAGCCCTTTAACTGCTCCTTCCGGTCATGCACATAATTTCCATACATGGTCATATCCCGGAATCCGTTTATCATGGTAATTCTGCCTGCTGCCAGAGGAAGATTCGGCAAAATGCCATAATTATTATATATTTCAGCCAGCTTAAGCAATGCAGCTCTTGCCCTCTCCCGGTCAGTTCCCGGAATAATTACATCAAGATGCAGCTTCATCAGACGTTCATCCCCTACATATGAAGCATATTTCTCCGCCTTTTCCAGATTCCCGTAAATAGCCTGAATAACAGCTTCTGCTGCCGCAAGTGTTGGTGTTTTCCTGATTTCCTCTTTTGAAAAAACTTCGAGATATTTTCTACAATGCTTAAATCCATTCAGACAGCACGGACAGGCAAAAATCCTGCTCATCTTATCCCGAAGAGTTTCATAGTCTCTCTTTTCTACCAGTTCATCCAGTTCTTCTTCTCTGAAAAATTCATTATCCCGGTTTTTCATACATTCCCCTCCGACACAATTCGACACTTTTTATCTGTTTTTATAATAATTACGAATAACCTGCCTGTAAACTACCCGAAAGTGTAGGTTTTTCATTTACCCGGGATTTTTTTAAAACAGGGAATTTAAAACACTTGACCTGAAGATAAGTTCAAGTGCAAGAATTGCACTGCACAGTAAAACAGCAAGAGTCAGCTATTGCAAACTCTTGCTGTTTGAATATACCTTTAAAAAAGGGACTATTAATATTTCTATTTTCTCTGTAACCGTTTCTGCAGCACGCCCTTTGGATCTTTGATTAAAAACATTACCAGCCAGATGATTAATCCTAAAACCACTACGGATATCCCCAGGAAAAAATCATTCAGCATGTCCACCGGTTCCGGTGTAAAATACGCTGCCTTTAATTCTATGTACTCAACTACCGCATCTACCAGCCACATCAGTGTGGCGCCCCAGTACATAAGACTTAAGGTTCCTATTCGCATCTCGTTGGTGCCGTCCTTAAAATACCATACCAAAGTTACAATCACTGCCGCAATGGCTGCTGTAAGTAAAGTCATTACTGTATCTCCTTACCTGTTCCGATAAGCGGACGTTTCTCGATTACATTGGATACTGCTACCATACCAGCCCACACTGCCGTAACAAGTACTGCCATGGCAACACCGGTTGTTGCCATCTCATGGAGCATTGCCATCGCATCCTCCGGATTTCCTGCTGCTGTTAAAAATGGGAACCACGGTGTCACTTCGCCATGCCAGATATGCTCAAATGCCAGCAGTGCAGAACCGCCCCAAAGCATATGATTTAACCATTTTAATTTATGAGAAAATGGTGTCTTGCTGTTCTCACTTAAGGTAAGTTCCTCTTTATTTGCGCGTTCCTCTTTCCCCTTTACCACATGCTCTGCAATTGTGGTAACTGCAGCTTCCGTTGCCGGAACTAAAAAACATGCCATATTTATATCCTCCTTATAAAACTGATACTTTTATTATATGAGGGAATTTTCTCAAAGTCAATTGTATTCGGCTGTTTCTGCGGGTTTCTTTCTGCTGCACTTCCATTCCAGGATATATACAATCACCGTAAGAATTGCGGAAGTTATCAACAAAAAGTAGAAATTTATTCCACGGGACACACACATGGATGCCGTAAGAAAAGTTCCCGGAAATACCCCGGCGAAAATGCTCTTATACATCAGCTCCGTAATTCCCTGTGCCCCCGGCAATGGCAGCATATCCACGGCGATATAGACGGATGCCTGGAGCATCATGACCGTAAGCGCATCTGTGCCCTTTAAATGAAAGCCAAGATATACAAGATAAGTCAGGAAAAATACACTGCATCTTTGCAGCACCGTAAATAATGTGACCGCCACGATTTTTCCCTTATGTCCGGCAAAAAACTGCACCGTCTCCCGGTATTTTTCCGCAAAGCCGGAGAGTTTTTCAATTCGTTCCTCTGAGTGTTTCAGCAGGTGAAACCGTACGCAGAACCGCTCTACTCCTGTCACAATATTGTGAAACAGCTTTGGCCCGAACATCACGATTAAAAGAAAAATCACCAGCACTGTATTTAACAGTAGTCCCAGATAAAAAAGCCACATATAGCTTCCCAGATAATTCTTTAGCGGATGATAGCCAAACAGCAGCATGAAAATTCCAATCACCACCAGCACAAATTTGTAAAGCACTGCTACCGTCATTAAGACCACAGTACTTTCCGATATCTTTAACCCATCCTTTTTCATATGATAGAGCTGCATCGGCTGTCCGCCTGTGGCGGACGGTGTGATTCCCGAATAGAAAAATCCGATAAAGGAATATTTGATGCACCTGCCTGCTGCAATGGGATTTCCCAGTGCCCGCAGAAGATAGCAGATCATCAGCCCTTCTGCCGATACGAAGAAAATCCCCAGACCCATGGCCCCAAAGAGATACCACGCATCCATTTTTCTTACTGCCTTTGCCACCTCTGTCATATCATTTCCCTTACAGATAGCAGAGAAGGTCAGTGCCGCCAGTAAGAGAAACAGCAGGACACTGATGAGATTCTTTTTATTCTTATGCAATTTCTGTCCGATACTGCTCCATACGGATGAGCTGCTTAAGTTCTCCTTCATAGATGACCTCTTTCTGCTCTAATTCATAAAAATCTTTCGGCGTTACCAGTGAAAAATGCTTCAAAAAAAGCTTTAATCCATTCTCCTCAAGCACCCGGGCAATAAATGAAGAACAGGTATAGCGTTTCTCCCGGAAGAATTCCTTCTGCAATAAAATAAAAGGCAGCCCCGCGATGCAGTAATGGTATTTGTAACGGTTTTCATAGCATTTTTTCAACTGCTTTCTGATATTTTCCTTCTGCTCTTTTGTGCAGTCTATGGCAAATATCATGTAACGCGCCGTTGGAAATGCCCGTATGATTTTCTCCTTTTCTTCCCGCTCGAAACCCGCCAGAAGCGGTATCGAAGGAAATCTTCTTCCCACGCTGTAGCACTCATCCAGCATTTCGTCCATGCCAAGCACCACATGTATATAATCCTGCTGGATGGCTTTGCGGATCATCCACGCAAACAGCCCCGGTGTATCTACTAATCCGATGTATAATTTTTCCATTTTCTTATCCTCTTGTGCGATTCCTGCTGTTTCTTATATTGCTTTCATGCTGCCTTACGTTGCAATTTCTCATTGTCTCTGTCCTGTTTCTTACTGGAACTGGTACATCTTCCGTGCCAGACGATAACCGGTCAGGGTTACAAAACCGCCTGCCGTACCCCCCGGCAGATAAGTAAATCCGCTTAATCTCCGGTATTTTAGAATGCTATAAAGCTTTGGATTCAACGCCTTTATATGCTCCCAGAGATTCTCCCGTTTCGCATAAGCTTCCTTATCTCCAATCAGCAGCAGATGGATGGAAGAAATTGCCATCATGATAGAGATATTTCTTGTCATATAGGCTGCCAGCTTCGGATAAGTTTTCGATACCTCACCAAGGTTCACGCAGTCTGACACCAGTTTGGTCACCTTAATCTGCTGGTCAATCCGCTTCATTAAGACCTTTTCATTCACGGACTGGTCATCTCTTCCCAGAAAATAATGATACAAATCCAGATTCAGATAACAGATATTTTTCACATAAGGCAATGGTTTATATGCAAATATGTTGTCCACATAAAAGGTGTGCTTCGGCAATTGCAGCCTGCAATCCCGCAATATCTGGGTGCGGTAAAGCAACGCATGCATCACAAGGTACTGGGACGGCTTGAAATTACCCATGTCATTCCATGTACAAATCTTCTTCTCCGGAAATACATTGGTATAGCGCATTGGCTTTGTCTTATTTTCATAAAAGTGGTCATAGACATAATTGCAGACTACCAGATCCACTTCTTTTTCCTGCCACTCCCATTCCCGAAGTTCTGAAAGAAGCTCCTTTAAGCTTTCCTCATCCAGCCAGTCATCGGAATCCACCACTTTAAAATAAGTTCCTGTGGCTGCCTCAAGTCCTGCATTTACGCCGGAACCATGTCCACCGTTTTCTTTATGTATGACTTTCACAATATCCGGATATTCCTTTGCATACTCGTCGGCAATCTCTCCGGTTCTGTCGGTAGAGCCGTCATCTACAATGATAATTTCCCCTTCCTCCTTGCATACCAGAAGAGAATCTATGCAACGTTTCATATAATCCTGTGAATTATAACAAGGTACTGTAAATGTGATTTTCTTCATTTTCCTAACCTCCTGTATCTCTGTTTACTAAAACGAATGAACTTTCCTTTTATCTTCAATTTTCTTTTTGTGTATTACTTCATTAATACAATTACACAATTAAAGCAATTTGTCAATTTACATTTCCTTAAGATTTGTTAAACAATAAATAACAAATTTTTAAATCCGGCTTTTAAAATCTTATGTTTGACAAATTTTAAGTTACCCCCTATAATGGGGATAATTAAGGCAGTTACAGGCTTTGATGGGAACGAGTAATAGCAAAGGAAACCTACAGAGAGTCACCGGTTGCTGAGAGGTACAGGGGCAGCTTGTTATGAATACATCCCGGAGCTTCGCACCAAATATTCAATATTTGTCAAATCAAAATTAAACTTTACAAATGAATGGTTTGTGCAAATTGGAATGAGTAGGCTGCGACGGATTAGCACACGTTATCGATGCGTAAGTTGCCAGATATCCTTAAGGCACTGCAGATGGCAGTCCTGTCGGTGACGGACACTTACTGAGGCAGGTTATGCGAATAATCTGTGAAAAAAGGTGGTAACACGAGACTTCGCCCTCGTCCTTTCATAGGACGGGGGCTTTTTTATGCGGGAAACAGGATAAAAACATTTCCCAAAATTTTAAAAAATATATTTTCAGAAAGGATTTTTATTATGACATTATATGATGAATTAGTTGCCCGTGGCCTGATTGCCCAGGTAACTGATGAAGCCGAGATTAGAGAGCTCATCAACAATGGAAAAGCTACTTTTTATATTGGATTTGACCCAACCGCAGACAGCCTTCATGTTGGACATTTCATGGCACTTTGCTTAATGAAACGTCTCCAGATGGCTGGCAACAAGCCAATCGCCCTGATTGGTGGCGGAACCGCCATGGTCGGAGACCCATCCGGACGTACTGACATGCGTCAGATGATGACACCGGAAACCATTCAGCACAACTGTGACTGCTTTAAGAAACAGATGAGCCGCTTTATTGATTTCTCCGATAACAAAGCTCTTATGGTAAATAACTCTGACTGGCTCATGGACTTAAATTACATTGAAGTATTGCGTGAAGTTGGTGCTCATTTTTCTGTAAACCGTATGCTGACCGCAGAATGCTACAAACAGCGTATGGAAAAGGGCTTAAGCTTCTTAGAGTTTAACTACATGATTATGCAGAGCTACGACTTCTATACCTTATACCAGAAATATGGCTGTAATATGCAGTTTGGTGGCGATGACCAGTGGAGCAACATGTTAGGCGGAACCGAGCTGATTCGTCGTAAACTTGGAAAAGATGCTTACGCGATGACTATCAACCTTCTTCTGAATTCCGAAGGTAAGAAAATGGGCAAAACACAGTCCGGTGCCGTATGGCTTGACCCGAATAAGACTTCTCCATTTGACTTCTATCAGTACTGGAGAAATGTTTCCGATGCAGATGTATTAAAATGTCTGCGTATGTTAACCTTCCTGCCATTAGAGCAGATTGACGAAATGGATAAATGGGAAGGCAGCCAGTTGAACCAGGCAAAAGAAATCTTAGCTTACGAACTGACCAATCTGGTTCACGGCGAAGAGGAAGCCAAAAAAGCACAGGAGAGTGCAAGAGCATTATTCTCCGGCGGCAATCATGCAGATATGCCTGCTGCTGAAATTGCAGAGGCAGACCTTCGCGATGGCGTTATCGATATCATGGGACTTCTTGTTTCTGCCGGACTTTGTGCTTCCCGTTCCGAGGCACGTCGTGCCGTAGAGCAGGGTGGTGTTACCGTCAACGGCGAAAAAGTAACCGACATCAAGACCACATATACTCCGGATGATATCAAAAATGCAGAAGAATTTGTTCTGAAACGTGGAAAGAAGAAATTCTGTAAAATTGTAATGAAATAATCTATAAAAAAACCAAAAGAGTTGTACCGATTTATCCTGATGGACGTTCCGATACAACTCTTTTTTGTCCTATAACTCGCTATTTCTTTCTGAATCTTATCGCTTTATAAATCCAAAGTCTTTCCATACTTTTCTAATACCTGTTTTGCCTGCTCTTCCGTTATCTGTAATTCTTCCTGCAGCAATGCCAGGATTTCGGCATCTGATTTTCCAAATTTACGACCGAGCTTTATGATTTCTACTTCTTTTCCCTCCTGCAAGCCTTCTTCTAAACCAGCTTTCTTACCTTCTTCCAACCCAGCTTTCTTACCTTCTTCCAGTCCGGCTTTTCTTCCTTCTGCTTCGCCTTGTTTTCGAATCCGCTCTTCTCTCTCAAAACTCTTCATATATGCAAGACCTACCTCTCCATCCCGCTTAACTGCCGTTACCATCCGATGTAACTTTTTCAAGTTTTCAGATGGAGCATTCTCTATGGATGAATGCTCCATGTAATGCAGTAGCTGTTTTAATTCCTCCGGCGGGTTTCCTTCCCTTCCCCTTGTATACAAGAATATCGTCTGTGCGCCATCCTCATATTCTAATTCCGGTACTTCGATACATCCATTTTTGATTGTATACACCATACGATTCAGTCCAAAGGGATCATAAGTTGTAATAAAGATTACGATGACATTCCGAAGACTCCCATAGGTATCCCCTGCTGTCAGATTTCCTGCGTCAATCTTCGCATGGTAAAACCGGACTCTTCGGGGCAGTGATACGATTTCTTCTTTTCCATCATTCTGGTCTGGTTCTATATCAAAGATTTCTCCGTTCTCTTCATCCAGATATACATCCAGCCGAATGCCGTGAGTCTCTGTATTCTCTCCGCAGAAGAAACGTTGTGGCACTACCGTAAGCTTTCCTATCTGCCGATGCAGAATACATTCCAAAATGTATCTCGCCGACTGTTCCCCATAAATTTTGTGGCTGGTCAGGCTGTTTACCAGAAAGTCATCCACCAGATTCAGTTCTTCTAAAGTTTTCATGTTTCCTCCTTTTCCCATAGTGCAAGGAAAAGCAGGATTGCATATCTCATTTCCGATTCTGAAATTCCACCTATCCAATGCACTATGCGTTCGTAAATTGTAATTAGAATTTAAAAGCATAGAATTCATTGAATTGATACCAGAAATTTAGATTGGCTTCCGCCACTCGAAAATCAGAATATATGCTTTGTGTTGATTGTAACAAATGCCCTTGAAGAAAACAAGTAAAATATTTATAAAACCGGTACCGAAGGCTTCTACCCCCGGAACCGGTCTTTCACTTTCTCCACATATTGAACACACAGTTCTTTCCGTTCTTCCACAAAACTGCTACAACGTTCTTTTTTCTCTTCCACAAAGCTGCTGCAACGCTCCTTCTTCTCTTCGAAGTAAATTTTACAGTACTCCTTCTGCTCCCCTGCCATATAAAGGTAACATTCTTTCCGGTCCCGCATCTGCCGTGCCAGCTTTTCCATTCTTGCACGGACGGTTTCCATATGTACGGTCGTATAAACCACATCAACTACAAAGAGAATATATAGGAAAAGTACCACTCTGGTGAGCACCAGCTCCGGAATTGCTGCGGTAAGCTGCATGATTACCGGATGAACGAAGCGGAGCAGTATCACGTTTCCGATTCCAAATATGATGCAGCCATAAAGACAGATTCTTCCGTTCAGATTATATCTGTATCTGGTATAATCCCACCAGCGTTTGTGGAACATACGCTCCATCGCATAAGAAGTAATATACTCTACTACGCCGGAGGTAAACATGGCTGCCACAAAGATTGCCGGCACATTTCCAATCCAGCCGATGAGCCAGTAATTAAGCACTGCTCCCGCTCCATAAATCGGAATCCACGGACCTCTTAAGTAGCCACGGTTGATAAATTTATGATATTTTATCTGGGAGCAAATGGTAGCTTCATAAAGCCATCCTGCTGCACTGTAAATCACAAACCAAAGGAAATAAATTCTGCCGGCTACCAAAAAATGCAGGAACACATTTCCGCATGTGCCCATAAATTCTCTTACCTGTACTAACATACTTCCTCCCTGCATCTGCGCTGTAAGGTCTCTCTGGTAGAACATTTCTTATCAATCCAGCAGACAATCCAGCTTTCCAAGTATTTCGGCGGCACCAGTGTCAGCGGAAACATATGCTTCTTGATAATGTCATGCTCTATCGGAGTTAATTCCACATCCATGCTGGCATTCCGCAATGCTATACCCGGATGGAAAAATCCATGCAGATGATGCGGCGTCAGCTGGTTATGCCAGTCATATAAGAAATAATCGTGAAGCAATGCACCCCGGATCAGCTGCTCCATTTCTACCTGAAGCTGATGTTCTTTTGCAAAAAGGTAACTTTCATATGCCACCTGAACACAATGCTCATATACCGTGGTGGTTCCATGCTGGATATGCTCCTTGGACTGCAAAATTCTGGTTTCTGCCTCAACCTGTTTTAATATATTCATGAAATAGGTATCTTTACTATAAGCTTCCATTTTCTTTAACTTCCTTACTTCTCATCTTATTCCATCTTAATTAATATCATGTATTACGTCAATGTCCGAATTCTTACGATTTCCTTAACCTGTAACCATGAGTGTTTTCTATAAATACCTGAAAGCTATAAAAACACCTTTTCACAGCTTATCATTGCCCGCTTTGGCTGCTTGGAATGCATGGAAAGCGCAACTGTTGCCATCTGGTCTGAATCATTTTTTTAATAAGATGGTTGCCTGCTCGTCTGAACCAGTTGGTGATACCTTTCTCTGGCTCACAACCTCTTCCGGCTTTCATAAATTCATAATGGGTATTATGAGGTGTTGTAATATAAATAATATCCACTTCATCATCCACAAAAACTTCATCTATGGAATCATAGACCTTTGCAATGCCATATTTTTCCGCAAACGCTACTGCTTTTCCATATTATCTCTTCCTTTTTTCTTAACTGATTTCTCATTTTTGCCATAATCTTATCATAAGAAAATGCCTTTTAAAAGAGGCTGCCACAGCCGGATTTTGGTAAAAAATCTATCCGGTGTAACAACCTCTTTTTATGTCATATCTTTACTAAATTTACTTTATCAAATCGACGCAGTCTGGTTTTATCTGATACAATGCTTCTGTAAGACTTCCGTCTTCATTGCGGAAAACAACGGAAATCCGAAGTGTGGAAGCATCTTCTTTTCCATCGTTTCCTGACATGGTAATTGCATTGACGCTAAAATATTCATCCTCTGCAAGCCAGTTGGAAACTTCGCCGCTTCCGCCATTTGCAACATAATCTTCTTTTTCAATATACTGTGTTCCAAAATCTACCCAGCCATTTTCGTCCGGTGTAGCAGAAAATACCGGATAATCCTTTACGATTTCAAAATAATCCGATAAATTATCTGCTGTAATTCCATCCACGAAATCTCTGACCTGCTGATTCATATAGCCTGCTGCAGCTTTACTTTCTGCTCCGGTAATTACGCTGACTTCTGCTCTGCCGGCAGTTCCTTCCGTATCTGCTGCCTCAGCTCCTGCCTCAGCTCCTGCCTCAGCTTCTTCAAGCTTCTTAAGGTACTCCTCCGCTGCCGCCTGGTCTGCCTTAGTGCTATCTAATGGCAGGGTGAAAAGTGCAATTGTGCCAGCATAGTCTTCCACTTTACGGTAAGAGCCACTTTCATTGTCCATTCGAAATGCAGCCGTTTCGCTCCCGAAGCTGTCCACAATTCCCAACTGTACACCGCGGTCTGCAAATATTTCCAAATCATCACATTCTATCAGCTCATAAAGAACTCCATCTTTACAGAACCAGGTAAGTGTCTCATCCATGGTTGCTGCATTGGCATCCAAAACAGACACGCCATTGATTAACGGTGCCACAAAAAAATTACGGTATTCCATATCGGTTCCATCACTTTTTGCAATTGCAACAGCTGCATAAGTATGTGATTTGCTGACATTTTCCCGAGTTTCCTGTGGTACACAAAGCTCTAATTTTTCTCCGGACACCAGTCCTAATAAGGTAATATCATAGCCATTGCTCTGCTGTGTCTCATTGACGCTTACCGCATCCTCTCCGGCAAATGCCCGGCTCAATGCTCCATTGTCCGCTACTTCATCCGCAATCTGTGACGGACTTAGGAAATGATACGCTGCATAGGCACTGCTGCCACCTAACAACAATATGGCGCAGGCACTTGCTGCGATTAATTTACGTGTTGGATGAAATTTTCTATTATGATTCATATTGACCTCCAAAGAAATATGTCCGGAGGCATGCAAAGAAGAAAAAGCCTGTTTATATCTTTCTTTATCTGTCATTTTCCCATTCCTCCTTTAATACATTTCTGAGCAGTCTGCGACCACGCGTCAACCTGACCTTCACGTTGCTTTCTGTCACATTCATAATCTTCGCGATTTCCCGGATGGTGTAATCCTCATAATAAAATAAATGTATGACGATTCGATACTTCTCTGGAAGCTTCATGACTTCTGTAAACAGTATCTGGGCTTCTGGTGTCTCAAATGTCAGTGTCTCCATATATTCTTCTAACGGCACACCCTTCTGCCGCCAGAAAGAAAGATTGATGTTCTTTGCTTTATTGATTGCCACCCGAATGAGCCATGCTCTGATATGCTGCTCATTTTCAAATTGTCTGTTGGTTGTATGATATTGAAGAAAAGTATCCTGCACCACATCATCGGCATCTGCTGCATTTTTACAGACATTGAATGCCGCTGCAAATAAATGGTCTTTATACTTTTCCACTAATACCTCAGTTGCTATTCTCATGAGTGATCCCTCATATTTCTTTTCTGTTTAAAAGGCCTTTCACTATATATACAAGTGAAGATGGGAAAAGGTTACAAAAAAAAGAGCTGACCGACCCAACCTCTGACTGTGCCACAGCTCTTTTTATTGTCCAAATCTTTTTATAAATTATAACATATTCCTTTGAAGCAGTTCTTCTATTTCACTCTTTTTTGGTATTGCACGGATAACACCTTTTCTGGTTGTCACTATAGCTGCCGCTGCATTTGCCAGCTTTAAAAGTTCCTCCAACTGCTTTTCTGTCAAATTATTAAAATCATGTTCCAGAAGATAATTCAGCACACTTCCCGTAAACGTATCTCCTGCACCTGTTGTCTCGATTGTCTTTACAGAAAATCCACTACATTCCACACGCATTCCCTTATAATAAGCGCGGCTTCCTTCTTTTCCCATTGTTAAGAGAATGAGTGGTATCTGATATTTTTCCTGAAGGCATCTGATTCCCTCATCATAATCTTCTTTTCCAGTAACAAACTGAATCTCATTATCAGAGATTTTCAATATATCACATTGACTAAATCCATAATTCATCTGTTCTTTGGCTAATTCTAATGAACTCCACAAAGGTTCCCTTAAATTTGGATCAAATGAAATGAGTGCTCCACTCTCCTTTGCCGCTTTAACCGCTTTCTTTGTTGCAGCTCTTACACTATCCTGTGTCATAGATAACGTTCCAAAATGGAAAATTTTTGCCTGGGAAATAAATGTTGTATTAATTTCATCTTCTGTCAGCATCATATCAGCACCCGGATTACGATAAAAAGAGAACTCACGGTCACCATCCGGAAATGTATGTACAAATGCAAGTGTTGTATTTACAGTACTGTCTGTAAAAAGATTGGAGGTATCAATTCCAATATCATTTAACGTATTTCGAAGCAATTTTCCAAACTGGTCTTTTCCAACTTTGCCAATAAATGCTGTTTTCTTTCCCATTTCATTTAACATTGCCAGAACATTACATGGCGCTCCACCAGGGCATGCTTCAAACAAATCATTCCCCTGTTCACTCTGTCCATTCATCGTAAAATCAATTAATAATTCTCCCAATGCAATAACATCAAAGCTCTTTTTCATATTACGATTCCTCCTATATTTCTTCCTTTTGTTTTTATAGAAATGAAACCAGTTCTTTTCCGAACTGGTTTATCATTTCCTTTTCTTCTATATCATCATACCATGAAATGAAATTCATTTTTTCACGGTTCAATTCCATACACTTCTACATTTTCCAGCACAACACTTCCTTCTACTGCCTGAAAATATATTTTATTTTGTTCATTTCCCGCAAATACATTCATAGAATGATTATTTTGATAATTATCAGTAAATAATTCTAAGGAACTTTGATCAGATAAAATATGAACATCTAATACATCTTTTTCTTTTAAAAAGAGTATACTGTGTGATATCCCTTTACTCCATCCATCTGCCTTATTACGATTTACTTTTAATTCCCCATTCTTCAAATCAAATATACAAACTGTTTGATTTATTTCATCGCATCTTAATTTTACAAGTAATTGCTGTGCATTGCTCGCTCGTAAATTTATATTAAATTTCAGCTCAAATGCTATTCCATCATCTGATTTTAACTCTTGTTGCGAATCACAAATCACCAACTTGTCCTGAACATATTTACCAGTTTTTTTTCTACATTTTTTTAACTCCCGTATCGGAACAAAACTCAATCTTCCACTTTTGGTCATATTAACTTCGCGCGGAAAATTAAAGAATCCGCACCAGTCTTCCCTGTAAGTCGGTCCCCAGTCTTTAAAAAACGGCATCCATTCCCATTCATTTGCCCATGCAACCATAATTCTTCTTCCATCAGGTGCCTGAAATGATTGTGGTGCATAATAATCAAAACCCCAATCAATTTCTCCTGAAACATCATAATCAAACTTGCCGGTATCATAATCAAACGAACCGGTTAAATACACACAAGTCCTCTCTCCTGCATCAATAGGTGAAAAAGTTAAAACATACCGGTTTCCTATACGGAAGAAATCAGGACATTCCCACATGGTTCCCCATTCTCCCCTGCTTTCTGCTAATACATTTATAAATGTCCAATGTATCAAATCTTCCGAGCGATACAATAACGCCTGTCCTTTTTGATTTTTTGAAGCTCCGCATACCATATAATAGCTTTCTTCGTGTTTCCATACCTTGGGATCCCGGAAGGAATCTGACGAAATCCCTTCCGGTGCTGTTAAAACTGGATTTTTTTCATATTTTTCAAAATGAATACCATCTTCACTATAAGCAACACACTGTGTCTGGACAAATCCATTTCCATGATTCGTTGCTGCTGTGTATATTAAATATAGCTTTCCGTCAAATTCAATTGCACTTCCGGAAAAACATCCACCCTTCAAATGATCTTCATAAGGTTCACTTGGTGCTAATGCAACCGGAAGATACTCCCAATGAATCAAATCATCACTGACAGCATGTCCCCAGTGCATATTTTCCCAAAAACTCTGATATGGATTATACTGATAGAAAAAATGATACTTTCCTTTGAAATATATCAATCCATTTGGATCATTAATCCATCCCGTTTCTGCCATAAAGTGGTATTTCTGCCTCATTTTTCCCTGTGAAACTTTTTCTTTATTCTGATTAATTACTATTTGTGCCCGTTCAATTTCCTGAAGCATTTTTTCCTTTGACATCAATTGACCTTTCTGCTCCCTTTTCTATCTTGGCCATCTTTTTTCTTTCTCAGGAAGCTTTGAAAAAACATTATGTGGTTCCTTCTGATACCAGTATGCAACACTTGACAAATCATCCTGACGTTCAAATAAACCTTTATGTCCAACACCAATCTGTTGCACAGTAACCTTAAGCTCCTCATCAAAAAATACTGGATCCATGACATGCCAGCGATAAAAACCGCGCATTGGTGGACAATCATCATTATGGTATAAATTATTTACCAGATCATCATGCCTTGAATAATATGGATATCCAAGAAAAGGAGTTGTATATGTCTGTTCTATCGTTTTTCCGTTTTCATGTTTGGCAAAACTCCAGGAACCTCCAAAATAATCTTCCATTCCGGTTCCACAGATTGTTGGATATTGTTCATCTCCATCAATATAAAACTTTACTTCTCCTTCACCCCACCAATATCTTTGAAGTGTAGACAATGCTATATATGTACCGATATAATGACCACTACCTTTTATTCCATCTGCAATAACATAATCTTTTCCCAGCTCGGTAAGAGCTTCTCTCCTCCAGCTTGCGTGAAAATATTCCGTTTCTTCTGGCAGATAATTGTATAAATTATAATCAATCTGATAAAAAAAAGCCGGAATTGCATTTGCATGCTGATTTTCTAATGTAATAACTGCTCTCTTTTTAAATGGCATCTGAATATAAGAATTTAACCCTCTGGATGGGACAACTGTTATAAGACTGGAATTAATATAACACTCTTTTCCAAATCCACAACAGAAAAAATCCCCTAACGGTGCTTCTACGGATGGATTTTCCTCGCCATCCCAATACATTCTGAGAACCAGGTCCCTAAGAACAAAGCAATCTCCTTCTGACGTTTTATTATCCGTTGTTATCCATATATGATGAATAATTCCCGGACCATCTATTTCTCCTAAAACGACCGTCTCTCCCGGCTGGATATCATTCAAACAAGGACTGCCTTTTCTTGATTTTCCGAGACCGCTGGCTGCCATACCACCTTTTCCCTTTTCTCCCGTCCTGTTTTCAGCATTAATCGCCCTGCTTTTTCCATGTGTCAGATAGGGAAGCATTGCTGCTGTTCCTGGCAGCATAATCATATTTTTATCCATTTTATACCTTATCCTTTCGTTGCACCCATAGTCATTCCAGCTGTTACCCATTTATTTAACGCAAAATAGATTACCAGTGGAGGAAGAATTGAAATTGCTATTGCAGCAAATGTTGAACCCCAGTCCACATTTCCAAATGCTCCGACATAATCTTTTAATCCCATTGCCACTGTCTTGGCTGAAGTATCACTAATAAATGTATTTGCAAAAATAAAGTCATTCCAAATCAGAATACTATACATGGAAGCAATTGTAATAACGGTATTTCTTGCTAATGGGAACACAATCTGAATAAAAGTCCGAAGCGGTGAACACCCATCAACAACCGCTGCCTCTATCAATTCATTCGGAACAAATTCGTAAAAACTTACAAACATCATAACTGATAAAGGTAATGCAAATCCTACCTGTGGTAATATTAAAGAAAAACTTGTATTTAAAATACCTAGTTTACTATAAAAAATAAATAATGGTATTAATGTAATCTGTACTGGAACCATAATTCCAAATGTAAAGAAAGAATAAATTGTTTTTGTTCCTCTTACTTTAAATTTTGACAATGCATATCCTGCAGTAGAACTTAATACTACAATCAGAATCAGCGAAATAGCGGTCACCTTTAAACTATTCCACATATACATACCGATTTTACCATCTGATAAAACCTTAGAAAAATTTTCCAGCGTAATACTCTTTGGAAATGCAAATGGAGCTGCTGACAACTCTACGGTTGGTTTCACACTTGCAACAAACAACCATATGACCGGATATATCTGAATGATTAAGAAGAGAATAATCAATACTGCAAATATTATTTTTATTATTTTTTTCTTCAATGATTTCCCCTCCTATTCCTTCTGATGCGTTCTTTTTCAATTCTTTTTTCTTCTTTTTGTTCCTTTGAAGTAAAAATTTTTCTTAAAATATAAACAACTAAAATACTTTCAATAATAATAAACACCGCTAAAGTACTGCCATAACCATACTGGTTACTTGAAAACGCCTTTTTATACATATATGTAGACATTAATTCGCTGGCATTTCCCGGTCCACCACTTGTCAATAAAAATGGAATATCAAATCCTCTTAATGCTCCTGTCAAACACATCGTCAAAGTCAGAAGTATAATATCTTTTATCAATGGCATTTTAATTTTAAATAATATCTGCATTTCAGAAGCGCCATCTATTTTGGCAGCCTCATATACAGAAGGATCTAATGAAACCAGTGCAGCATAAAATATAACCATATACATTCCAGTAAATCTCCATCCTTCCGGTATGGATACAGCTGGTAATACAGTACTTACTTTCGCAAGCCAGGACGTTACCATTCCACCTAAACCTACTTTTTGTAATATCTGATTCAATAATCCCATAGGCTCTGTTGAGTACATACTTCTAAAAAGCTGTGTGATAGCAACTGTTGTAATAATACATGGTACATAATACAACGTTTTAACCAGTGTCACATGCTTTGTCATATATGTCAGCAATATTGCAAAAAACAGTCCAATTAATAATTGCATGGAAACTACAATAACAAGGTAAATCAGATTGTTAAAAAATGCCTTATAAAAAACTTCGTCGTGAAACATAGTCACATAATTTTGCAATCCGACAAACTGCTTTTTTCCTATTCCTCCCCATTTCATAAAACTTAATCGAATAGACTCTTCTATTGGATAAAATACTGCCAAAATATAGAACAATAATCCTGGAAGTAAAAATGCCAGAAAGGCCTTTTTGTTTCTTATAACGCCCATTATAACTCCTTCCTTTTCATTTATATAAATCTGTTACGAGATATGTATTACCAATCATGATAATACATATCTCGATATGTCATTTACTTATTTTGTATATTCTGCAATAGAATCATCTACCAGTTTACAAAAATCGTCTACTGATAAATCACCGGATGCCAGCAATAATAAATTATCCTGCATAACGGTATTGGTATTGGAATCAAGGTATGTATCCCAAGGCTTCAGGAAGTTTTCACCTGTAGACTGCATATCTTCCTGAATTTTCAGATAAAGATCTGAGTATTCAACATCATCCGGTAAATCGGTTTTAATTGGAGACATCTGCTGTTTTCCAGCATATAATTTACCATAATTATCAATTACATATAAGATAAAATCTTTTGTTTTTTCATCAAATGTTTCTGCATTAAATGCCATACCAATTCCAGAATTTATACAAAATTCATTTGGCTGTGTTTTTGCACCTTCAATAGTAGGAAGATAAAAATAATCAATTTTACCCTGCTTATATGCATCCTGCATAGCGCCGATTTCCCAGTCACCAATATAATACATTGCAGATTTTCCATCTAAAAACATTGATTGTGCTGTTGCATAGTCTGTTGCAGCAAATCCATCATTAAAATACTGACCCATTTCTTTCATAAATTCTGCTGCTTCTCTTCCGGTTTCACTGTCCATTTTCTCTTTTCCATCTCTTAAATTAATGATAAAATCATTTCCGGTTTCTCTAAATGGAAGCATTGCTAAGTATCTCTGTACCGGCCATCTGTCAACACCATCTACCGAAATCGGTGTAATTCCATTATCTTTTAAGGTTTTACATACATTCAGCCACTCATCCATGGTAGTTGGTGGTGTCAGATTATACTGTTCAAAAATTTCTTTGTTATACCATGTCATTTCCACATGATATTCTAATGGTAAAGTATACATGGAACCATCTGTAAATTCCTGATATTTTAATGCAATCGGATAGAAATCATCATATCTGTCATTATCTTTTAAAAATTGTTTTACATCTACTAACATTCCTGCATCTACCAGCTCCTGACAATATGGATCGGCATCAATATCAATTATATCCGGCATATTGCCTCCGGCAATTAATGTCTTTAATTTCTGTAAATAGGAAGGTCTGTCCGCTGTTGTTTCAAATTCAATTTTCCACTTTCCGCCTTTTTCTTTACTGTACTGATCTGCAATTTCATGCATTACCTGATCTATTTCACCATCCACAGGTCTTGATGTCATCCACGTAACAGTTACCACATCATCATCATTTTTTGCTTCTTTTTTTGTAGAACCACAGCCTGCAATCAACCCTGTTACCATTGTTGCTAACAATAAAATACTCATCATTCTCTTTTTCATTTTAATCCCTCTCTTTTCTTGTTTTTATCACAAAATTGTTTAATTCCACTTCTCCCTGTACCACATAAACACCGGCATAGCCACCTTTGTGATCATACATTCTGGTAGATAATACAATTTCATCATTAATATACACAATACAGATATCATCTTCTCTTATTATCAGTAAATGATATTCATCTGCATCCGGAAGCCTTCTGGATGTTTCTATCTGGTATGGTATATCACCTTTTATCTGCCACTGATAGATTCCCTTTTCTGAACGTGGCCACATATCCCATGCTACTTCCTTTTTCCGTTGATTCATTCTTAAAAAATAACCCTTTTCCATTTCAGAATCAACATGTAACGCTATTCCGAATTCATGTCCCCGCTTCACACAGACATCCATTTCAATCGAAAAGCAATCTTCCGGAATTTCATAGACACCGGAGCCTAAGGTATCACTTATTACATGAATTCCTTTTTCTGTCTTTGTTATCCGGCTATTATAGCCTGCTGCTGGTTTCAAATCCTGTACTTCATCATAGAACTCTTTCACACCTGGAATAACCCGGACTTTTAATGTTCCATCTTCCGGATTCTGAATCAATTCATGGAACACCATTGTTCCACCCCATTCCCATGGTCCAAAATCTTTATTTCCATATTTGCTTGCAATCCATCCAAATGCAAATCTTCGCTGTCCATCTGATGCGGTTTTGATTGCATAATCTGATCTGGTGTCAAAGACATCATCTTCAGGAATTTCCCATGGTCCGTTTGGACTTTTTGAAATTCTATAATGTGTAGTAAATTGATCCGAAAAAGTGGAGAAAACCAGATACCAGTAATTTCCCATCTTGAAAATTTCAGGACATTCCATGGTGATATACATGCCAGGGGCATAAAACGGTTTTTCATAGGTCCATTGTTTCAAATCCTTTGACTTACACAATGCAATACAGCCTCCCCTTAATTCACCTCCTCCTTTAATTCTTGAAGCCAGAAGCATGTCATAACATTCATCTTCTTCGTTCCAGTATACAAATGGATCCCGCCAGTCAAATTCTTCATATTGCTTTCCATCAGAAACAAACAAAAATTCTTCTACCGTATTAAGATGTTCTAAATCTGTTCCTACTGCCTGCATTACAGACTGTACACTTTTTCCATTAATTTTTATATCTTCATTATACGCAGTAAAAAATGCATGATAAAGATTTTCTTTGTCTTTTATTACGGAACCAGTGTAAGCATTCTTATTTGGCTTGTCATCTCCTCCTCTCTTGATTGCTTCCCCTTTGTATTCCACATTTACAAAGTCTTTTGTTGTTACAAGATGCCAGGTAGTTTCTTCTGCATACTCCTTGTCCCTGATTCTTGGATCATGCAGATAATAACCATAAAAAGTTCCATTTTCATAATATGGTATTAAATCTCCAACCCATGCATCTTTTGGTCTGTACAATAATTTTTTCATACGCACCTCTCTTTGCACTATTTGCACGTTTTTTTCGTTCTTTTTATGCTTAAATTGTAGCATATGCACTATTTATTTTCAACATAGCTTTCTCAATTTTATCATTTTCTATTTTTTTTACATAATAAAAACTGTTGTTTTATACATGTTATACATCTTTTCATTGTTATTTTGTGCATTTCGTGCATTTTTATTTTTCGCACATTTTCTTCTTCCTTTATTTTTAATAAAGTGTTACAATAAATCTGGAGGTAGAAGTATGAAATGCACGATTAAACAATTAGCCGAAGAATTAAACTTATCCAGAAATACTGTTGCTAAAGCTTTAAAAAACAGTAATGAAGTTTCTTCGAAAACAAAACAGCGGGTTTTAAATAAAGCCAGAGAACTGAATTACAATAACATAAACAAAGAACTTTTTTCCGAATCGGGAGATGTTACTTCTCCATCTAATGTGAATAATGGTTCTATCCTGTTTCTTACCAAAACCTATGCACCAGACTCTGAATTCTGGACTGCGGTTTTAACAGGTATTGAATCCATCTTATCTAATGCACATTATCATCTTGTAATTGGAATCATGTCTGAAAGTG
Organism: Roseburia sp. CLA-AA-H209; assembly: GCF_020687575.1. NCBI lineage: Bacteria > Bacillati > Bacillota > Clostridia > Lachnospirales > Lachnospiraceae > Roseburia > Roseburia sp. CLA-AA-H209. The sequence continues at coordinate 52,591 of NZ_JAJEQU010000015.1, forward strand.
ATTTGAAAACAATGGATTTTCCTACTGCATTAAAAGATCCTTCCATTAAAGGTATTATTCTAGTGGAAATTTGTGATGGGGCTATCTGCAATGCATTGTCACAATATAATCTTCCAATTATTACTGTTGATTTACCAAAGGATTATAATCCTGTTTTAGATATGATAGATATTGTTACTATGGAGAACAAAAAAAATATTCACCGGATTGTAAATTATTTAATTTCCAAGGGTGCCGAGCGTTTTGCCTTTGTTGGAGATATTTATTCCGCAAATGTAGGACGAGGTTTTCAGGAACGTTTTGATGCATTACAAGAATGTCTTTCTGATAATCACCTGGAACTAGACCGGAAACATTGCTTATTAACAGAAACTTCTGATGAATTTCAGGACTTTCAAACAGTCGTTAAAAAATTACAAAAGATGGCTTCTGTTCCGGATGTATTTATTTGCGGGAATGACCATATATCAATCCAATTAATATATGCTCTTCAATTTTTGGGTTATCAGATTCCAAAAGATGTAAGTGTAGTAGGATTTGATGATATTCCTGCTTCTGAAAGGATTACGCCTTCTCTCACTACAATACAGACTCCAAAAAAATACCTTGGTATTGCTGCAGCCCGCCAGATGTTAGAGCGGATACAATATCCAAACTCTCCTCATTCATATATGGAATATAAAACAAAACTTATTATCCGGGATTCCACAATATAGAATTAATTTTGAAAGGATATTATACTATGGAAAACTTCTTTTCACTTGATGGTAAATTTTTTCGATTTATCAACAAATTTACCAGTTTAATTGCTTTAAATTTTTTATTCATTATTACATCCCTTCCTATCATTACAATCGGGGTATCCTTTTACGCCCTTTATCAAACAAATTTAAAACTTTCACAAAATACAGAATCCTATATTGCAAGAACTTATTTTTTCTTTTGGAGAAAAAATTTAAAGCAGAATATTCTTCTTTGGCTACCTGTAATGATTTTATTTATATTTTGTCTGATTAACTTATACATTTTACCTTTTATGCCAGAAACCTTTTTCAGGTCTCTCACTCTCTGTATACAATTTCTTATTTTGTTGTTATTGCAGGGTTTTCTTATTTATGCATTTTTTCTTCCGGATCAATACAGAACTACTTTAAAATATACCGTAAAAAATGCAGTTATATTGACTTTTAAATATCTTCCAGCTACTTTTTTATGTATTTGCATAAATGCACTACCAGTTTCTATTCCCATATTGTTACCAAAAATAACCGGATATGTGTTAGCAGCTTTTATTATAATAGGCTTTTCCGGGATTTCATTTCTGCATACTTTCATATTACAACTACTATTAAAAAAAGAGAACCTCTTCGGTTCTCTTTAAAAAGGCGTCTGCCGGATTTGAACCGGCGATAAGGGTGTTGCAGACCCGTGCCTTACCACTTGGCTAAGACGCCACATATTTAATTGTGTCAATTCACACTCATATAGTTTACCAAAGCTGTGCGTATCCGTCAAGAGAGAATTCACAGTTTTTTTCTCCTGCATTTTACCTCTTTTTTGCTTATTCTTTCCTGAATCCATTTGCTTTTTTCTCATAAGAACAGTATACTTATATATTGTAAAATATTAAACCATTTCAGGAGGAACAAATATAATGGAAAAAGGTAAATTAGGTATCAGATTATCATTTTATGCAGTAGCAGCTTTTATCCTTGCATTCTTAGGATACAGCACCGTTCTTGCATTACTGGCTGGCTTTGTTCTCATTGTTGAGAAAAATGAGTGGGCTTCCCGTCAGGTAATTCAGGCATTTTTCTTATGTATCTTTGCAGATATCGTAAATGGTATTTTAAACATTTTCGATTTCTTATACCAGATACCTCTTATGGGTTCTGTATGGGGAACAGCAATTTCTGTCATTGATGGTATTGTAAGCCTTGTAGTTCTGATTTTCTGTATCATGGCTCTTGTAAACACAGCCAAAGGAAACGAAGCAAACGTTCCTGGATTAAACGGACTTGCAAACTGGGCTTACGGCATTGTAGCTCCAAAGGTAAATCAGGCACAGCAGGCTTATTATGGACAGCAGCAGTTTAACGGACAGCAGCAGTTTAACGGACAGCAGCAGTTTAATGGACAGCAGCAGTTCAACGGACAGCCACAGTTCAATGGACAGTCACAGCAGTTCAATGGTCAGCAGCAGTATCAGCAGCCAGAACAGCAGAATCCAAATCAGCCACAGTAGAATTATTACATAGCTAAAAAGTTTAAGCGCAGAGCATTCATTGCCCTGCGCTTTTCTTATGCAGTTCTTCAAAAGATTATAAGGAAATCATCAGATAACGGATAACAAAGAGTGCGGATAATACCACGGTGATAATGTTTAACTCCTTGAACTTTCCGGTAAAGATTTTAATTAATGTATAAGCAATCAATCCAACGGCAATTCCGTTTGCGATGGAGTAGGTAAGCGGCATCATGATTAATGCCAGGTATGCCGGAATTGCTTCAGATACATCATCAAATTCCATATCTTTGATGGCACTTAACAAAAGACCACCTACGAAGATTAATGCCGGTGCTGTTGCACAGGATGGGATGATGCTTACAAACGGAGCAAAGATGATTGCCGCTAAGAACATGATTGCTGTAAATACAGAAGTCAGTCCGGTTCTTCCTCCTACGCTGATTCCGGAGATACATTCACCATAAGTGGTAACGGTGGAAGTACCAAATATAGAACCGCCTACCGTTGCGATTGCATCACAGAGAAGGCTCTTCTTTGCATTTGGGATATTTCCATCTTCATCTAACATATTTGCGGATTTTGCAGTTCCGATTAAGGTTCCGATCGTATCAAACATGTCAACCATGGAGAAGGTGATAATCAGCATGATTAAAGTTAAAATTGCCTGTCCTACCGAGCTTCCCATAAATAATTCCCGGAAACCGCGGAAGCATGCGAATAAGGAAACATCTGCGAAATCTTTTACCTGGGCACCGAAGTTAATCTGGAAACCATCAAATACCGTATTTCCGGTGAAAATTCCAAGAATAGTTACTACAAAAATACTGATTAAAATAGAACCGGTTACTTTTTTCTTATAAAGAACGGTGGTAAGTACGATTCCAAAGAAGGCTAAAATTGCGCCCCAGCAAGCCACCGGATTTTCAGAGAAAGTAGAGAAATCCACCAAAGATACCATGGTGCTTTCATTTCCTACAATAAGACCGGCATCCTGGAAGCCGATAAATGCAAGGAATAATCCGATACCCACTGATATGGCAACTTTTATATTTTTCGGAATTGCCATTACAATTTTTTCCCGGAAGGAACATAAAGTAATCAGAATAAATAATGCACCGGAAATGAATACCATTGCCAGTGATGCTTCATAGGAATAACCCATGCCAAGCATTACGGTGTAAGTAAAGAATGCGTTCATTCCCATACCAGGTGCCTGGGCAAACGGTAATTTGGCAAGAACTCCCATTAAGAAGGTTCCTAAAAATGCGGACAGACAGGTGGCAAAAAATACGCCGTTGAATACCTTATCATACATATCGGTTCCTTCAAAAGGTGTGGCAAGCATTGCCGGATTTACCATGATGATGTAAGCCATGGTAACAAATGTTGTGATACCTGCAATAAACTCGATTTTTACGCTGGTACCATTTTCTTTCAGTTTGAAAAACTTTTCCATAATAAACGTCCTTTCTTTTGTTTTATCTAAACCAGTTCACAAACTGGAATAAATCGATTATTTATAATATCCAATAATCCCCGGTTGGTAATTGCCATCTCCGGAATAACAGCAAGGGAAATCTGAAGACTCATAGTGAGGATTGGATTCTTAAGAATACAGCCATGTTCCCACAAATCAGCTAAAAGTCTATCTGTTTCCTTTACAAATACATCCATTGGCTTCTGACTTAAAATGCCAAGTACCGGAAGTCCCACAAATTGTTTCTCTTCTCCATCCCTTACATAAGAAAGACCACCCTGTTTTACAATGACCTGATTAAATGCCAGCGTCATATCTGAAAGAGAAGTTCCAAATGCAATCAGATTCTGGGTATCCTGTCCTACCGAACCGGCAAATGCTCCCTGCAGTGCTCCTGCCTGGCTGATGATGCCGATTCCGATGGAACCATCTTTCCGGTAGCGGTCTACTACTGCACAATACATTAAGTCATCCTCTAAAATGAGTGCACCGTTCTTTACCGGAAGCTTTCTCTCTTCGTGAATTGTCTCTAAGGTTCCGTCCACGATTTTTACAATATTGACTTTTACTTCGCCATCTATGCAGCCTTCCGGCAATGGAATCGTAAGTTCTCCTTCTTTTAAATCATCCCGCTTTATGGAATGGATCACTTCTTTCGGATAATCCATTCGCGGATAAGAAGCCTTTGCAATTTCTCCGTTTACAATAACATCCTGCACCTTAAAGTCTGTTAAATTCTTCACAAGTATCATGTCTGCACGATATCCTTCTGCAATGACACCTCTATCCTTTAATCCATAGGCTGCTGCCGGATAAACCGTAGCAAGCTTGATTGCCTGAAGCGGCTCCACACCTTCTTTCACAATCTGCGCCAGTGCATAGTTCATATGTCCATGCTCTGCCATATCTTTTGCTGTAATACAGCCATCGGTAGAAAGTAAAATATGGTCGCTGTCTCCTGCTTTATCTAAGAATTCTTTTGCACTTGCAGGCTCTTTTAAGGAGCCACGGCGGATAATGACATACATTCCTTTTCTGAATTTTTCTAACATTTCCTCCACCGTTACACTCTCATGATCAGAGCTTACGCCTGCTGCAATATAGGTATCTAAGTCAGCTCCCAATACACCCGGCGCATGTCCGTCTATTTTTAAACCTTTTTCTTTTCCATAATCCAAGATTTCTTTTAAAGAAGCTTCCTTTGCAATGACCCGGTTATAATCCATGGCTTCTGCAATTCCATACATGCCATATTCTTCCACCATCACTTTGACATCAGAAAGCATCACCTGTCCATAACAGTCTTCATATCCCGGTGCTGACGGAACACAGGGAGATGCCATCCAGACTGGTGTAAGCTCTGTCTCCTTCATCTCTTCCATCAGATATTTTGCACCTTTATGTCCTAAGACATTTACTGCATCATGAGGGTCTAAGACTGCTGCTGTGGTTCCGTTTTGTATCAGTGCCTCTGCAAAAGATGCACTGCTTAACATGCTAAGCTCCACATGGGTATGGGCGTCAATTAATCCCGGCAGGGCAGTAAGCCCTTCCCCATTGATTACCGTAAGATGCTCCTTTTCTTCTATTTCACTGGCATCAATATGCTCTGCAGTTTTCTCAAAACGACCATTTCTGATATAAATATCCCCGGTTTTTATCTTATCTTCCAACACATCTGCAATCGCAACATTCTTAATCAACAGGCTCATAGGATTCTTTTCCTTTCTGAAACAATGGTAGTTTCTGTAAAAATGTGATATCTGTCCGCTCTGCCGCTTTTCCCTCTGCCAGAATTGCAAGCCTGCTGCAAACCTCTCCTCCGGCTTTCTGCACCAGACGCTCTGCCGCAGCCAGGGATTCTCCTTTTGAAATCACATCATCCACAATTGCAACTTTCTTTCCCTTTAACTTCTCTGCATCCGTTTCATCCAGAAAAATGTCCTGATTTCCCTCTGTTGTAATGGAATGCACCGCATCCTGGATAAATGATTTCACATAGGACTTCACGCTTTTCCGGACTACCACAAATTCCTTCATATGAAGCTGCTTTGAAATCTCGTACGCCAGGGCAATTCCCTTTGCTTCAATGGTCAGGATAATTTCCGCTCCATTGGCAAATGCCGCCAGTTCCTTACCTGCTTTCTCAATCAGCTCTGTATCACTGATTACCACAAAACTTGCATACGCTGTTCCATCTGACAGTTTAACAAAAGGCAGTTCACGTTTCAGACCACATACTTCTAAATCATAATGTTCCATTTTATCTATATCCTCTTATCCATCATTATATATCCGCCGGAGAATGTTCTGTCTCCTTCGGATGTATTGTAACTATGAAAAATACGAAAGGTACAACACGTCCCCGTATTGCACCTTTGCTTTACATACATTTGCATTATAATAGAAATCGTTTTATAATAAAAATACTATTTTTACTTGATTTCTATAATATTTTTATTATATTGTGTGGAGGAAGATTGAAAAAATATTTACTTCAATATAATTAGCCGGTTATGCAGGAAGATCATTTTATCTGATATGAAATGTCTGCAGTTCTTAGTTACATGTTTTTCTTGATTATAAACTGTCTTTCCATTGCTTTGAGAGGATAACTGCTCTGTCCGCCGAGTACGGATGCTGAATAATGTCTGCAAGGGGCACTAAGAATTTCGACCTATAACTGAATAAGCCTGGCAACCGGCGCAAATTCACATCCATGTTCATATGCGCCTCGCTGGCACTTCCCTGTGCCAGCGTTGCCGGATGCCAGACGAAATTCCAAGTGCCCCTAACAGCCCTTAAAATGCATCCGTACTTCGGCGAACCGGGCAGTTATCATGTCAAACATTGGAAATCTTACATTTTTTACAATCCCCTCCACAAACCACATAAATTATATTTTCAAATAATCCTACAAAACAAAAGAGGTATTTTATTATGACATTAGATTCTTACCGTAACTTTGTAACTATTGTAGATTGCGGCAGTATCGTAGCTGCTGCCAACAAGCTTCTGATTGCACAGCCTTCTTTGAGTAACCAGTTAAAAAATATTGAGAAAACCTATGGTGCGAAGCTTCTTCTCCGGGGAAACCGTTCTTTAGAGCTGACGGATGCAGGAAGAATCTTTTACAAACGTGCCAAAGAGATTTGCATGATGGAAGAGGGCTTACGAAATGAATTGTTGAATCAGAAAGCCGGCTTCTCTGAGCTATTGAAAATTTCGATTCCAGCCGGTAACTCTCCTTATTTTCTGCACAAATTTTTTGATGCCTTTATCGCAAAGCACCCGAAAGTTAATTATGACTTCTATGAGATTCCAAGCGAATTTGTTATTCCGAATGTCTTAAATGGAATTACAGAGATTGGTCTTATCCGCTCTGCCGCACCCGGACATGGTGCGCTTACACTTTATCCTTATGAAAAGGAGGATATTGTTGCCCTGTTTCCAAAAGACCATCCCCTGGCTAAAATCAAAGGAAAGCTTTCTGTCCCGAACCTTGCCAACTACCCGCTGGCAATTCCTTTTGACTGTCTGGATATTGTTTATGCTTCTTTTGGACACTATCTTCTTTCACCAAATGTTTCCATGATTACTTCTCCGAAAACCACTGCCATTGAGTGGGCACGATCTTTTGGAAGTGTAGCCTTAGTCTCCCTGACGAAAGAAGATATGCGGGAAATTAAGGATATGTGTATCAAATATATTTCCGATGAAAATCTTTATATTATGAGTGCTTTTATTATCAGCAAAGACCGGCACCTTTCGAAGATTGCGAAGGAATTTTTGCAGGTGCATGGAATTGAAGTTTCTTAAGCTGCTCGCCAACTACGAGAAACACGCTTTGCGAGTTTCTCGAGTTATCGCGGTGCTCGCCAAATCTGCATGCAAGCATGCGATTTTTCTCGCTACTCGCGTAAAAAAAAGAGAATCTATAAAAGATTCTCTTGAAAGAGGCGACAACCAGATTCGAACTGGTGATAAGGGTGTTGCAGACCCGTGCCTTACCACTTGGCTATGTCGCCATATTCTGTTGTAACACTTCCAGTATATGCAGTGGCACATTTTTTATGCCTCATATTCTGTTCGTGTAGTGACTCCGACGGGAATCGAACCCGTGTTACCGCCGTGAAAGGGCGATGTCTTAACCGCTTGACCACGGAGCCAGATACGTTCCAACGACCGTCAGAACGTGTTTTAGTATACCATAGAGTAGTGGTGATGTAAAGCGTTTTTTAAGAATTATTCGTCATAATTTTACTCAAAATTATTCTCTTTAAGGGTACACTTCTTTTCTCTTTCTGTCGATCTTTTAAAATTTTCTTCTTGACATTACTGTCTTAGTGTATTATTGTAGTAATACAAATAAAGAAGGAGATATGTTTATGGAAACAATATTGCAAACAACGAATCTTTCCCGGCAATTCGGTAAGAAGATGGCTGTAAATAATGTAAATATGACCATTCACAAAGGTGATATTTACGGATTCATTGGAAAAAACGGTGCCGGAAAAACAACTTTCATGCGCCTTGTCTTAGGTACTGCTTTCCCTACCAAAGGAGAAATCAAATTATTTGGCGGCGAGCCTTTCGATAAAGCCAGACGCAAAATCGGTTCTTTAATCGAAGCACCTGGACTTTATAAAAACTGTACCGCCTATGAAAACTTAAAGCAGTTTTCCTTAATTTACGGTGGCACCGATGCAGAGATTAAGGAAATCCTTTCTCTGGTTGGGCTTGCTGATACCGGTAATAAAAAAGCCGGCAAATTTTCCCTTGGAATGCGCCAGCGTCTTGGTATTGCCATTGCACTTCTCGGCAATCCAGAGTTCTTAGTTTTAGATGAGCCGGTAAACGGTCTTGACCCTGCCGGAATGAAGGAAGTCCGTGATTTGATTTTAAAGCTGAATCATGAGAAAAATATTACAATTCTCATTTCCAGCCACTTATTAGATGAGCTGTCCAAAATCGTTACCAGATATGGAATTATCAACGACGGTATGCTGATTGAAGAAGTTACTGCTGCAGAATTGAATGAACGCTGCCAGCACAAACTGATTTTTACAGTAGATGATGTGCAGAAAACAGCCGCTATTTTTGCAGAAACTATTCCGGCAGAACAGATTCGCATTGCCGGCAATCAGGTGATTCTCTCCTCACATCTTGAGGAAGCCGCTGAATTAAACAAACGTCTGGTTCAACAGGACGTTGCGGTAAATAGTTTCTGGGTGCATGCAGAAGGACTTGAACAATACTTTATGAAACGGATAGGTGGTTAATATGGGACAATTATTTAGATTTGAATTTCGAAAATTATTCCGTCAGAAGAGCTTTTACATCTGTGGCTGTGTGTTAATCGGATTAATTCTTCTGACCGCAGTAACATTAAATATGATTTACAGTTTATCACAGGGAAATATGGAAGCTGGCGGCGTAACCGTAAGTGCTTCTGACGATGGATTCCTTTATACTGGCATCTATATGCTGGTTGGTGCAGTTTCTTCCAGCAACTTTACCATTGTACTGGCTATATTTCTTTCCCTCTTTGTATGCAGCGACTACACCAATGGCACTTTAAAAAATATCATTGCAAGAGGCTACAGCCGCACCCGCATTTATGCGGTAAAATACATGGTATCCTTAGCTGCCACAACATTTTATACCATTGTCTGCTGGCTTACCGGATTCCTTGCCGGCACTGCATTCTGGGAAGTCGGAAGCCCTTCTGGCACTACCGGAGACCTGATTGTTGCCCTGCTTTTACAGCTTCTTGGCAACTTTGCATACACCTCCCTGTTCTTCCTGATTGCAGTTCTTTTTAAGAAAACAGGCGGTTCCATCGCAGTCGGTATTATCGGTCCACTGGTTTTATCCATGATAATCTCACTGGCAGACACCCTGACCCATAAAAAATCTTTTGATTTTGCTGATTACTGGCTGGATAATTGCATGTATCAGACTGCAGCAGACCTTATGGCTTCGAATATGATTACACGCTGCCTCGTTTGCTTTATTATCTATGCAGTACTGTTCTATCTAATCAGTATCTTTGTAGGAAAACGCACCGAAGTGTAACAATAAGAAAAACTCCCGCAGACATGTCACCCCTATATCATGAGCTAAGTCAGTTCATAATATTATGACGTTATCTGTGGGCGTTTTTTTGTGCTATTTCTTGTGCTATTTTTTAACGTTATTCCTTAGCGATACTTATAGTGCTATTTCTTAACGTTACTTCTCAACGCTATTTCTTAACGCTATCCCTTAACGTTATTTCTTACACCTACGACAATCTTCCATTTTTCATTTGCCCTGTAAGCTTGTTGCCTGTGTTCACCGTCATTATGTTTTCACTATCCCGGAAGAGCTTCGTGCTTATTTTCTCAAAGACAGATCTCTCTTAGATTGCTTATTCCATTCTGTACGCGATGTTGTCCTTCGTATGTTTTCTAAAATGAACAAAACGGAAAACTGCACTATTTACCATTCGCTTTTTTGTTATGTTATGTTATTTTTTATTTCTAGTTCATTATACACTATTTCTGACGATTTAAGGAATTTCCTGTAAAGTAAAAAACTCGATAGCAAAATCTGCTATCGAGCAATCAGCTCCCCGAGTAGGACTCGAACCTACGACAGCGCGGTTAACAGCCGCGTGCTCTACCAACTGAGCTATCGAGGATTATTAAGTTAAAGAATGACGTTCGCCTGAAATCAGGTAACGTCATTGTTAAAGGTACATACCTTCAAAACTTCATACAGATTGCTTTCCGAGTTGCTTTGGTCAAGCCCTCGACCGATTAGTAA
>NZ_JAJEQU010000016.1:0-57266 GCF_020687575.1 Roseburia sp. CLA-AA-H209
AGCCATTGGTACAGATGGTCAAGGCAGTTTGACAAAGGCAACAATGGCGGCTCACAGATAGATTTCTTACGGGTATTTTGTGGAATGAGTGTAAAAGAGGCTGTGTTCTGGCTTTTAGATTTTGCAGGATATAGAAGGATCGAGAATCCTGTAAAGCAGCCACTTGTTCATCAGGTATCGCAGAAGCAGGCAGAGGAGAGAAAGCCATTTGTCCTACCGGAACCGGCGGGAGATAATTCCTATCTTATTTCATATCTGAATCAGGAGAGAGGAATCAGCAGGACTGTCATAGATCTGTTTTTAAAAGATGGACTGATTTATGAGAGCAGGCATTACCACAATGTTGTTTTCAAAGGAAATGATAAAAATGGAGTGACAAGATTTGCAAGTATGCGTGGAGTGTTTGATAAGCAGGGCAAGCCATTCAAGTGTGATGTCACAGGCAATGATAAGAACTATGGATTTAATGTGGTAAATGTTAACAGTACAGAGCTTGTAGTATTTGAGGCTGCAATTGACCTTATGAGTTATGTGGATATCTTCACGGATTATGAATCAAATAAGCTGGCACTTGGGATGCTTGCAGATGCACCACTTGAAACATTTCTTCGGGAACATCCGCAGATAACTTCCATCCGGTTCTGCCTTGATGGAGATGAGCCGGGGAGAAAAGCAGCAGCTGAACTTATGAGAAAATATTATGAGCTTGGATATGAGGTAGAAGACTGTCCGCCTCCAGCCGGATATAAGGATTACAACGAGTGGCTTGTGGCTGCAAAGCTTAATCTGAACCAGATGAATCAGAGAGCAGATGAACCAGTCAGGGCATGAGAAATCGGATTTTGATGTGTGGGGGCAGAAAGCGCCCCCAAAACAGCAAAGTGGGGGCAGAAAGCGCCCCCAAAATGTCAAAGTGGGGGCGAAAAGCGCCCCCGCAATTCGGACACGACAAAATCCGGACGAAAGCAAAAATAAAAGTGGGGGCAGAAAGCGCCCCCAAAATAACAAAATGGGGGCAGAAAGCGCCCCCAAAGTAGCAAAGTGGGGGCAAAAAGCGCCCCCACTTCCATAAACAGAGGGTTTTAGGGAGATTTTCTCCCTAACTAGATGGCATTAGGACAGAGATGTCTCTAATGCGTATCTAGCCGTAAACCTAAGAGATTCAGACAGGCGTGTGGGTGGAAGAGATATACAAAACACGGATAAGGGAGGTGCAGGAAAGCAATGGATAAAGAACTTACAATAATCGCAGAACCAGAGGAACTTATTGCCTGGGCAGACACATTTGATATCTTACTAAACCCTTCGATAGAAGATGCTGCAATTCTGCTTAACTATATGGAAGGACATGATTATGCCATTGGCATAGATTCAGATGGGAAGATGTACAGGCAGGATATTGCTGAAGAGAATGGCGAGATAGAACCATATTTGATTGATGATGTTATAGATATTGTCTGTGAATGGAACTATGAACTGATACTTGATGCGGAAGCACACAGGAGTGATCCAAAGGATTTTAACGATTATAACGAGTATCAGAGCAAGTATGAAAGTCTGAAAGCAGATGAAAAGAGACTGGACAGATTGTTTGATAAAACCAGTTATGGTAAGGAACTTATAGAAGTTGCTACAGAGCTTGCAGACAGGGTTATTGCCCAGCTGGGTAATAAAGAACTGGAAAAAGTTGCTGTAACAGTAGCAGAAGGAGTAAGAGAATACAGTACGGGTAAGAGAGGAAGGTGATTCTATGGCTGATAAAGTTCATTGTATAAGGAAAACACTAAGACTTATGCCACAGGAAGCGAAGGTACTTTCTGATAAGGCAAAGGCAAATGGAATGAATGAAGCCGAATATATCAGGCTTCTAATCAGTCAGAAACCAAATGATTATCCGGAAGTAAGGAAACTTCTTAAAGAGCTTATCAATGAGATAAACCGAATCGGCATTAACATCAATCAGATTGTATTTAACAGTAATGCTCAGATATATTCCAAGAAAGATAAGGAACAGCTTGTGGCATATATGAAAAAGCTGAATCAGTCTGTCAGCGAGGCGGTGGTAAAGATTGGCAATCAGTAAGATACTTCACATGAAGGACAGCGGGAATTCTTTTCATGCAAGGCATTTAAAGCGGGCACTGGATTATGTAATGAATCCTGAGAAAACGCAGGGAGGAAGACTTGTGGGAGCCATAAACTGCCAGGCAGATATGGCTTTTGAACAGATGATGGATACAAAGAAGCAGTTTGGAAAAACAGACAAGCGACAGGGGTATCATATCATTCTTTCTTTCAAAGAGGATGAGGTGGAACCAGACAGGGCTTTTGAGATAACACAGAAGTTTGTAGCAGAATATCTTGGCGATGCCTATGAAGCAGTATTTGTGGTTCATGATAATACAGACCATGTTCATTCACACATTGTATTTAACAGTGTAAGCTTTGTGGATGGGAAAAAGTATCGCTACGAGAAAGGTGACTGGGCAAAGTATATCCAGCCGATTACCAATAAGCTGTGTCAGGAGTATGGTCTTTCCATTATAGATGTGGAGGATGGCAGCAAAGAGAAACAGCACGAGAATTATAAGGATTGGAGCGAATATCGTGAAGGCAGCTTTGTGTGGGCAGATATGATAAAAAGAGATCTTGATGCCTGCATTTTACAGGCAAATGATTTCAGTGGATTTCTGGAGCTGCTGTCGGAAAAAGGATATGAGGTCAAGCAGGGAAAGTATCTGGCAGTCAGACCACAGGGGATGACAAGATTCAGAAGATGTAAGACTCTTGGCGAGAATTATTCACAGGAAGCTATTGTGGAGCGTATTGCTAAGGAAGATTTATCTTTTTACCAGTCACAGAATGAGGAAAAGCAGGCAGCGATAGTAAAGTGCTATGTCAAAAGATACCGCAGGGCGAAGATGTCAGGCTTGCAGAAAAGATATTATGCAAAGCTTTACCGGATTGGAAAGCTGAAAAAGAAGCCATACAGTCAGGTATGGAAGTATAAGGATGATATCCGAAAGATGCATAAGCTGCAGGAGCAGTATCTATTTCTGGTAAGGCATAAGATTGAGAGTGCGGAAGAACTTGTGTCGGTACTTGATAATCTGACGGATAAGAAGAAAGAAGCATCAAAGGAAAAGAGTAAGACCTATAAGGCTAAGGAAAGATTCAAAGATATTTTTGACAAGGCTGAACAGATCCGGGAGCTTGATGATGCGGAATCGTGTTATCAGAGTGGGGATACCTTCTTTGAAGATGAGCACAATGCATGGGAAAGGCTTAACACTGAACTTTTAGCACAGGGATACAGTGTGGAAGAGGTCGAGAGTCTTAGAAAGAAATATGAGAGCAAGTATGCACAGGACTGTAAGGCAGAACGGGCGGTATCAAAGGAACTTAGCCTTGGAAGATCAATATGGAAGGAACTTACTGTATCAGCTTCGGCAGAAGAGAAGCAGTATGACAAAGAAACAATAAGAGACAGAAAAGAACAGCCGGTACGTTAGGCTGTTTTTTTAGTGGTTAGGAGGCATATATGGAAGAAAAAAGAGAGCCATTAAGTGAAATGGCGATTGAGAGAAAGATACAGATTCTTCGTAATAAGCATATGGACAGTGAGGTTATTGCTCTTGTCAAAAGCGATTATGAATATGGACTGACTGATGATGAAATCGGTCTGTATCTTAACAAAAGTTATGACATTGAGCAGATGAAGGTGTTATCAAAATGTCTGCATAAGGGTGTATCAGAAGAGTTGTTAACGCTGCTGAAAGATAGCAGGATGGCAGCACCTAAGATGCAGACAGCATTGGATTACTATGAAAAAGGTGTGCCGATTGATGCAATCAGAGAGGTAGTCCAAAAAGATGATACAGCAGTAAATATGCGCAGGATGTTTGATGTGGTATTAGAAAAGCTTAATAAAGCCAAAGAGCAGATGCCACAGGATTTAGAGTATGTGAAAAGTCTTGTAGCTCAGATGGATGAAGTGGTTGAAAAGATCAATCACCAGAATGAAAGGTATGATGCCTTGAATAAGAAGCTTTCTGAAATAGAAACTTCCAAAGATGATGAGGAAGTCAGGGAGCGTCTGGTCAAGGAGAACCAGGATAAGGATGTTCTTATCAACAGTCAGCAGAATGAACTGAATAAGGCAAGCAGTACGATTGCAAGACTCAGGGATGATATTGAGAAAAAGGATAAGGAGATGAAGCGTATGGGAGACAGAATAGAGTCATTGGAAGATAAGATCATAAGTGTTGCCACAGAGAATAAAAAAGAAGCAGAAAGTAAGGCAGAGCCGCAGGAAAGCCAGTCCGTATCACAGGCAGATAAAAAGATGGTTGATACAGTTGCAGTTCCTCAGAATATGCAGGCTGTGGCAAACGGGATTCCGGTCTATTATCAGATTCCGGTAGTTGATGGTACTGGAAATGTGGTGCAGAGACTTCCGATTGAGAGAAGTGTGAGAAAGAGCAGCAACAGCGGAGTGGTGAGCCTTTTTGCAAGACTGTCATTTAAGAAAAAGTCAAGGGCAGACATTGTAAAGCTGGTTGCATCGGGAGACCTTGTTCCGGCGCAGCTTGTGCAGATTAAGAGTGCAATAGAAAAGGGACTTACTGAGTCACAGCTTGTAGAGCTTATAAACAACAACATTTCAGCGGAAAAGATGAAGGAGATCATTGAGATTGCTGTGCTTGAAAACAGCATGGCAGATTAGGAGGAACTTATGAATTTAGCAGTAGTAAATGAAGCAGTAACAGAGATGAATGGTGTGGAGCATCAATTTACAGAGGAAGAGAAAAACTTTGTTGTCCAGTTCGCATTCAGAAGCGGCAGCAAGGAAGACACGATTTCTCTTATTGAAGCTTTGGCACATTCAGCGGATAAGGCTGAGTCGGACGAGATTATGGTCACATACAGGTCTAAATATGATATGAAGCCTGCATGGGTGGAACAGGTGGAAAACCTGCTTGTGGCACTTGAAATGTATCGTATCGAGGAGGAGAAAGCAATCAATCATCTGGCAGATATTTTGACTGCTTATGGTATTGATGTATCAGCCGAGGAAATCCGTACTACAGAGACAGAAACGCTTAAAACAACAGTCAGAGAGAAAGTGGAGGTGCGATAATGGCAGAAGAGATTCAGGAAGCGGTGCAGATCATCCGTGTAGCTTATGATGGCATTGAGATTGCCATGAAGGTAGGAAGCGGCGGCATTGCTGCCATGCAGAAGGCAATAGATTTCTTAAAAGGGATGCTTGATTATGAAAAGTCACTTGGCAAGACATCCATGAGAAAGCTGATCTTAAAAGGTGGCGATTTACAGGTGTTACAGTTTAATACCGAAGATATGAAAAAGGTTGAAAAGATGGCAAAGAAGTATGGAATCCTGTATTCGGTACTTCCAGACTGTAACAGGAAAGATGGACTGAGTGAGGTAATCTTTCATACAGAGGCAGTTCCCCGTGTGAATATGATGATACAGAAGCTCAAGTTTGGTAAGATTGCCACATTTGACGATTATCTGAAGAATGGAGATGAAAAATCCCTTGGCAAGCTGATGGATTTTTTGAAGAAACAGCAGGGAAACGAGAAAAGCCACACGATAGAAGGGGATAGGGTTAATACCGCTATTGACGGACTGATCGAAAAGGTCGGAATGTTTGCAATGGAAAAGAAAGCTATCAGTGTGGATCAGGTCAAGGAGAATTTCAGTATCAATGGTGAGCAGGCTGAAAGTGTTATCAAACAGCTAGAGACAATCGGTGTGCTTGGAAAGAAAAATGAGGATGGCACCCATACAGTCATGATGGACAAGGATGCATTTATCAATCGTGTCAGAGGCTATCAGGACCTTGCTGAGAGAATGAGGGCAGTTGCAGCATCAAAGAATGCGAACTTATCAGATGTGACTATCAGCAAGAAGCTGATTATCGAAGAGAATGACCATGCTGTTAAGACCAGAGTTCCCGGCACATGGGGAGAAGAGGCAAGATATGTATGGCTCCGTAAGGAAAACATCATGGAGATTCATGGTGGAAAGACAATGCTTACTTTCCTTGATTCCACCAAGGATTATAAGCTTTACGATGAGCAGAATCGTGTGGTGACAACCCAGAAAGGAACCGAGCTTTATACTCACTACGACAAGGTGGAGTCATCTGTCAGGGAGCGTTACGAGAAAGTACAGAAGCAGCAGAAAAAGACCACACAGAAGAAAACTGTTACCACGAAGAAAGCGAGGTAGCAGCCTATGCAGACAACAAAGAAAAAGCCGTCACTGATATTCATCCTTGTGGGTGCAGTGTTAGCCGGGTATCTTGGTTATCTGATAAATGGTGCGTGGGCAGAAGGGATTGCCTTTAATGAATTTATGGACAGATTCAATGAAGTATGTGCTGTTCCCTTTGCCAACTATTACAATTCCAATACAGTAAAAGCAGTAGCCATTGCATTAGGTATCTATGCGATGGCTATTGTCATGTATTACACCAGTCAGAGAAACTATATGCCCGGTAAGGAATTTGGTACGGCAAGATTTGAAAATCCGAAGCAGGTCAACAAGATACTTGCAGATAAGGATGAGAATTTCAACCGGATACTCAGCCAAAATGTGAAGATGTCGCTGGATTTTAGGAGACTCAAGCTCAATGGAAATATACTTATCTGTGGTGGTTCCGGAGCAGGAAAAACATTTTATGAAGTAAAGCCGAATCTGATGCAGATGCCACATAACTGTTCTTTTATCTGTACTGATCCAAAAGGTGAGATTCTTAGAAGTTGCGGGCAGATGTTAAAGAATAACGGATACAATGTGAAGGTCATCAATCTGCTTGAGATGGATAAGTCGGACTGCTATAATCCGTTTTCCTATATCAGAGAGGAAACAGATGTTGTAAAGCTGATTACCAATCTTATCAGTAATACCACACCAAAGGGTTCCACTCCAAGTGATCCATTCTGGGAGAAAGCAGAAGGATTATTTTTACAGTCAATCTTTTATTATGTGTGGCTTGAAGTACAGCCGGCAAAGAGAAACTTTGAGACAGTACTGAAGCTTCTTGGAGAAGCAGAAGTGACAGAGCAGGGAAAGGCGTCGAAACTGGATGTGCGAATGAAGTTCTTAGAGGAGAGTTCCCCACTCGGAGCTAATCATCCGGCAGTAAAGCAGTACAACAAATGTATGCGAGGTGCAGGAGATACCGTCCGTTCCATTATCATCAGTGCCAACTCAAGACTTGCATTTCTTGAAAATAAGCAGGTTTTACGATTACTCTCCAAAGATGAGCTTAATCTGTCCGATATCGGTATTGGTGTAAACGGAGATGGGGAGACAAAGACAGCACTCTTTTGTGTAATCCCGGATAGTGACAAATCCTATAACTTTATTATCGGTATGTTATACACGCAGATATTTCAGGAATTGTACTATCAGGCAGACTTTAATTGTGGTGGAAGGCTGCCAATCCATGTGACATTTATGTTAGATGAATTTGCGAATGTCGCATTGCCAGATGACTTCTGTTCGCTGTTATCGACAATGCGAAGCCGTGAGATTTCAAGTATTATCATTATTCAGAACTTTGCCCAGTTAAAAGCACTTTTTAAAGATACCTGGGAGACAATTCCCGGCAACTGCGATACGTTCATCTATCTCGGTGGAAACGAGCAGAGTACGCATAAGTATGTGTCAGAGCTGCTTGGAAAAGGTACGATTGATAAGAAGTCAAGTGGAGAGACAAAGGGCAGACAGGGAAGCTCTTCAAGAAACTATGATGTATTAGGCAGAGAATTGTTTACACCCGATGAAGTCAGAAAGCTGGATAATAAGAAATGTATTATCTTTATCCGTGGTTTTGATCCTATCATGGACAATAAGTTCATACCGTTCAATCATCCGATGTTTAACCAGACAGCAGATGGCAAGGGAGAGCCTTATGTTCATCAGATAAGGGGAGCAGATAATCTTATCGGTCCGCCATTTGAGATTCTTTCAGACAAAGCAGTTAAGTATTATGAAAAACTGAAGGATAAGGGCGAGAATGTGTATATAGACTCTCTTACCTATGAGCAGTTTATGATGCTTGGTGATGCGGAATTAAGCAGAAGATTCTCCATGCAGGATGAAGCAGAGCAGAAAGCAAAGATTGACAGAGAGCAGGCAAATGAGCTTGAGTATGTTGATGAATCGCAGAAGTCGGAAGAAACAGAAAGTGCCAATGCTTCTAGTGGAAGTGCTGGTGCTAAACCTGTGAGGAATCCTGAGAGGGAAAAGCCTAAATGGGAGGATACCATCACAAACCGAATGCTGCACTGGTCATATACACCAGAGCAGAAAGAGGAAGTGAAGAAAGCTCTTGCTGCAGGTGTTCCAAAGTCAACGATTCTGACGTATTTCTATCCGGAGGTTACTGTGGAGAAGATGAGTTCATATCGAAAGAAGCAGTAATGTTTTTAGATATATTACAGAGTATATGATATAATTTGCTCACATGGTATGCTTCAGCTTATTGGACTACTAACATGTGAGCAGTTACAAAAGACAGAAATTATTTTATATTGGAGGTACAGGATGAATACGGAAAAGACTTTTGCAGATAGATTAAAAGAGTTGCGTAATATACGAAACTATACACAGGAAGAGCTGGGTAAGATAACAAATATATCTGTTCAGAGTATACGACGTTATGAACAAGGTAGACTCAATGAAGAGCCAAGTGCGTATAATCTTTTACAACTAGCAAAGGCACTAGATGTAACACCTGAATACTTATTGATAGGAGATAATAATATGACAAGTTACACGGAGGCAATTAAGAGAGAATTGAAGCAACTTAATGACTATGGACAAATATCTGAAATTAAAGAAACCGAGTTGAATTCCACGATTTTATCACATCTTGAGATGAGTAATGATTTAGTAGATGCTGTAAAGACGGATTGGAATGCAAAAGGCATATTTAAGAGGATAGAGAAAGAGGAAGATAAACAGATTGTGGTAGACAGTTATTGTACAAGACCTTATGTACAGGATGTCATATTACGATATTGCCAGAATAGATCTATATTTAAGACAAAGTTTGCAATAATTGATGGAATGCTTTTAGAATAAAGCAAATTTGAGAGTAAATTAGCACTTTAGCCAATATGGTTAAGGTGCTTTTTTTGCACCTTGAAAGGAGGTGGTTACAGCTAAACACATCGGGGAAAGCCCGATTTAATCATTACAACAGGCATTGCCTGATCATATAGAGTAACTTTTAACAGCCAGTTAGGGATTATATCCCTGCTGGCTTATTTTTTTATCGAAAAGGAGATAAACGACATGAGAAAAGAACAGATTATTACGACAAATAACAAACAGATGGAGGAGAAAGGCATGAAGAACAGATTCATTCACTTTAAAAAGAGATTCGTTCCGGCATTATCCGGGGCACTTATGGGAGTAATGCTTATGAGCACTACTTGTTTTGCAGCAGGTACAGGTACTTCCGCAGTAACACAGCCGCTTGAGAACTTAAAGACACTTATCATTGCAGTCATTGGTGCTGTTGGTGTCATTATTCTTGCAAAGAATGTTATGGAGTTCGCACAAGCCTACCAGCAGCAGGATTCATCTACCATGAACTCCGCTCTGAAAGGAATTGTAGCAGGTGTCATGATGGCTGGTATTTCAACAGTTCTGACATTCTTAGGCTTCTAAGATTGGGGAAATGCAATTTCCCTTTTAGTAAAAGGAAAGAGGTGAACAACAAGTATGGATATTTTTAAGCTTGGAGACAAGATCCTTGCACTTCTTGAGGCAGTGTTTGGGTTTTGGAACAATCAGATATCCCTGGTCTTTGCAATGCTTGGACAGTCACCGGTCAGTTTCAAGGGCGGAGGTCCCTGGGCAGTCATTGAGGGTATTGAGCCGGTCTTTGTAGCGGTCGGTTCATCCCTCGTTGTGCTGTTCTTTGTTATCGGTTTCTGCTCGGAAAGCATAGATGTAAAAGATGAGATGAGGTTTGAATCAATCCTGCGTATGCTTATCCGACTGGGACTTGCAGAATGGTTTGTTGCAAATAATGTCACGATTATGAAAGCGTTTTTTACTTCCATAGGAAATCTGGTGGGACTTATATCTGCCGGGACAACGACGCAGCTTGCCATTGACAGGACACAGGCAGACATCATTAAGGGACTCGGATTTGGTGAGAGTCTGGTAATGCTGATACTCACAGCTTTGCTTGCAATCATCATTATTATCTGTGGATTCTTTATCATCTACACAGTGTATTTCAGGTTCTTAAAAATCCTGATTATTGTGCCGCTCGGTGCGATTGCATGCTCCACAATGGCAGGAAACAGAATGGTCAGTCATACAATGGCTACCTACTGCAAATATTTTCTTTCGTGTGTATTTGAGGCAGTAACGATGGCACTTGCGATTGTGGTATGTAATGCATTTATCAATGCAGGACTTCCGGCATTTACAGGAAGTTATGCTGACTGGGCACAGACGCTTATATGTCTGTGTGAAATGACATTTACGATTGCAATGACTGTCGGAAGCGTGAAGGGTGCACAGACACTTACAAGCAAGGCATTTGGATTATAGAAGGAGGCAGAAATGGATAATGAAAAGAAACAGGTTACTTATAATTCAAGTATAACCGGAGAAACGCAGGTGACATTTGATATCCAGCAGTATATGAATAACAGGGCAATGTTTATCGGTCTTATGTGTAATGAAGATGGATATGAGGAGCCTTTTGGGGATGTGACTGTGAATTTGTCGGTTGCAGCACCAAATTACTGCGGATATCTGAATGTGAATGACATGCCGGATATTGAAAAGTTTATTACAGACAATGACATTGGAGAGTTTACAGGATTCACGCAAAGGAGCGGTTTCTGTGAATATCCGCTTTATCTGTTCAATGTAGATAAGCTTAGAGAACTGTGTCCGGATGGAATGGATAAGTATGAGGCAAATATCGGAATGACAAGAAAGCCAGAGATAAAGGATTTATCAAGATAGGAGGCAGGGACAATGGTAATCGAAGTAAACAAGGATATTGACCGCTATCAGGAATCGGTTGCAATGGGACTTACTGCAAGGCAGCTTATATTTTCCATTGCAAGCGTAGTGGTTGGTGGCGGTATCGTCCTTCTTCTTTACAAGTATATCGGTCTTACGGGTTCTGCTTATGTGGCAATTCCCTGTGTGGCACCGATTGCACTTGGTGGTTTCTATTCCTTTAATGGGATGAATTTCTACGAGTATATGGGAAAGAAACTGCATTTTATGTTTGGCAACAGGGCGCTTACCTATGTATCAACAGAAGGAGAGCCTGCAATAAAGCAGTTAGAAGCAGAACAGAATGAACAGGTAAAGAAGAAAGGCAGAAAGGCTGAACCGGAGACTGTAACAGCTGATTCGGCTGTAAAGAAGCAGGAGGAGTTTGAAGCGATGAAGAAAAAGACGAGAAATATGCTGCTTGGACTTGTCGCAGTCATTGTGGCGGCAGTAGCAGGCATTGCAGCATATAAGGCAATGCATTAGAAACGAATAGTATCTGACCGCAAGGTCGGGAACACAGCCCGCAGGGTGAAGTTCCCGGCGGGCTTTCATTATAAGAAAGCGAGGTTAGAGACATGGGTTTATTTACAGACGGATTTAAGTTATTAAAGAAGGCGAGTGAGCCTTTGTATAAGACACCTAAATCCATTCAGGAAACCATAGAGATTATGGCGGTGGCTGAAAACGGCATTTTTGAAGTAAGCAAAAATAAGTATTCCAAATGCTACCGCTTTCAGGACATCAATTACACAACAGCAACGGAGGATGAGCAGATCGGCATATTTGAGAGATACTGCAAGTTCTTAAATTCGCTGGACTGTAATTATAAGATTACGATCAACAATAAGAACAAAAACATGGATGAACTCCGTGACAAGGTTCTGATTGCTGAGAAAAACGATGGCTTCAACAATTATAGAAGAATCTACAATGACATCATTGAGGAGAAGATTATTGAGGGCAGACAGGGGATTGAGCAGGAGAGATACCTGACAATCACGATTGAGAGAAAGAACTTCGAGGAGGCAAAGGCACAGTTTGCAACCCTTGAGGCAACGATACACAAGGCTTTCATTGAGCTTGGTGCGGAGATTGTACCACTTAATGGCAATGAGAGACTGAAAGTGCTCTATGACTATTATCATCTTGGAGATGAGGGCAGCTTTGATTTTGATATCAAAAAGGCAAAGAAGGTCGGGGCAGATTTTAGAAATGATCTGTGCAATGGGATGGTGAAATATTTCCCAGACCATTTTGAGGATGAGAGTAAATTCTGCAAGGCACTTTTTATCAAAAAGTATCCGAGCAGTTTGTCAGACAGATTCATCAATGAGATTACTTCCCTTCCGGTTCATTCCATCACGAGCATTGATGTGGTGCCTGTTCCCAAGGATCTGACAACAAAGGTGCTTCAGAAGAAATACCTTGGTATTGAGTCGGATATCATTAAGCAGCAGAGAGTCCGTAATAAGAATAACGATTTTTCTACGGAAATCTCATATGCCAAAAGGACGGAGAAAAAGGAGATTGAGGAAATCATGGATGATGTCCGTGAGAATGACCAGTGCCTTTTCTTTGTGGGAGTAACCATTATTCTTATGGCAGAAAGCAAGAAGGAGCTTGAGAGTGTATGTGAGACAGTAGAGACTATCGGAAAGCGTAACAGCTGCACGATTGACACACACTACTTAAAGCAGAGGGAGGCACTCAACACAGCACTTCCGATTGGTGTAAGACAGGTGGAGACAATGCGTACACTTCTTACCCAGTCACTTGCGGTGCTTATGCCATTTAATGTGCAGGAATTAAATGACAGCACAGGAAACTATTATGGCATCAACCAGATCAGCAAGAATGTGAATATCGGTAACAGAAAGAAGCTCATCAATGGAAATGGCTTTGTATTTGGTGTGCCGGGTTCCGGTAAATCCTTCTTCTGCAAGATGGAAATGGGCAGCGTATTCTTGTCGGGAGATGATGAAATAATCGTTATAGATCCAATGAACGAATACTTTGATATTGATGAGACTTATGGTGGAACAGTGGTAAATATGTCCACCTACACGGATAACTATGTGAATCCGCTGGAGATGGATGTATGGAGCCTTGATCCGAATGATTCCAAGGGAATGGTAAGAGAAAAGGGCGAGTTTATGCTTGGACTTTGTGAGCAGTGTATCGGGGACAGCTTAAATTCAAGGCAGAAGTCAATCATTGATCGTTGTGTGAGAAAGCTGTATATCGACATTGCAAGGAGCAAAGAGAAGTATATCCCGGTGATGAGTGATTTTTACGATATCCTTATGGCACAGCCGGAGGATGAGGCAAAGGACATTGCATTGTCTTTGGAGCTTTTCGTAAATGGTTCACTTAATATCTTCAATCATCAGACAAATGTGGATGTGGATAACAGATTCACAGTATATGGCATCAGGGACTTAGGTACGGAGCTTAGTCCTATCACAATGCTTGTCATGATGGAGTCTATTCAGAACAGGATTGTTGAGAATGGCAAGAGAGGCAAGGCAACATGGCTCTATATTGATGAGTTTCACGTCCTGCTTAATTCCGAGTATTCTGCAAAATATCTGCAGCAGCTCTGGAAGAAAGTAAGAAAGCAGGGAGGACTTTGTACCGGTATCACGCAGAATGTCGTCGATCTGTTGCAGAACTATACAGCAACCACAATGCTTGCAAACTCTGAGTTTGTGGCACTCTTAAAACAGGCGAATACAGACAGTTCCAAGATGGCGGAAGTTATCGGGGTATCAGAGGCACAGCTAAGATTCGTAACCAATACTGCATCGGGAATGGGACTTATCAAGTGTGGCTCGGTGGTGATTCCGTTTGATAATCAGATTAGTAAGGATACAGATTTGTACAGGCTGTACAATACCAACATTCACGAGATAATTGAGATGAAAAAGCATGCAAATGAAAAATGTTAATTCTTTATGAAGTCATGAATTTTGGATTGACATATTTTCATATGACAGGTAATATAATATTAAAGACAGGCAACTTGAGTGTCTGCCAAGCGGCAAAGTAAGGTGTTGTGCCAGAGAGCAGTGCCTTATGAGCTTTATAAGGGTTTGACATTTACCACAATCTGGCTAGAGGTTAATCCTCGAAAGAAAATGTTAGAAGGGCTCTGCTTATGCAGAGCCTTTCTTAATCTAAGGATGTAGTGGAGAACTGTAATGAGGAATGTTTTAGATTGCATAAATGCATTTATTCCGCTATTATCAACCGAATATGAGCTTGTACTAGGGAGAAAAGGTGTTTCAGTTACATTAAGAATTTCATTTGATAAAAAAGATTGTTTTCATCTTATGGGATTACAATATCTGGTAGACAGACCTGAATTGAGCCGAGACAGAGGCAGAGTATTTGATGAGATAGCAGATGGAACAATTACAATTGAAAAAATAGAGTCATCAGATTTTTATAATAAGATAGAGCAAAGAGTTCATTTCCTGCCATTGCTTGAACAAATGATTGATAGTAATGATACTGTGTTTAAGTATAATAAGAAAGCAAATATGTATTCAATGATTGAGGCTGATTATCTTATGGAAAACAACGTGGAGAGCAGGAATCTATTTTTGTTTTTATCTAATGATGAAGGAGATAATTATTTCTGTCGTTCATTTTTTCCAGAGGAAAAGATGGATTATTCAAAAAATCAAG
Source organism: Roseburia sp. CLA-AA-H209 (assembly GCF_020687575.1). Classification (NCBI taxonomy): domain Bacteria; kingdom Bacillati; phylum Bacillota; class Clostridia; order Lachnospirales; family Lachnospiraceae; genus Roseburia; species Roseburia sp. CLA-AA-H209. The sequence goes on from NZ_JAJEQU010000016.1 coordinate 14,767, forward strand.
CATCGTGGACACTTCTTTATAAGAAAAAGATTGATTTATCAACCAGAATAGAGACAGTTCTTTACAATAGAATTAAATAGATTTTTACATAAGCCATTTGGACTAATCATCCAGATGGCTATTTTTTTACCCATTTTTGGGTAATGGATGTAGAAAGAAGGTGAGAACATTGAAGATAAAAAAGGTTGATGACAAACCTATGGTCATTCACACCAAGGAGAAAGCCAAGATTCATGCCCACGAGCCAAAGGGTGCCAAGATTAAAGGCAGCAACATCTATACAGTAGAGAGAGGTCCGAAAGTGCATGATGCTAAAGCCAATGAAATGGATAAAAAAGCATCTGCAAAATTAATGCTTCAGAAAAGTGCTGGTGGAAAGAGTACTTATAGAAAGAGTACCATTCATCAGTCGGAGGCTAAGGATAAATGTCTTTCTAAGTTTAAGCGTAACATCAGAGAGTCAGGAACTTCAATCAAGACCAAGAATACCAATCTTCACATTGCAGGAAGAACAGGAGCACTTGCAGCTGGGGCAGTAACGGAGCAGGTGGAGGGCGGGCAGGAGGTATCGCAGGCAGCATATCTTGCATATGAATCAAGCCGACCTGTTACCGGAACTGCTTCCAAGGGTGCAGCACTTTTCAGGAAAAAGGCGGCAGTCGAGGCAAAGAAGCGTATCAAGAAGGTAGAGGCAGGAAAGAAGCTGGCAAAAAGGACAGCAAAGAAAGCTGCCAAAGATACTGCCAAGACTGTAGCTAAAGAGACGGCAAAAGAAACAGCCAAGACTACTGCCAAGGTTGCAGCGAAAACTGCCACAAAGGCAGCTGCTACAGCGGCAGGAACAGCGGTTGCACCGGGAGTTGGTACTGCAATCGGCATGGCAGCCGGATATGCTGCAGGTGTGTCCATAGAGGTCAAGGATGAAAAAATGACCAACCGGAGCAGGAAGATAAAATTCTTTCTGGATAAGATGAAAGCACAGGAGAATCAGACGGACAGCGTGGCAAAGCTGGTAAAGGATCTGATTGTGCGAAAAGCGATTACATGGGTAAAGGCAGCGGCACCGGTTGTCGGACTGGTGCTTTTGTTACTTGTTCTTGTAGTTGCCATGATTGCTGTTCCGGTTATTGCGGCGATAGCAATCCTTTACAATTCTCCATTTGCTTTATTCCTGCCACCACTTGAATCAGGAGATACCGTGCAGACAGTAACGAGTGCTTATGTGCAGGAGTTTAACCGGGATGTGAACACGAAAGTGAATGAGCATACCGGATATGACCTTGGAGAGCTTGTATATGTGGATTATGAAGGTATGGAAGAAAACCCAAGCAATTACTATGACATCATGGCAGTCTATATGGTCAAGCATGGTGTCGGAGATACTGCAACAGTCATGAATGACACTTCAAAAGGCTGGCTGCAGGCAGTTGTAAATGATATGTGTTCGTACACCACAAGCACAGGAACAAAGGATGTGGAAGAAACAGATGCAGACGGTAATGTAACGACTGTCACGAAGTCTGTTCTGTATGTGAATGTCACACTGAAATCGTACAGGGATATGATTTCGGTCTATGGATTTAATTCTGATCATGTGGAAATGCTTGAGCAGATCATGAGTCCGGAGTTTATGGGACAGCTTGGATATGCCGGAAGCGGAAGTGGCGGCGGAGGCGGAAGTCCGGGAGTAAGCTCCATGACTGAGGATGAAATCAATGCCATCCTAAACGAAATTACAGACAGCAGGCAGAAAACAGTCTGCTCCTATGCACTTCACAGAGTTGGCTTTCCTTATAGTCAGGATTTAAGAGACAGCGGTAACTATTATGACTGTAGTTCCTTAGCCTATTATTCATGGAAAGATGCAGGCGTGGATATTAGTTACGGCGGTGCAACCACAGCGGCAGCGGAGGCACAGGGACTGGATGAAGCCGGAAAGACAGTCGCCTTTGATGAGTTACAGCCGGGAGACCTTATTTTCTACAGTTTTACAAGCAACGGAAGATATAAGAACATCAGCCATGTGGCAGTATACGTCGGAAATGGCAAGGTGGTAGAGGCGCTTAATGAAAGTCTTGGTGTTGTTTACCGGGATGTGGCAAGCACAGGAAAGATTGTTGTGATAGGAAGACCATAACAGGAAATTTGCAGAGAGGGCATAGTCCCTCTCTGAGACTGGAGGTAAGAATGGATTTAAAAGATATGATACTGGTAACAGAAAACGACAGGGGAACAGAGACAAATATGCTGATGACTCTGGATGATTATAAGAGTTTTATAGCAGTTGATGACATGTCAGAGCTTGCAGACAATTTGTTGCAGCTTGGAAGGACGCTTGGTAAAGCAGATAACTTCACAGAGTATTACAGGGCAGCAAATGTAACGGTATCTGCGAGATTCTGCCTGGATGATATTCAGCTGGGACAATTTCTTCAGGGATTTTATAACGATTCCAAAGAATTTCGGTTTGATAAAGAAGCCAGTTCTTCTGAATGTGTTGCAAAGCTCAAGGAGATTGGAATGACCGATAAGGGCTGGGTGGATGATTTTAACCTGCATTATGAAAGTGTGGACAGATTATTTGAAAGGGGACAGACATTCCATAACTTCAATGACCATGATTACATGGTGCTTGAAGCATTATCACCAAGGAATCTCGTGGTGATGGATATGAAGTCAGGTTCCCTTACAATCGCCCTTGGTGCGACAGAGTATAAGCGTTATCCGAAGGATGAGAAGCCTACAAAGGACAATACCACAATCGGAGTATCGTGGGAGCATGGAATTTATCTCGGTTCCACACTCTCAACCACGAATTTCAAGGCATACAAGAGGGAGTATGGCACACCGGAAAAGATAGAGGATATCTATGATTACAGGGCAAAGCTAAAGCAGAAGTTCTATTTTTATCAGGATATGTCAAAGGATGATGATGTGCCAAAGAAACTGCAGAATGATTTCCTTCACCAGATGTATGAGGATTTCGGAACGATTGAAGAGGACTGTTTTTACGACAGGCTGGAAGATGGAAAGTACGATGAGGGCTTTAAGGAAAGACAGGTAAAGGAAGAAAAGTGCCGGTGATGAGATTTTTACAGGAGGCGATATCATATGGAACAGGAATTTGATGTTGAGATAAAAGAAGTGCTCTCAAGAGTACAGAGAGTAAAGGCAGAGTCGCTTGACGATGCCATCAATAAGGCAATGGATATGTATTATGCAGAGCAGATAGTCCTTGGAGCAGAGGACATGAAGGGAGTTGATTTTACGCCTATCAGCGAAGGTCAGCTCCCTTCTTCATTAAAAGAAAACGGAGGAAGAGCAAGATGAAAAGTGATTCAACAACAGTAATTAAGAACATGGAGTTTTTAGTAAAGGAACTTCATAAGGAGTGGGACAGATCGGGTGCTTCTAAGGCATCCGTTATTATTTCCCTTGAGGAAGTAGATGGTATCAATGATAAGTTAAAAGAGATTATCTATCAGACGCAGAAGTCAGTCGATGAGGATGAGCTGACCTTTAAACAGAGCATTGCAAAGTCCAAGGAGTGCTATGTGCTTCTTCGTGTGGTGCGTAAGATTGCAAAGAAAAAGGATAAATGCGAAAAACAGGCAATCGACAATGAATTTGCAATCGAGCTGGATAAGGATGAGTTAAAGCTCTTTAAGGGATTGTTTGCAGAGATGTTTAAGTAGAGGAGGACAAAGGTATGGGCGTTGATATGAAGGTCAAAGCGATATACGATTCTGAAATTGGTAACATCACCAGATCAGAAAAGAACTGGAAGGATGTGTTAAAGGTCGCAGGTCAGTTATACCGCTATGAATTTGACAATATCGTTATGGTAACAGCGCAGAGACCTCCGGAAAAAAGCACACTCATGGCAGATTATGATACCTGGAAAAAGGTGGGAAGATATGTAAAGCGTGGTGCGAAAGGCTGCGCTATCTTCCCGTCGAGGGCGCTGAATCCACGCATGAGGTATATCTTTGATATCAGTGATACCGGAGGGAAGAATGTCAAACTGACATGGGACCTTGAGGGAGAAAATCTTAAGGATTATCTGGATTTTCTTGTGTCAGAAGGTCAGATTGAGCAGTACGATAACAGCGACAGGGAGTCTCTAAAAAATATATTAAAACAGTTTACAGGAACAGATGTTTGGTTTATAATAAAAGAAGAGTTCGGAAACCGAATGACCGAGCTTATGCAGCTATCAGGTAGTGTGATAAAGGAAGAAAGTAAGAAACGCAATGGCTTACAGCAGGTAATGGACATGGAGCAGCTTGTATATGCAAGTGTCATGTATGCTGTAGGGACGAGATGCGGATTTGACTTATCTGTGCAAGAACAGGATTTTAGTCAGATCGTAAATATCAAAGACGAAGAGATCATTTACCGTCTTGGTTCCATTGTATGCGATGTCTCCTGTAGTGTTCTTAGAGAATTTAGTCGTAACTTAAAGGCAATCGAGAGCGAAAGGAGAATTGGATATGTTAGAAGAAATGACTTACAAGGAAGTGGACGGACTGCTTTATCCGCAGATAGAGATGCCGGACGAGACGGAGGATCTCACGAAGCTGGGCAAATACGGAAGGATGGCGATGAACTATCTAAAGGAGAACGAGCCGGCAAGATACAAGACGCTGATGAGATTCGGGAAGATGTACGAGAAGATGTCAGCGGTAGAGGAGGAAGCGAATCAGCTGTACGACCAGCTGGAGATGCAGTATCTGGCGAAGCACAAGCCACAGAATCCGTCATCGACAATGGAGATGTGGAAGATAAGAGAGCAGGCGAAGATGCAGGCAGAGGAAGTGGTACTGAATCAGATAGTGATGCGATTCCACTAGAATCAGATGATACAGAACTGAATAGGGAACTTGATGAAATCAATTCATTGGGTGTCAGTAAGGAAGCCGAATATACACAGGCTTCCTTTTTTTTCGACCAGAACGGGCAGGCAAGCATTGGCACCATTCATACTGAGGACGAAAACAATAATCAGTTTATGCGCCAGTTCGAGCAGGACAGAAAAGCTGCATTAGCAGGTAAATACAATTATCTGAATCCCAAAAAGTCTGCAACAGTACCAGGTGAGTATATCAAACAGGTGCTTATGAGAGGTACAGGCTTTGTCGGTGGCAAGGGCAGGGTATGCAAGATTTTTGAAACAGAGATTGATGCAGGAACCAGGGCAAAGCGTATCAAAGCAGAGTATGGTCAGGGAGGTGCAGTCTGGCCGGTTGACGGACTGGGGCTGCACGGATATGACACATTTCATGGGAATGGACTGCGTTTTCAGTGGCGAGATGAGGATGGAGAGGTTGAAGGATATGTTTCGTGGAAAGATATCGAAAAAGAGCTTGGTGTCCTTATTCTTACAGGGGAATACCAGTCTGAGACACCTCGTATTGATGAGCTTGCGATGGACGGACTCCGTGAGGATGATGAGGTCATTGATGCCGAATACCGGGAAGTGGAACCGGAGGAGGCAGAATCAGAGATTGATGATTATGCAATACCGGATGAGCCGGAGAGCTATGCTTCTAACAGAGATTATGTAAGTGCAAAAGGCATGACACCACAGGAAACTCCCGATGAAGACCGCATGGTAACACAGGCAGAATATGGTGCAGAGATAGAAGCTGAAACAACTGAAAAAGATCCATCAGAGCTTCAGTATATTACACCGATTGATTATGCCAAGCGTATTGCAGAGCTTGATGAAGACCTGCGTGATGCGGCGGAGATTCTTGTAACAGATTGCAGCTGCTACACTCCGTTTAGGGCATTCCTTATGGATGTGGTGCAGTCTGATTTTGCATTTATGCCCAATAAACTTGACCTTATCAGGGATATTGCATTAGGGACAGATAATGCAGAAAGAAAGGCATATTCCAACAATAAGTATGGTCTTGTGGAGTACTCAATCAGAAGCGGATATGTGAAGATCAGCTATAAGAACAGGAATGGTGTGCGTAAGGAAGGTGCTCTCGATTGGCGTGAGTTATATGAAATCTTATCTTATATGGTAAAACAGCCATTTTACTGCGGAGAAGACCAGAAGAAGTATTATCAGGAGACAAAGCAGAAGGCTGACAGGGATAAGATGAATCCGGTCTATAAGAGATTCTTTGATATCGAGGATAGTGTAAAAGCCAATCGTCTTGAAACCAGGGAAAGAGCAATAGCGAATGGCTGGGAAACCAAGATTGATGAGAATGGACATGTGGTTTCAGATGATGCAGTATCAGTATCTGTGGATGATATTCAGGCTGATACAGAATCACAGGAAACTGTAGATTTTACACCAAAGCAGGAACCAGTACAGCAAGTAGAAAGTCTTGAAAATGAGAAGAATGTTGCCGGGCAGACGAAGCACAACTTCCATTACAATCTCTGGGAAATGGAAAAAGGCGGTGCCAAGACCAGATATCAGTGGAATATGGATGCAATTCGTACTTTAAAGCAGATTGAATCAGAAAACAGGCTTGCAACACCGGAGAAACAGAAAACCTTGTCGAAGTTTGTCGGATGGGGCGGACTGTCACAGGCATTTGACGAGGAAAACGCAGGCTGGAGCAAAGAGTACAAAGAACTCAAAGAGATGTTATCGGATGAAGAGTATGCTGCAGCTAGGGCAACAGTAAACAATGCCTTTTATACTTCACCGGAGATTGCCATGTGCATGAACTCGGCACTTGTCCAGTTTGGTTTCAGAGGCGGCAATGTATTAGAACCATCTATGGGTATCGGTAACTTCTTTGGGAGTATGCCGGCACCTATGCAGAGAAGTAAGCTGTATGGGGTGGAGCTTGACAGCATTTCGGGAAGAATTGCAAAGCAGCTTTATCAGAATGCCAATATCAGTATCACAGGATTTGAGAATACCACATATCCGGATAACTTCTTTGATGTAGTTGTCGGAAATGTGCCATTTGGTGATTATAAGGTTTTTGATCCGAAGTACAACAAGTATAACTTCCGTATCCACGATTATTTTCTGGCAAAAGCACTTGATCAGGTAAGACCGGGAGGCATGGTTGCGGTGATTACCACAAAGGGAACACTTGATAAGGCAAATCCTACTATCCGAAAGTATCTGGCTGAAAGAGCAGAGCTTGTGGGAGCGATAAGACTTCCGAATACTGCATTTAAAGATAATGCAGGAACCGAAGTGACAGCAGATATCCTGTTTTTGCAGAAAAGGGAGAGAAAGATTGATATTGAGCCGGACTGGGTACACCTTGGTGTAACTGAGAATGGCATTGCAGTCAACTCTTATTTTGCAGAGCATCCGGAAATGATGCTTGGTTCTATGAAATATGATACAAGGATTTACGGACAGGACAGCAGATACACAGTCTGCGTGAATGATGATGAGAACTTCAATATTTATGAAGCATTAAACAAAGCTATCGGTAATATCAAAGCACAGATGACAGATTTTGAGAGAGTGGCAGATGAGGCGGAGCAGACGGAGGAAGTTATTCCGGCTGATCCGGATGTGAGAAACTACACTTACACATTTTTTGAAGGAAAACTCTATTACAGGGAAAATTCCGAGATGGTAAAAAAAGAAGTATCACAGACTGCCGAGGAGCGAATCCGAAGCCTTGATGAAATCAGACAGATAACAAGAGAGCTGATTGATATCCAGATGGATGGCTGCAGCGAGGAGGAGCTTTCTGATAAGCAGAGACTTCTTAATGTAAAATATGATGCATTTGTAAAGCAGTATGGCGCCATTACTTCAAAAGCAAACAGAATAGCTTTCAGGGATGACAGCGATTACCCACTTCTTTGCAGTCTTGAGGAAGTAAATGAAGACGGGGAGGTGAAAAAAGCGGATATGTTTTATAAGCAGACGATTAAGGCAAAGACTGTCATAGACAGGGTTGAGACTGCTGTGGAAGCATTAAATGTATCCGTCAATGAATTTGGATATGTAAATCTTGCCTATATGCTTTCTATCTATGAGCCGGATATTACAAATGCAAAGGAAGAACTTGCAGAAAAGTCCGGACAGACAGTGGATGAGATAACTCTAAGTGACGATGCTTTGGCAGAGCTTAGAAGGGCAGTTCTTGTGGAAGAACTGGATGGACTGGTTTTCTTAAATCCAGACCGCTACAACGAGAACAATCCCGACATCGGCTGGGAGACAGCAGACGAGTATCTTTCGGGAAATGTGAGAGACAAACTTCGTGTAGCAAAGGCTATGGCGGCTGATACAGACAATCCGCAGGCAGAAAGATTTGCAGGAAATGTGGCAGCACTTGAAAAGGTGCAGCCGGAATGGATTGAAGCCTCGGATATTGATGTAAAGATTGGTACGACATGGATTGAACCGCTTGATTATGAGCAGTTTATCTATGAACTTCTCAATACGCCAAGGCGTGCAAGAGCAGTCAGAAGCCAGTATTACAATACAGGAATTCAGGTACACCTAAATAAGATGAGCATGGAATGGTTCATCGAGAATAAAAGTATGGATAAGCATTCAGTGGCAGCTACTAAGACTTATGGTACAAGCCGCATGGATGCTTATTCTATTTTTGAGGATACGCTGAATCTTAAAACTGTAACAGTCAGGGACAGGATTGATGACGGAGATGGAAAATATCATTACGAAGTCAATAAGAATGAGACAATGCTTGCAAGGGAAAAGCAGAACATGATCAAGGAGAAGTTCAAGGAGTGGCTGTTTGCAGAACCGGAGCGAAGACAGAAATATGTGGAGTATTACAACGAGACATTCAATAACATCCGCCTGCGTGAGTATGACGGAAGCCATCTGCAGTTTCCGGGAATGAATCCGGCGATTGAGCTAAAGCCACACCAGAAGAATGCAGTGGCAAGAATCCTTCTTGGAGGGAATACCCTGCTGGCACACTGTGTCGGTGCCGGAAAGTCCTTTGAGATGATGGCTGCCTGCATGGAGCAGAAGAGACTCGGACTTGCCAATAAGACGATCATGGTTGTTCCAAAGCCGCTTATCGGGCAGACTGCATCAGAGTTTTTAAGGCTGTATCCGTCGGCAAATGTCTTAGTTGCTACAGAGCGTGATTTTGAGAAGAGCCGCAGGAAACAGTTCGTATCAAGGATTGCGACAGGTGACTATGACTGCATTATCATGTCTCACTCGCAGTTTGAGAAAATCCCAATCTCCGAAGAGAGAAAGGAAAGAATGCTTAACGAGCAGATTGATGAAATCAGCTATGCGATTGATGAGATGAAGGAGCGTAACGGAGAGAGATGGACTGTAAAGCAGATGGAAAGCCAGAAGAAAAAGCTGGAGGAGCAGCTGAAATCCTTATCAGATGAGAGTAGGAAGGATGACCTTATAACCTTTGAGGAACTTGGTGTGGACTCTATCATGGTTGACGAAGCGCACAATTTTAAGAACCTTGCGATTTTTTCCAAGATGAATAATGTGTCAGGTATCAGCAGCAGTGGAGCGAAGAAGTCAACGGATATGCAGCTTAAATGCCAGTATTTGTCTGAGATAAATGATGGCAGAGGCATTGTATTTGCGACAGGTACACCGATATCCAATACCATGTGTGAGATGTATGTCATGCAGCTTTACTTACAGAAAGCGGCACTTGAAGAGATGGGGATTTATCACTTTGATTCATGGGCAGCGAACTTCGGTGAAGTGACAACAGCACTGGAGCTTACTGTAGAGGGAAGCGGTTTCCGTTTTAAGAGCAGATTCAATAAGTTTACAAACCTGCCGGAACTTATGAATATATTCCGTGAGGTAGCAGATGTGCAGACAGCAGACATGCTTGACCTTGATGTGCCAGCTCTCCGTGGCGGCAAGCCTATCATAGTGGAGTCGGAGCCTGACTGGTATGTAAGGCAGGTCATGGAGGATTTTGTTGTGAGGGCAGAGCGTATCAGAGGCGGTGGAGTTGATCCAAGCGTGGATAACTTCCTAAAGATTACCCATGAGGCAAGACTTCTTGGAACGGATGCCAGACTGATTGATAAGGATGCACCAAATAATCCGGATGGAAAGCTCAATAAGGTAGCAGAAAATGTCTGGAAAGAATATGAGAAAGGAAATGCCAACGGTCATATAGGCTGCCAGCTTATTTTTTCGGATATCGGCACACCGGGACCGGATAAGGACTTTACCATCTACGATTATCTGAAGGAAACACTTATCCAGTATGGTATTCCGGCAGATGAGATAGCATTTATTCATGATGCCAAAACGGATGCACAGAGGGACGCACTTTTTAAGGAGATGAGGACAGGTAAAAAGAAAGTTCTTATCGGTTCAACGGACAAGTGTGGAACAGGTGTCAATGTGCAGACACACCTTGTAGCAATGCATCATGTGGACTGTCCTTGGAAGCCAAGCTCCATTGAACAGAGGGAAGGACGAGGCATCAGGCAGGGCAACGAAAATGAAGAGGTGGCTATCTACAGATATGTCACAAAAGGAACCTTTGATGCATACAACTGGTCACTTGTCGAGAATAAGCAGCGTTTTATCAGTCAGGTTATGACAAGCAAGGCTGTAAGCCGAAGCTGCGAGGATATCGACGAGGCTACACTTTCCTATGCAGAGATCAAGGCGGTTGCTACAGGTAATCCTCTGATCAAGGAAAAGATGGAGATTGACAATGATGTCCAGAGATTAAAGCTCTTAAAGGCATCCTATGACAATCAGAGATATGGCTTGCAGGATAACTTTATGATTAAGTACCCAAAGCTGATTAAGACAGCAGCGGAAAAGCTTGCCAATGTCCGTGAGGATGTAAAGGCAAGGGATAAAGAGCTGATTGATAATCCGGAATTTGCCATTACTATAGGCAAAGCAACTTACACTGAGCGTGTGGATGGCGGAACGATGATGCTTGAAGCAATCAGCAAATGCAAGACCGGAGAGACAACTGCAATCGGTAAATTCCACGGATTTGAGCTGCTTGTGGAAAAGAACTTCCTTGGTATCAATTATATGGTGCTTCGTGGAAAGACTGAGTACAAGGCAGAGCTTTCCACAAGTCCGGTCGGCAGTATGGTAAAGCTGGAAAACCTGTTCAACGGACTTCATGAGAACATTGATTTTCTGGAAAAGAAGATTGAGCAGTATCAGAATGACCTTGAAGCATCAAAGACTGAGTATGACAAGCCATTTGCGTACAGCAAGGAACTGGAAGAAAAGCTGGCAAGGCAGTGTGAACTGAATGCCCAGCTTGACCTTGAAAATGCAAAGGCTGTGGATGCAGACCTGAGCGGACCGGAGGAAGAAAGAGAAGCAGATGACAGAATGGAATCTGCAGCAATTGTAGCAGAGGATAAAGGTGCTTATCAAGCGGACAGAGAGGGCAGAACACGATAGGAGAGTGAATAATATGAGCATAAGAAAAGTGGTCGCAGGACTACTGATTACAGCAGGGATTGCCATTATGGCAGTCCCTTTTTTCTGGCGGGCAACCGGAGAAAAACAGACAGAACAGCTCATAAGTGAATTTGAGCAGACATTGGAGGATGATTACGATGAAGAAACAGATGTGGAGGAAGAGCAAACCTCCATTAGTAAAGAGGATGAAACCATTCTTAAAGAAGGCGGTGTTATCGGCATCATTGAGATACCGGGCTTAGATATCAGGTATCCGGTAATGGAAGGGACCACAAGTAAAGTGCTTAATGCCGGGATTGGTCATATAGAAGAGACTGCAGGAATCGGAGAAAGTGGCAACTGTGTATTGTGCGGTCACAATGGCAGCAGATATGGCACATTTTTTACACCACTAAGTCAGATATCCATAGGTGATGAAGTGATGATAACCGACAAAAAGGGACAGGAGCATATCTATGAGGTAACAGAGACAGAGGTAGTAAATCCGTATGATAACAGCATCAAGACACAGGGAGATGAAAAAGAATTAACTCTTTTTACCTGTTCCCAGAAAGGAACCATGCGTTTTGTGGTCAGGTGCATTTATAAGGAGGCGGTTATGGATGAATAAGAGATACCGGTTAGCTGAGATAGAAGAGGCAGTATCGGAAATGGAAGAGTTAATTGACATCGAGGATGATATTGCAGAGATTAATGATGACTTTCAGATAGTTGTAAGCGGCTGGTCTGTGTATGTCGAAAGTCTGAATCTGACACTCAGACAGGGAATAGCCTGTGTATGGGATGCAGAGGAAGGATTATTTATGCCTGATTTTGATGTGACTATCGTGTATGAGGGGAACATTGAAACACAGGAGTGGCTCTACTACGAGCAGGACGGAATGGTCGTTACACTTGGCAACTGGCTTAATGGCAGATTGTCTTGTGAACAGATAGAACAGCTTTGGTGTGAGCTTATCATACCGGAGCAAAACAAAGAACAAAAAGAAAGCGAGGAATAGCATATGAAGTATTCAATTAAAGTAAACGAAGTAAGGGCAAAAGAGGGCAGCAACATCAAGGGATTTGCAACAGTAGTATTTGGTGATTCATTTAAGATCACCAATATTGCAATCCTTGAGAATAAGGACAAGGGAGAGCTTTTTGTTTCAATGCCTAGATACCGCTCCAATGAGCGTGATGAAAGCAATGGTGTGATCTATAAGGATGTGTGCAATCCTATCACAGCAGAGTTTCGTGAGGAACTCTATACCAATATCCTTGATGCCTATGCAAGAATCAGGGAACCGGAGAAAGAGGAGACACAGAAGCAGGACAGAACACGTGAAATGCCTGAGTTTTCCGTAACTGTGACACCTTATGAGAGGGAAGGCAGTAACATCAAAGGACTTGCCCGTATTTACTTTGAAAACAGTTTCATCGTAAATAACATCAATATCGTGCAGGGCAAAGAGAAAATCTTTGTATCAATGCCTTCTTATAAGACAAAGCAGGTGGACGAGCAGGGCAAGCCTATCTACCAGGATGTCTGCTATCCGGTCACAAAGGATTTCAGGGAAAAACTCTATAATGAGATTATCTCTGAATATGAGAAAGCAAAGGATAAGAGCAACGAAAAGGCGAGGGAGAGTGCCGAGAAACATCATGGCAATCCCGATAAAGAGAAGGACAAAGAGGCAACGCCCTTTCGATAATTAGTAATCATGTTACAGGGGCGGCCAAGGCTGCCCCATTTACAGAATGGAGGAAACAGAATGGATATAGAAGCAGGAAAAACACTTACCAACGAGGAGGTCATAAGAGAACTTCTCGAATTATTAAAGAAGAATGCCATGAAAGAGCAGGCAAATGATGTATTTGAGATATGCAGCTATGTGGATGGACTGGAGAAAAAGATTGATTCCATGACGGAAGAACTCACCAATATGCAGAACCAGATTAAGGAAATGCAGGAAGATACACTTGTCAATAATGCTAAAAAGGCATTGTCGGAAGCAAAGGAGCGACTTAATGCCAGATGTGAGCAGATAAAGTCGCAGGTATTGGAAGTGAAAGCACAGGTCAAATCTACAGCAAAGAGCATAGTTGATGAGGCAAAGGTAAAGGGAAGAGCTGCATTATACAGAGTGTCGGAGTTCTTAGGAATTAAGAAAAGGCTTCTTGATATCCGAGAGAATGTAAGAGGTGCAATAAAGACCACGGATACGGATATAGCAAAGACAGCACTTCTTGCAAAAGGATTTCGTGAAGCTGGTCAGACAGCAGCTAATGCATTCCGTACTTTTGCAGATAAGCCGGAGGTGGATTATTCGCAGAAGGAACAGAAACACCCTCTCACAAAGGCGGTACTTACCCCTATGAAAGCAGTGAGAAAACTGCTTGTATCAATGGAGCTGCATCTGGACGCTTCGATTGATAAGCTGGATAATCTGGCGATGAATGTGCAGATAGATAAGGAAAAGCGTGTGGAGAATACGAAGAGTGAGAAGCAGAATGTACCTGACAGGGCAGAAGCAGAGCCGGAGAGAGTCAATGCTGAGATTGTGTATACTCCAATGGTGGCTGAAGCACATGAGTATCAGTATAATGCCGATGCATTTGAGGCTAGAGGTGGTGCCGATGTGAAAGTGGGGACAGCAGAGAAAGTATCGAAGGTAAGAGAAGATAAAGCCAGATAGTAATTGGGGCGTGGGAGAATATCCTGCGTCCCTATTTTATTGATTCTACACTATTGTCATCGCTACGGCAGATTGGTTATATACATGTGGCATTTTATAATAAATGACACACGTAATTGCGTAATAATATAATTGTGCGAGGGGAGTAGATAAAAATGAATGAGCACCTAGCAGCATTTGTGGGATACCTGACAGATAAAGAAAAATCGAAATCAACGATTGAAAGCTATACCAGATATGTCAAAAAATTTTTGAAATATGTGGATGGAAATGAGATAACAAAGGAGCTGGTTATACAGTACAGGGAGCTATTGGAGCGTGAAGGCTCTGCGTATTCCACGATTAACCTGATACTTATTTCCATCAATTGTTATTTTTTGATATTAGAATTTATGTTAAAGACAACTGACTGATAATCAGGTATTATCAGTCAGCTAAGGTAGACCAGAGGTTAAAAATTAAACTTATTTCGTGAATGTTTTGTTGTTAATATGTTTTTTTGCTTTGCCATAGTGACATGAGTGTAAATCTGAGTTGTATTGATAGAACTATGACCAAGCATTTCCTGAATATATCGAATGTCAACATCTGCATCTAACAGTGAGCTTGCAAATGTACGACGGAACATATGAGGTGTAATATGCTGTTCAATAGCAGCAAGAGAAGTGTATTTGTTAATCATTCTCCGTACTGTTTGATCTGACAAAGGAGTGCCTGACGGGTTTACAAAAAAATGATTAGATTGATTTCTGATGAATATATGTTTTTATATTCAAGCAATATTTTTTTGACATTTGTATTTTCAGCAAGCAGAGAAAACAATGATTAAGGATAATGCAACAAAGAATGAGCCTGCAAAGAGCGGAAAAAGCCGATAGAGAAAAGTCCTCTTGAATTGAATTAAGGTTTGATTCAAGGGGATTTTTATATTTTGAGTGTCATTTTCTGCAATAAAAGGTCACTTTCTGCACAGGTAGTTGTAAAAATGTTTGAATCGGGTTTATGTTAGAAGTGTAGTTTAGGTACTCAATTATTGAGAAAAACAAAAATCTTAGGAGGTATGGTTTTATGATCAAAAAAAAATTAGCAAAAATGTTGACAACCTGTTTAATGTCTGTATTTATTATTGGTACTGCAAGCATGACTGTACATGCAGAAAGTGTGAGAGAAACAGAGCCTAATAATACTATGGAAACCGCTGAAACGATTATGGCAAATCATGAAACCGCTGCACAGGCAGTCAGTGGTAGTCGTCCTAGCCAGCATGTAGTTACAGGAAGTACAAGTAATACTGACGAGGATTGGTTTAAGGTATATTTGTCAGCCGGAACGCAGTATGTTACTTGTAACGATGATCCTTTTGAATTTGAGGTTTATGATCCAAACGGCAGTCTTGTTTTAGATGAAATATATACAAAGATAGGATTTGGTTCAACAGCATATCCGTTTGTGGCATCAACAGATGGATTTTATTATGTAAAAATTAAAGGAATTACATCATCATCTTCAGACTATATATTGCTAGTAGGTGGTCCAACCTATTCTGTTGCAAGTTGTAAAGTGGAAATGCCTACTGTAAACATGGCAAATGGCAGCGATAGTTCATCATCTATAGATTTACGATTTGAGGATGCTCTGCCAGAAGATGCTGTAGTATATATGCTTTCAATGAGTGGAATAAGAACTACTGCGGTAGATAGTATTTCAGTTAGAAATCTTAGTAGCAATAATACAGTTAACTTATCTACATATACGTGGGATAAATCGGGGTTAGTATCTTTAAACATGCCATTAAAAGGCAGATGGTCAATAACGTATGGCTATAGTAAGGATATATCTTTCACTCCTACTATTTCTTTGTATTATGCATATCCGGTTACATCAACATATGTTGAGGATGATGTTGTGATTATACAATAATTTTAGAAAGAGTGATGCTATGAATGTTAATTTTTTTCCTTTTAGTAATTCACTTCAAATTCTAGGTCGTAGACAGAGTTTGGCAAATATTATGTGCAATCAGCAAAGTGTTACTCAAAGTAGGAAAAAAGATTTATTTGTTAGAAATACAATGTATGATACAGGAATTTATACAGCTTCAGCAGGAAAAAGAAATAAAATGATTTCAAACAGTATATTATCTGCTATGAATAATGATATTTCTAAGGTACGAAAACAAGGCGATATATACGAATGCGAAGGAACATTTTTTACAGCGGAGCAGATACCTAAAATCAGTGGAACTTCTTTGAATGAAATTAAAGCGGAAGATAATATCATTGACTTTGGGAAGAATAAGTATTTTAAATATGTCTCCCGTGACGGACAGGAGCATTGTTTATACACAGATAATAAGGGGATAGGCGCTATTGTTTCCGAGATTATGCGTGGCGAGCCTTATGATCCGGTGTTGGAAAGGTATGCGAGCTTTTGGAATTATATGATGACAAAAGACCCTGTATATGTTCAGTTGTCTTATTCAGATGAAGAAATAAGAGGATATATGGAAAATGCAGGGATAAAAAATGGCTTTTTCACAGTAAAAATGGGAGATAGGGAAGCAACACAATTTTATTCTGCCACTAAAACAACAAGTCCAATTCAGTCTAAGGAACGATATGATGCAAGATATAAGAATTTGACTTCGGGTGGTATTTTGCTTGACGAATATGAAGCTGGAGATATTTTTAAGATTGGTAATAAGGAATATGTTTTAAGTGAATCTCATACATTGGACATACCATACGGAGAGGATATTTATAATATAGAGTATCCGAGTAATTATAAGTTTGGTAAAAAAGTTGAAGAATAATAAGGGATTCCCTTGAGGTGGACTAGAAAGTGTGGTTCAGCTCAAGGGAATTTTATATATTCTTATATAAGTAAGAGCATTATACATTAATAGAGTTTTTATTGCGGAAGTTTTCACTTATTTCGTGACATGGACTAAAACAAGTCCCTTTTCACCATGCGTATTGCATAAAATAATGCAAAAAGAACCAAAATGGGTTCATGGGCATGGTGAAAATGGATGGAACAGAAAATAAAGCAAGATGAGATATTTATTGGTAAGAATATCCGGCGTATAAGGAAAGAAAAAGGAATCAGGCAGACGGAAATGGTTGCATTGTTGCAGTTGGAGAATGTAATGATTACAAGAGAAGCTCTGGTAAAGATAGAACGTGGAATCCAGCATATTCAGGCAACGCAGCTCCGGGCAATAAAAAATGTATTAGAGACTACTTATGATGAGTTATTAAAATAGAGAATGAAAAAGACAGTCAAGTTTCATATAATGTGGAATTGACTGTCTTTTTATGTAGAAATTAGGATAATCAAATTAGCTCTTGTGCTGATAATTTAAAATATCTTTGAGCAAGGCAGGAGTTATTCTTTTTTTATCCGCTTCAGTTAAATTTGAAAACTGAGACAAGGTAGTAAGTTTATTCTTTTTAAAAAGAGTAATAGATTTTGGCTCAGACGTAATTTCAAATAGAAATTTGTCATGCCAGCTTTTAGGTGTGTTCCCATGCTTTCTTAATATACGGTATGTTTTCATGGTAAGGAGGTAGTCCTTATTACATATACAATAGAGGTCATATACGGTTTTGTCGTTAAAGTCATTGATGTGGTGGATATTGTTCCTAAAGAGATAAATATATAATTTAGAAGGAAAATTAAATTGTTGGAGACTTTCCTTTACAATGGAAAGAGAATTTATTTTTACGTGATATTTTTGGCACAGAGCGTCAAGTTCAATTAATGTAGTACTTCCGAGATTGCGGAACTGCATGATTTCCTCCCGTGCATAATGTGTTAGCTGGGAGATATACAGTATGTTATTACGATCAAGAATATTATAAAGGCGTTTAGACATAGGAATGCTGCTAATAGGAATTTCATTTTCAGGAGGAAATATGTAACCGTATGTGTTTAGCTCTTTCATAATGGGATTGAGAGAACAATTACGAGGAAGAACATTTGCTAAAGAGATATAATTATATTCCTTAAGTTCGGAAACAGTAGTAATTCCGGCATATGCTAATGCAAATTTGGTAATAGAAGAAAGATTAAGCTGCTCAATTTGGGTATCCATTGTTTTGACTCCTTTATCTGTATAAATAAAACTATTAGCATTATATCATTGATTTTGGATAAAAGGAAGAATGTGGACTAAAATTAGTCCTTGTATTATTGTATCTATATAGAAAAATGTTGCCCTCAATAGTTTTTTGAAATTCCCGTGTGAGGGGGAAAGTTGATTACAAACAGAATAAATTACAGCAGTGAAAGTGACGATACAAATGCAGGAAGAGCAGAAATGTTCTTCCTGTTTTTTAACAGAACTTCAGCAGCTGGCGGGGAAAGGAGACAGTATGGCAAAGTTCTTAAATTATGAGGACCGGCTGGAGATAGAAAGCGGACTAAAGGAGCATATGACTTTCACAGAGCTTGGAGAGAAACTGGGAAGGGACAGGACTACCATCACAAAGGAGATCAGGAACTATTCCATCGAACAGGACACCGGTTATGGAAGTTACCCGCATAATACCTGCAAGTACAGAAAAGCATGTAAGAGGAAAAAAGTATGTGGGACAAATGACTGCAGGCATCCACTGGTAGCTGTCTGTAAACAGTGTGAACTCATATGCAACCGTTACTGCGAGCATTATGAAGAAGAAATATGTACCCATCGCTTTAAACCGCCATATGTATGCAACGGATGCAGTGAAGTAAAGAAGTGTACGCTGACAAAAACTGTTTACGATGCTCTGGGAGCCCAGAGGCGGGCAACGGATAAGATATCGGAATCCCGAAGCGGGATCCTTGCTACGGAAGGGGAAATCGCCAGACTCAATGAAATCCTGGTGCCGTTGGTAAAACAGGGGCAGTCTATCCATCAGATCTACCTGACACATAAGGATGAACTGATGTGCAGTGAAAAGACCCTCTACAACTACGTGGATGGATGCCTGTTTGATATCAGGAACATAGACCTGCCAAGAAAGGTAAAGTACCGTCCGAGATATAAAAAACCGGAGCTGAAAGTAGACCGTGGATGCCGTGTGGGAAGGAATTATCATGATTACGAAGTATATATGGAACAGCATCCGGACACAGCAGTGGTGCAGATGGATTCCGTGATCGGCAGCAAGGGAGGGAAAGTCCTGCTGACGATATATTTTGTAAATGTGTCACTGATGCTGGGGTTCCTGCGGGAAGCGAACACCTCAAAGTCAGTGATAGATATTTATGATGAACTGTACCACCGGCTGGGAGGGCAGGATTTTAGGAAGCTGTTTCCGGTCATCCTGACGGATAACGGAAGTGAGTTTTCCAATCCCAAGTGTATAGAGAACGGACCGGATGGAAAAGGATTTCAAAGGACGAGGATCTATTACTGCAATCCAAGTGCGCCGTACCAGAAAGCAGAGATCGAGGTGGGACATGAATTTATACGCAGGATCCTGCCGAAAGGAAGAAGCTTTGATGAACTGACGCAGGCAGACGTAGAGCTGATGATGAACCATATCAATTCCTACCGGAGAAAGAAACTGAACGGAAAAAGTCCGTATGAAGCGTTCAGCTTTTATTATGGAGAAGACCTGGCGGAGAGGCTTAGATGCCACGAGGTTGCAGCCAAAGACATCAACCTCACCGCAAGACTTCTCAAAAAGTAACCAGAAGACAGAATAAAGCACAGACCGCCGGCTGAAATAGGAACAGCAGAAGACGTGAATTATGGCTTGCAAAATTTGTAAGCCAAAACTGACGTCCGGTTTTTGTGCAAAAAAATACTCTGCCATAAGGTGATTATATCATAAAAGCAAGGGAAAAACGGGAAAGTCATTACAAAAGTGGAAAGTCGGGTACAAAATTTGCAGGTCGCTTTCAAAATGTGAAACTCGTTTACAAAACGGGAATCTCGGATGACTATTGAACTGTGTGGGGGTGGGACGAATATGGTTTTTGGTCATTTTCTGCAATAAGTAGCTATTTTCTGCAAGACTAATTGTATTTTATAAAATTTAATATAAAATAATCATTGGGTAATTTTTATCTGAAAGATATTAGAAGCGTTTTGTGAAGAATGTCAAATAATGTGCAGATTGGAATGAGATATTTGAGAGAAGATAGAGTAGCAATTATTGATAATGGAATAAATAGTAATTTAATGTGTAAAGAAAAAATACAATCACAAATGGTTATATATGATAATAATAGGTGTATAGAAGATAAAGAGGAAATTCAGATTACAGATTTTCAGCATGGAACATTTTGTGCATTGATTTTTGAAAAATATAATTCTGATTGCATATTAAATAGTGTGCGAATTTTAGATAAAAATGGAAAGGGTGGGGTCGAAAAGATAGAACCTGCCCTTGAATGGTGTTATCAGAATAACATAAAGATTGTTAATTTGAGTTTTGGAACTACGAATTTTAATGAGTGTGAAAAGCTAAAAAAATTGATTAATAAGTATGTATATAATGGTATGATTATTGTGGCGGCAACGGCAAATTCAGGTTTCGTATCATATCCAGCTAGTTTTACGAATGTAATCGGTGTGGCAACAACAGGAAGTCCTTTAAGTTATTCCGAAGATTATATGCAAATGGGGATTGATACTGTTGTGCCATCTGAACATATAATTAAAATGTTTGATGAAGAGATTAGAACATCATTGAGTAATAGTTATGCAGCTCCATATGCATGTGCTTTAATTGCAAATAGGTTAAATATAGATAAAACACTTAGCATAAAAAAATTAAAGGAATATGCAAAAGAGCAAAGCCATATTGAAATGGTTGAAGGAGTATATGAACCGGATTGGGTTTATAAGGCTTATGTAATAGGCGGAAAGAAAACGAGCAGGGCAAGTTATTACTTTGAAACGATTTCGGGAGATTTGAACGAAATACGGGAGAAAGTAGATACTATAATAGCTTTTTCTATGGCTGATTTGGAAAAGCTGGAGATAAAAAATAAGAGTGCAATTTATCTTGGGAAAGAGGATATTCATAATATAGATGTGCAGGGCTTTTTTTGGAGCAAAGAAACCAGACAGCGACAGATTTTGTATAATCATTATCAAGGAAATGGTCTTGAGGTTCCAGTGGTGATACTGGCAATCGAAGATACAATAGATAAGTTCTATGTACTAACAGAATTAAAGAGGGCGTTTGCAAGTGGCGGTTATAATGCGTATACGATAGGAATGGAACCGGAGTGTGTATTATATGCACTGGAATATATGCCGGAGCCTGTATCGGATATTAATGCTTGGAAAAATTTTGTAGAAAGCCAGGTTTTTTATAAACAAGGGGATTTGGTCATATGGTGTGTTCCATTGGAAGAGAAGGATAAATTTTTACATGTTTATCCTGATTGTGATGTGCAAATCAATATTTACAATGAGAGAGATAATAATACTGTATGGTTCTCTTTTGAGGGAGAAAAGATTGAGAAAAAAATACCGGGACTGATTGACAGGAAAGATGTTGGGGAGATATATCATGTTATAGAATCGAAACTGACGGAGGAAGAAGATGAGTAACAAAGAGGCTGTAAGAAGATTACTTCTGCTATTAGGCAAATATAAAAAAACAATAGTTGTGATTGTTGGCTGTCTGCTTGTTTCTACCGGATTAAATCTTTGTGTGCCGCTGATCAGCAGGCGGATCATGGATGATGGTTTTATTGGTGGAAACAAGAAATTGCTGATAGAGCTGGTTTTGGTGTCTATGGTAATTTACACTATAAATTCCCTTATAGATTTAATCAAAGAAAAAAAACGTGTTGACATTTCGGCAAAGATACAGTATTTCCTTTCAGAACAGTCTTTTTCACATCTTATGAAGCTGCGGGTGAACTATTTTAACAATACCAATTATGCGGAGACGTTAAACAATATTAACATGGATATTAACCAGATGACATCTGTTGCCGACAGCAGTGTTTTCTTTGTAATAACACAGGCGTTTAGCATGACAGGCGGCATTATCGGGTTATTTATCATAGATTTCAGAATGACGATACTGGTTCTTCTGTTCATACCGATCAAGTGTGTTGTGATGAAATACTTCGCTAAAAAACAAAAGCAGATTATGGACGAGTTCATAAAGAAAAACCAAAAATATGCGAAATGGTTTGGGGATACCGTCGGAGGGGTACGGGAAGTTAAGCTGTTTAATATTTTAGACAGGAAACATGAAGAGTTTGATCAGAACCAGAAGGATATTATTGAGAAGCAGAAGCAGATGAATATGCTGGGACAGTGGAATACGATTACAGATAGCCTTATGGTGCAGTTCCTTTCCACACTGTTATATATATTGGGGGCAAACTTGGTGTTTGACCTACAGCTTTCAGTCGGTAGCGTGTTTGCTTTCATTACATACAGTTCATATGTTACGGGACCGATTTCTGCAATCCTTAACATAGGTTATCTCTTATCAGGGATTATCCCGTCAACAAAAAGGTATTATGCGTTTATGGACTTGGAGGAAGAAACAGATAATGGGGAAACTGCTGCTTTGTGTCCGGATGACCTGAAATTGCAACAGGTTTCTTTTGCATATGAAAAAGAAAAATATGTTTTAAAAGATGTGGATATTTTGTTTGCAAAAGGCAGTAAGACAGCTATAATCGGGCGCAATGGTTCGGGAAAGACAACGATTATCAATCTTCTTACCAGAATGTATGAGCCAACAAGTGGTAAGATAATGCTTGGGACAGAGGATATTTCAGAATTGCCGCTGCCAGAGTACCGTAACATGGTGTCTGTAGTGAGCCAGCAGATTTATCTTTTTAATGATACAATAAGAAATAATATCTGCCTGTATAAGCGGGTGGACGATGTTATAGTGGAAGAAGCCTGCAAGGACAGCGGACTGGAAGATTTCATAAAAGAGGTTTCACTTGATTATGTGGTAGGGCAGAACGGGGCAATGCTTTCTGGTGGACAGAAACAGAAAATAGCTCTTGCGAGAGCTTTGATACATGATAAGCCAATTGTTATATTTGATGAAGCCACTTCAAATACGGATGCTTATTCGGAGCAGCAGATTAACGGGCTGTTGGATACAAAACTAAAAGAAAAAACGGTAATAGTGATAACACATAAGAAAGAGATATTGAATAAAGTGGATCAGATTGTCGTGCTGAAGGAGGGCGTGGTTATTGACAACGGGACATATGACGAGTTAGTGGGCAAAAATGAAGAATTAAATATTATGATGGAAAAAGTGGGTTAAGTATGAGAAAACTTTTCAGAATAGTAGGGATTGTCTGAAAAGTTTTTTTGTGCCGTTTTCTGCAATAAGTGGTCACTTTCTGCAACACATCTTGATATATGCAATAATTTACACGATAATATACACAAAAGCGAGAGTTCAATAGTTATCTGAAATAGATAAATAAATCTGAAAAAGGGAGGTAATTGCATGGGTGTTGATTCTATATTAGGATATAATTTATCTGTTCAAACAAAGAATTTTACAAAAAGAATTACATTAGGTGCAACAGGTGCTAATCAAACACAGGGGCTATCAGAGTCAGAAAAATTAGAAAATTTTAAAAAAGAGATTTGGAAAGAAATAGATTCTATGTCGTGGGGATCGAATATTTCGGTACAAATAACGGATAGTGCATTTGAAAAAATGATGGTGGACAAAGAGTTTAAAAACAAAATGATGAACATCATCAGAGAGGATGCCCGTGGCTCAAATATGATGTGTGGTGGAACTTTAATAAACATTGATGAAAATGGATATAAAGGTTATTCCTATATGCAGAGTCATACAAAAGAGGCAGGGAGAGCGTTTGAGGCGCATTCCAAAGATAAAGACAGTTTTTATTCAAAAAAGTGTAAAAAAGATGAATTAAATGAACTTTGGGAGAAAGAGAGATTGAAAAAACGCCAATATCAGGAAAAGGCTGACGATGAGTATATGGAAAGCTTACGTCTGAAAGAGATATTTCAACACAAAGAAGATGTTGCAAAATTATACGAAGAAAAAACAGTCAAAAAGTAATTGGAAGATATGTAATTACCGTGTTTAGGTAAATTATATAAATACATTTGGAAAGGAGGGAATGGGCATGAAAAGAACATTAGGAAAGAAAAACTGTGTACAGGATGGCACACTGGTGGCTTTTGCTAGTTGCAGTTGTGATTCAATGTGCAGCATTTTGGGATGCGATTGCAGTACAGGCGATACGGCAAGCAATACTTTAAGATTGCAGAATTATTCCAAATTGTTGTCAAAGGCAATCTCAGGCACATGGGCATACTAATGGCTAGGTCAACGCAGCATATGAGGGTGGGCAGTACTATGTATTGTCCACCTAATATTATAAAGAAAGTTGGATTGAGATGAATGATAAAATTCCGTTTATAAAATTGTTCAGGACATTAGATAATTTTTATTTTTTTGACGTAAATAGTAATTCGATAGTGCGTATTAATGAGGCTGTATCTCATAAAATAGAGGATTTAATTGCAGGAAACGATATTCTGAATCAGGATATGGATATTGCGAGATTAAAAAAGCGTGGGTATTTGAAAGCTAATAATGAGAATATTATAGTAGAACATTCAGCATTAAATACAGTTGGCGAATATATGAACGGTAATTTAAGACAACTTATTTTACAAGTTACACAGAATTGTAATTTAAGGTGTAAGTATTGTGTTTATTCCGGTTCATATGTTAATCGAACTCATACGAAAAAAAGAATGAGTTTTGAAATCGCAAAGCAGGCAGTGGATTTTTACTTTGCCCATAATACCAATAAAGATGCAGGTGTAATTAGCTTTTACGGTGGAGAACCATTGCTGGAGATGGAACTTATTAAGAAAATTGTTGTATATAGTGAAAAGCTATATGAGGGAAAAGAATTGAGGTTTAATATGACTTCAAATGCTACTTTATTAACGGATGAAATAGCAGATTTTTTGTATGAGCACAATTTTAATCTTACAATTAGTTTGGATGGTCCGGAAGAAGTACATAACCAAAGCAGAGTATTTGCGGATAGTAAGACGGGTACTTTTCAGTGTATTATAAAAAATTTGGAGAAAATGATAGGTCGATATCCGGATTATATTTCTAATATAAGTTTTAATGCCGTTTTAGATTCAACAAATGATTTTAAATGCAGTAGTAATTTTTTTACATATGATTTTATGAAAAATACTGTTGTTGGCGCAACAACGCTAAATGAAAATGGCAATAAACATGAAATTCAATATAGTGAGATGTTTGACATAAATTATCGGTATGAATTGTTTAAATGTTATTTAAAATATATTGGAAGACTGGATAAAAAGTTTACATCTAAAATAGTGGATAATCAAGTGGGATCATTGAAACAAGAAATACATGAGAAAATAAAAGCACCATATAGCAGAGGAAAGACATGCCATCCATCAGGACCATGTATAGCTGGAGCAGTAAGATTATTTGTGACAGTTGAAGGAGTTTTTTATCCTTGTGAAAGAGTAAGCGAAACCTGTAACGCTTATGTTATAGGTAATTTACAGGATGGATTTGATATAGAAAAAATTAAAAGTTTATTAAACGTAGGGGCATTAACAGCAGAACAATGTAAGAATTGTTGGGCGATAGAATATTGTAATTCGTGTGCATCTGGTATAGATGATGGAGATAAATTATGTCCAGAAAAACGGCTGGCACGATGTAATGATATTAAAAAGGGTTGTGAGTTAAGAATGATTGAATATTGTACATTGAGAGAAATGGGGTGTAGTTTTGAATAGAATTGCAGTATTTCCATATGATGAGAATTTTTATCCTTTGTTAAAAAATTCAGAAAGTATGGTTGGCTTTGAAATAAGCAAGGTATTTAGCATTCGTGGGTGGGGGTATGTGGGAAGAAATATATTTGATGTTTCGGATACGACTTCAAGAAATATACACGTAGAAGATATATCGGAGAAATTGAATGAAGAGGAATTTGATATTTTTCTACTGGCTGAACCAGAGCATAATATAGATGAAAATTACATAGTTCAAATTATAGACAGAATGGCTCAGATGAATAAAACAATTTGGATCTTTAAAAGTCTATCTGATGAGATAATTACCAAAATAGATACTATATGTGAAAAGAATAAAGTTGAAGTTCAATTTTTTTCTAAGGATATAGAAAATGTTGTTTTTGATGGAGAAGAAATTTTGTATGATATTAGTACGCCTATAATAACAGTTGCTGGTATGGGAGAAAAGACTAATAAAATGGAATTGCAAATGGATTTAGTTATTTCACTACAAAAAGACAAGTATAAGGTTGTATGGGTATCCAGTAGAAATGAGGCATTGTTGTATAATGGGCAGAAATTTCCGACGTTTATGTATGATGAGGGAGTATCAGAAAAGAAAAAAATTCTAATGTATAATCATTATCTAAAATGGATAGAACAGTCGGAAAAGCCGGATGTAATTTTAATAGGTATTCCAGGGGGGATAATGCCAGATAGCAAAAAACAGGTAGGATATTTTGGAATAACTTCCTTTGAGGTTTTAAATGCAATAAATCCTGATTATTTTATTATGTCACTCTATGGCAATACTTTAGGTAAAAATTACTTAGATGAATTACGTAACGTAATGAAGTATAAGTTTAATGTAGAAGTAGATAGTTTTTATGTAGGTGATATGGAACAAGATGCGTATTCATTGGATAAATTGGCACCAATAGAATATATACATTTAGGACAATTAACAGTAGACAAAAGGGTAAAGGATGTAAATTACACCGAAATTCCCGTTTATACTTGCAGCACTGTGTCACAACTATACCAGAACATGATTGAAAAATTAGGCGAGTATGATGAGTTTCAATCATTGTAATTGGAGGTAAAATGGAAAAAAAGATTAAAGAAATGATCAAGGCAACGCTTAATGTGAATATAGACAATATGACAGAAGAGGAGAAAGACTATCCTCTGTTGTCTAAAAGATTTGATGTGATGCCATACCAAATGCTTGTTTTTTTTACAAGAATTGAGAAAGAATTTGGTATAAGGATTCCTGATGAGTACATAGCAGATGGGAAGTTTAATTCGTATAATGATATTTCTAAGATAATATTAGAATTGGTTACAGAACATATGTAGCTGTTAAGAAAATTTTGCTGCTTTCTCCAAAAAATAATTCACTTTCTGCAAGGGTAATTGAAATATTAAATATTTTACTTATATTTGTAGATATGGACATATTTTAACATATTTATATCGAATAACGAAAGAAGAAATTAAATGGCTGTTATACATAATACAGTAATGCAAACTCAGAGTGTAGGATATGAATTTAAACATAATACGAGGTAATAGAGATGGATATATTAAATACTATCAATACGGTAAAAGTGTCGGGCAGTTCTGGCAGTAGTGTTAAAAAAATTTCTGAAAAGAGCAAGTGGCAATTAACGGATTCGTTGAAAGAGAAAATTGTTGAACTGGCTAAGAAGGACGCGAAAAACAATGTATATATGGGAAATGAGTTTATGAACTTGCGGAAAGCAGAGGTTACTAAAGTGGCACCAAATCGGGCGGCACTGATAGGTAAGTTCAACCAATCAATGAGTTCTGAAAATATGGGGGATATGAAAGAGATACAGGAGGCAGACAAAAGATGGATGTGTATTTTATTTGGGATACCATATGAGGCTGAATATCAGGGAGAGGGAACTGGTTCTGCGATTCATATATATAATGAAGGAGGGGAAGAAGTTCTTACATACACACAAGGAGTAGGGTGGCATGAGAAAGAGACAAAAGCAGAGACAGATGTGCATTCAACGTTAAAATCAGTATATTATGAGGCATATCATGATGCAAGAAAAGCGCTGAACACTGGAACAAATGTAGAAATCACAAATGAAAGTGTTGTGGTGCAAAGTAATTTCGATATGAAAGCATAAAACATGTAATTCAACAAATGTATATAAGGGGAATTTGACAGACAGGAGGAATACGATTATGGTAAAGTCAATGAAGAAAGTAAAGAGAATAATAGCGGTTGCTTTGGTATTCACAATGTTGTTTGCTTCACAGGTAACAGTGTTTGCAGCAGGTACAAAAGATGCAATGCAATCAGCAAATAAAGATATGTCGATTGCATTGATGCCGGGAGTTACAGGGGATTCCAATACGGTCACTTTTAATTATAACGGTCTGCCAGATAATGCGATTGTAAAAGAAGTTAAGATTGATTGTTCCAATGCATCTGTGATTGGTGGAAAAGGAGCAATATTGGCGCAGAGCCTTACCATTACCAGCCCAAGTGGAGAAACTCATACTGTTGGTTGGGGCAGAGGTAATGTGACTACTACCAATTTATTTATTGCGGAAAAAGCTGCCGGAACATGGTCTGTGTATATGACAGGAACCAATATTGCATCTCCGAGTCTTGGTTCTGCATTTATCGGGGGTACAAAATATTCACGACCTAAAATGACGATAACTTATATTTTAGAAGAGTAGAATTAAATATTCCCTACATACACATTTGCATGAATAACATTAAATAAAATCAGTCTTTGAACTATGACAGTTCGGGGCTGATTTTTTATTCGGCTTTTATCTGCTTCTTTTATAATTGCATGATTAATACAGACTATGCTTGTTTGAACATTCTCATATATCTCATTCAACATTTCAATATTAGAAACATATTTCTTAATATTGCTATCTATTTTTTCATCATTATATATACTGTATATAACAAACAATATATAAATAATTCCCAAAATGATAAGGATATTAGATTTAATAGAAAAACCAGATTGATTTTTATCCCAATTTCCTAAAGATGAACAAACTGCTCCAATAATTATTGCAAACAATTGTATAACAATATTTTTGAGAATTAGGAACTTGGTTATAATATTCGAATAATTATTGTGATAAGATTTCTGCAACTTATCAAGTTCTGTTTTTGCATCATAAAATAATAAAATAGAAAAAATGACACTTAATGTAAAAATCATAATAATCTGCAATATATTATTTTTTCCAATATGTGTCAATGATCCCATATATGAGCATAAGGCGCCTATTATCAATGGAAATATATAATTCAAAATTTTTATTATTTTCATATAAATACTCCTTGAAAATATATAATTCAAAATGAAATATAGTTCTTTATAAGAAGCATTATACTAAATATTTTCGCTTTTTTCTATAAATTGAATATACTATCAGAAATTTTATTGGTACAAAACTTATAAATATGAAAGTACAAGATCAGAGATATACACAGTATGTACAGAGACACTATATTTCAATATGTAAAAAAACAATATGGAACAATTCCAGAATATCTGTGGAATGATTTACCAGATAGTGCAATACTTCGTAATGACAATGGAAAATGGTACGCAGTATTTATGAATTTGGAAGGCTTTAAAATCGGATTGGATACAAAAGATAGGGTTGATATTATGGTTGTAAAATGTAAGCCGGATATGATAAGTGTTATGACACACATGAAAGGCTTTCTGCCGGGATATTACATGGATAAAAGCAATTGGATGACAATTCTTCTGCAACAGCGGATTTTATGATTCATTCCACGCTTATGAATGAACAGTATTCACATCAGATTGAAAATTTTAAAAACACTGTGGATGTCAGAGTAAAAGAAATGCAGTGATGGATATGATAAATAGCCAAAAAACGTCCGCAAATAGAATTTACAACAGAATATAAAGCAGATAAAGACGAATGGTATCAGATGTGCCATTCGTTTTTTTAATAAAAGCACAAATTAACCTACTTACGAGCATAAAATGATGTGCGTTGGGTTGTTTTCTGGACTATGAGAATCAAAGTCCCATTGATATGATTAACATGGAAAAGAGGTGCAAAATCTTGGATACAGGAAGAAAAGATGCCAATATACAGATAGGAAAGAGATTAAGAGAGGCAAGACTGAATATGAACCTCGAAAAGTCAGAAATTGCGGATGTATTGGGTGTTACGGTGGAACATTATCGAAAGCTTGAGGCGGGTATAACGGGAATATCTGTAGATAAAGTGCTGACACTCTATCATAAATATGGAATTGATCCTACATATCTGATAACAGGTGAGAGCAGTATGAAAGATTTTAATCTGGATTACTATGTTGCAAACAGCACAAAGGAGCAGAGAAATGAGTTCTTTGACCGTGTGCTGGCTTATTTATCTAAGTTGATTAGATAAATTGAAGTGCTTCCTACTTCCAAGCCCGAAAAGGAGGAAGTGTTATGCTTAATATTGCGGTCTGTGATGACAGCAGAACAGATGTAGAAATGCTGGAAAGTGCTTTTGATAAGTTAGCGCAGTACCAGTTTTCTTATGAAGTGTATTTTACAGCGAAGGAGTTGCTGAAGCATGTTATAGATGATGGGGAAATGTATCATCTGTATATATTTGACATTGAAATGCCGGAGATGAATGGTTTGCAGCTTGCAAAAGAAATCCGGAAAATAGATGCCAAAGCATTGTTTGTATTCCTGACTGGATATACGCAGTATGTTATGGATGTTTTTGAGGTTATTACCTTTGACTATATTTCTAAACCGATTACAGTGGAAAAGCTGGAGTCCGTCCTTTTAAAAGCCATGCAGTATCTTCATATGATAAAGCGTGACTTTGTCTTTCAGTTCCGAAAAAATCAGTTTCGTATTAGCTGCGATGATATTGTGTATTTTGAGAAGAAAGGTCGTCAGGCAGTGATACATACGATCTCAGAAAATTTCAAGGCAAATATGACAACTGAAGAAATATGGAAACAGCTTGATGATAAGGTCTTTGCCCATATTCATGTATCATATATCATCAATCTTGGGCATATCAGGGCGATTGAGGGAGATGAAGTAGTGATGGACAATGAAGAAAGACTTCTGATTGCCCGTTCCCATAAGCAGAATTTAAAAGAAAAACATATGGAGTTTGTAAGGAGGATGGTTTAAGGATGGAATATGTGATACGCTTTGCCATCAGCCTGTTTGATCTGGCAGTGTTTATGTATTATTTTCATTCCAATAAGAAAATGAAACCAGTATCAAAGGTATGGATATTGGCTGGATTTACCATTGCTGCAATTATATGGACATTTGTCAGCAACATAAAAAATCCGTATCTGAATCTTGCGACTCTTTTGATTGTGCTTATACTGTTATCATTTTATTATGAATCAGGAATGTGGACGAGAATTATAAATATTGTGACATTCATGGGTATTGGAATGCTGTTTGAACCTGTAGCTTTGCTGTTACTCCATGCGATGAATTTTCATATGGGAGAAAGTTATAAATATTATTTTGTAATGGTAATATGCAGCTTTGTTCGTGGAAATGTGATGTATATTCTGTCAAAATTGATTTCAAAGAAAGGGATGCAAATTGCTGCCTTTCCGAAAGAAATTTTGGGTGTGCTGGTTATGGTATTTACCTTTACGGTGTTGAACTGTTGCTTTATTATTCTTTTGTCATTGGAGGCGGGCAGTGAAAAAAGCCTGCTTATGTGTGCCAGTATTGTAATTTCCCTTGTCCTGACGGATTATTTTATGCTGTATATGATGGAGCGTTTTAATTATCTTGTGCAAAAACAGTATGAGGATGCAATGTACAGGGAAGAAATGCACTATAAAGACATCTATTATGAAGAAGCAGAAAAACAGAATAAGGAAGTGCAGAAGTTAAAGCACGATATGAAACATAAATTGCATGAACTGTATAATCTGGTGGAAAATAGTGATGGGCAGGAACTTTCAGAGAAAATCGGTGCAATGTGCAAGGAATTTGAGCAGATAGATGAAAAGCAGTATTCTGATAATCCAATCGTAGATTCTGTGCTCCGTATTAAATTTGGCAGGGCAAAGGCAAGGGGAATAAAAGTAGAAACATCTATTCGTATTCCAAAGCAGATGCAGCTTGATCACGGGGATATAGGTGTATTGTATGGAAATCTTGTGGATAATGCGGTAGAAGCCTGTAGCAAGGTGCCGGAGGGACAGCGTTTTGTAAAGATTGAAAATAAGTACCAGTCGGGGATTTTGCTTCTTGTAATAACAAACAGCAAAACAGGAAAGAAAAATAAAAGCCTGAAAACAACCAAGAAAGATAATATCCGACATGGGCATGGTGTTCAGAGTGTTCGTAAAGTGGTAGAAAAATACAATGGAACGGTCAGTTTTACAGATAAAGGGGATATATTTGAGGTTTCAGCAATGCTCTATGGAATTGAAGTGAAGGAATAAATGCAAAGCGTTACACTTAAATGTCAATCTGTTACACTTTGCCGGATTTTCCCATAAAGTATGATATAGTGCATTCATCAAATGTAAAGGAGGACATATACATATGTCAAAATTAAGAAGATTGATGAACCGACTCAGTCATGGAGCATTAACAAGCGTGGCAGCACTTGCCCTTACGGTAACTGCAACAAATATGAACCGTTGCTGCTGGTTTATTTTCGGACAGGACAAGTTACCGGATAATGCGAAAAAACTTAGAAAATTTTAAGGTGGTAACAGGGTATGATTGCTAAATTTGCAAAGAAGATAAATGAAATATTGATACAAAAGGGGATTGTGCAAAAAGAGGATGCAGAACTGTACCGATATGGGATAGAAAATGGCATTGTTGTTGCAGGAAACCTTTTGGCTTCTGGAATATTTGGCATTGTGACGGGGAGACCGGGACTTGTTCTGGTCTTCCTGTTATTTTATGCCTCGTTGAGAAGCTATAGTGGGGGCAGCCACTGTAAGAGTAGAATCGGCTGTTTTTTGATATCAATGGCAATTTTATTTATTCCGGTTTATACATATGAGCCTGTAATGAAAAATGTTCCTAATGCCGTGATTTTATTGATCGGAGTTCTTGCAGTGGTAATTATTATTGTCCTTGCCCCAGTGGAAAGTATCAATAAACCGCTTGATGAGGAAGAAAGAAGGTATTATGCAAGGGTAACACATTGCATAACGGCATTACAGGTATGTGTTCTTATCATTTTGTTTTGTCTGGATCTGCAAGATTATTTTTATGCCGGGTATGTAAGTATAGTCCTGGTAGCAGTATTTATGGTTATGGGAAAGATTGCAGTGAAACGATATGTGCAATAGCAAAATGTATTAAAAATAGGTATTGATATATAATTTTGTAGACGAACATGCAATATTACAAATATAGAGTAGTGGTTAAAATTTTGGATAAAGATGCCGAAATATAATAAAAAATAGGAAAATATACAAAAAATAATCCAACCAAATGAAAGAAGTATGTCAAATTTGTGTGTGGAAGGGGATGAGCATATGTTCAGAATTGCTATATGTGATGATGAAAGACAATTTAGAAAACGCATTCATGATATTTTAATAGAATATATGAATGAAAATGATATATTGTACGAAATTGATGAATTTGAATCAGGAAAGGATTTTATAAGTTTAGGTATCAATCTAGCAAAGTATGATATTGTTTTTCTGGATGTAAATATGGATGAACTGGATGGAATGGAAACTGCGCAGAAAATAAGAAAAGTCAGCAATGATGTTTTTATAGTTTTTGTTACAGCATTTATTACATGTGCCCCTCAAGGATACAGCGTAGGAGCTATAAGATATATTTTGAAAAATAATGTAAATTTTCCAGAATTAATATTTGAGTGTATGGATGCAATCAGCTTGAATATGAATTATGTAGCCCCAAAGAAGAAATTTAACTTTAATGAGGGTACAAAGATTGTAGCATTAGAGCGTTTGTTATACATAGAGAGCAGATTGCATAAACTTGAATTTTACATTATGGAGGACAAGTTAAAAAAATATTCAATATATGGCAAACTAGATGAGCTGGAAAAAGAGTTGCAAGGTAATGATTTTATCCGGATACATCAAAGTTATCTGGTTAATATGAAACATATTGAGAAAGTCAGCCGGTATGAGGCGTTATTGAACAATGGTATTAAATTAGAAATTCCAAAAGCACGGTATAAATTTGTTGAAGAAACATTTGTTTCGTATAAAGGAGAAATATAGATGTTGGTTAATTACATTCAAAGTATAATGCTGACGGTATTGGAAATAATATGTTGTAAAATATTTTTTGAAAGTTTTGCTGAAAAGAGATCCGAAAATAATTGGAGAAACTGTAGTATTATTTTAGGAACGGTAATATGTGGATATATAATAGCTTTGTTATTTTATGATCAGTTTGTTCTAAAGCAGATGTTAGCTATTGTTGTCATTGCGCTGTTTATGAGCTTTTATTTTAAAATCCATTTAAAAAAAGCAATAATCGTATCATTATTATTTCAAGCATTGCTGCTTTCTGTAGACTATTTTACACTTTGGCTAAATGTCTCTCTCTTTCATAGTGTAGCAGAAATTAATGAGTCACATTTTGTAGGTGGAAGTTTAATAACAGTTTTGGCAAAAATAATTCTTTTTCTAGTTGTTCTGCTTATCAGGAAGAAAATAGGAGGGGAGTCCTCGGATGTTTTAAGAAGTACAGATTGGCTTCGATTTATCTTTTTTCCACTTTTTACAATTTTCACAGTTATTGCATTGTTCATAACATCTGGAAGCATTGAGAATCAAAAGCAGGAAAATGTATTCTTGGTTATAGCATTGTGTTTGGCAGGAATGAATATAGTTGTGTTCTGTATGATAAATGACATATTAAAGCGTGAAATTAAGATTCGTGAAAATGAAGTATTTCAACTGAAAGCACGAAATCAGACAGACATGTACCGCTCTATTTCAGAAAATTTTGTTAAACAACGGAAAAAAACACATGAATATAAGAACCAGATTATGTGCATTGAGTCTTTGATAGAGATGGAAAATTATGATGAACTAAAGGATTATGTGAGAAGCATAAGCGGAAATTTAAGTACAGAATTAGATTATATTAAAACAAATAATGTGATTATTGATGCTATATTAAATAGCAAATATAAGGAAACATTGGATAAAGGAATTGTATTTATCTTTCAAATCAATGATCTATCAGGAATTAAAATGCGTGATGAGGATATTGTTGTTATATTATCGAATCTTTTGAATAATGCAATAGAGGCTTGTGAAAAGTGCTCAGGCAAAAAAGTTATGAAAATGAAACTGGTTAAAGAGAAAGACAACATTATTATATCTGTAAAGAATACATATGATGGTAAACTTAATATTAAAGATGGAGAAATACAGACCTCAAAGAAATATGAAATGGATGAGCATGGGATTGGAATAAAAAATATAATTGAGGTTATAACAAAATATCAAGGCTCTTATGCTATACGAAATGATAATAATGAGTTCTACTTCTCAGTTATATTGCCAAACTAAGATGAACCTTAAAAAAGTGATTTGCTGTCAGCAAATCACTTTTTTGTCATTTTCTGCAAAAAAAGGTCACTTTCTGCAATGGATATTGTTTTGTAAACAGATAAAGTTATACTTAATTTGGCAGGAGGCATAACTATGATTGAAAAAATAGCGGATGATTTAATTGGTCAGATGACAGAAGCAAGGTTAATTGATAAAGACATGGAAGAAAGATATATTTATGTCTTTATCTGTTGGATTGAGAAATTTATTACGGTTGGCAGTATTATCGTAATCAGTTTGGCGTTCCATAAACTGTTTCCAACTATATTTTTTCTTGTGTTTTTCTTAGAATTAAGAAAGCGAACTGGCGGATATCATTTGGACAAGTTTTATAAATGTTATTTGGCAACCGTTGTTTCTTATTTAGTTATTGTAATTATCAGTGCAAGACTGTCAGAACATCCGCAATGGTTATTTGCAATATTGGTAAT
This sequence comes from Roseburia sp. CLA-AA-H209, assembly GCF_020687575.1. Lineage (NCBI taxonomy): Bacteria > Bacillati > Bacillota > Clostridia > Lachnospirales > Lachnospiraceae > Roseburia > Roseburia sp. CLA-AA-H209. The sequence continues at coordinate 50,666 of NZ_JAJEQU010000016.1, forward strand.
TGCTATAACGGGGATAGGATTGATTGGTACAGTGAATCATCCTAATATGCACATGACATCAGAGGAATTGATGGAATCGAAAAAATCCGCAAGGACTATTGTTTTACTTGAGGGGTGTATAATATTGGGATGTGTTCTGTTAGATGCGGATATGGTTTACATTAGTTATATGGCAATAGCTGTTATATTATGTGCAGCTTTGCTGTGTATAGCAAAAATTTTTAAACAGGAGGTGAGAGAGAATGAAGCAGGTTAATAAGAAAGTGTTGAAGGTTGTAGAACGTGTCATGAGAAAAGAAGCTGTATATGGGATAGATGGATTTCCACCTGCGTGTTTAGGAATATGGCATCAGCCGAAACGTCCGAACATAAAAAAAAGGTAAAAGGTTATTGAAAATAATGTTCAAATTGTTGTACAAAATAAGCTTAGAAAGGAGGGAATTGATATGAAAAATAAATTTATAACAACAGTGGTTGCGACAGCATTGGCATTAACAATGACATTTTCATTGGCTAATGGAATGGATGTTAAAGCAGCAGAAATCACAGAGGATTCTTTAGTCGCAGCAGAAGATACTAATGTTGGAAATGAATCGGTGGATATCCAGCAACAGGAACCTGTAGAAATTTCAGAATTGGAAACAACCGAAAATAATGACTTATCGAAATCGTCAGAAAGTATTACAGTAGATGAAAGTATTGCAGAGGATATTTTGGCTACACAAGCTGATACTGCGGTTGTAGTCGGTACGGTTAGTGACTATTTGACAGCAAAGGGCGATGCAAAACTTTATAATATTAATTTGCCAGCAGGGGTATATTTGCAAGCACAGTTAACAACGCCTGCTAATGCAGATTTGGATTACGATTTGTATTTATTGGATGCAGAAGGCAATATTTTAACGGGCTCAGATTATTATACTTATATTAATGGCACCGCAGGTACATTGCCGGAAGCGTTAGGCTATATAACATCAGGTGATACAGCAACATATTATTTGTATGTATTAGCATCTGAGGGCGGAAGTGTAAGTGAATCATTCACATTGGATTATTCAGTAAGTACAGCGTGTGATTCTTATGAGATTGACGAGTCTGTAAGACAGGCATTAGCATTTACATATGGAGCAGGAGGGGCTTATATTGAATCAAGAAATTTAAGTTCTCCGATTGATAATGATTGGTATGTAATTACAGTGCCAAGCAGTAGAATTTATGACAAATTAAAAATTTCTGCTACTACAGCTTCAACAAATACCTGTTCTGTAGAAGTATATCAGAATGTTGCATCAGAAGGGTATCAAATGAAACGAGTAGGCAGCGGAAACACTATTTCTGTTTCGTCAGGAAAATATTATATTAGAGTTTCCAATGCAAAAACTATGGAGAATTTTGATGATTTGGACATTCAGAATTATAAATTGTCTATTACTCCTATTTTGAAGGCTACAGGTATTGTTATAACTGATCTTAAAGGTTCAGAAGGGTTAAATAAGGTTGTTAATTATCCTGGATATGGAGCACATTTCAGAACGCAGGGATCTGGAACATTAACTGTTTATGGAGTGCTGACAGCAACAGACAGTTCGACGGGTGTAACGTATGCAGTTGGGGGAGAGCAGATTAACGGATTATATTATAGTCCGGCATGGGAGGCTAATAATACCTCTGCGAATGCAATAAGGCGAGGTACAGGTACTACAGACTCAAGTGGTAAATTTGAAATTGATATTTCTTTACCACCTGGAATTGGTGTATATTCGTATTATGGTTCAACATCCACTCATTATTTTGATATATGTGGAGTTTCTGTATCGCCAAGTGATGATAGTAGCATAAGTGCTTCAGAGACTATTTTCCATTTGGCATATACTATGTATCATCCGTTTTAATGTGTAAATTGTAACTAAGAAAATATAAAAATAGGTTGTCACACGATTTGGTGTGTCAACCTATTATGCAAAATACAGGAGGGTTAAAATGAAGATAGCTACCCAACATTATCAGGACAGCGTGATCACTCCGTATGGTAATAATCACTGGAATGGAAAAGAGAAAATTGATATTTCTAAGGAAAAAGATGATGCGGTTATTCTGGAAATAAGTGCAAAAGGTAAAAGAGCAATACAGCTAAAAGAGAAAAACGAATTTGAGCAGAATATTGTTCAAGTGGATAAAAGTGCAGATGATTTACCAGCATATTCAGGAATGTATGATGTTGACAAGACGATATCGTCTTCTCTTGAAAATTGTAGCAAAGAGGAACAGGGATTTGTATATGATATTATCCGCGAAAATTTTCTTATTGGAAATGGCAGCTCTGTGAGTGAGGAGGAGCGTCAGGCTAATATATCATTAGGAATGAAAAAAGCGGAATATGCTGCAAATAATTTTATATCAGAAGATAAAAAAAGTTCCTTTTTGGATGCAATGGAATCTATAGCAAAGCTGGCAAGTGCCGGAAAGATGAATGCAGATGGAAATATGGATTACGGGGTAAAAAAAGGAAATTATTTAGGACATGGTAGTAATCTTGTTTACACTACAGATGGTCTTGATATGATGAGGTCAATGGATTCAGGTGCATATGATGAATATCAAAGGATCAGTAGAGAAAGTAGTAATTCTGATAGACAGCTTAACACTTTAAAATACTTGACAAATTGGTATTCTAATGCTGTAACGAAAAATCCGCATATGGTAGAGAAATATGAAGCTAAATCGGATGAGTATATTGAAAAAAATGTAAAAAATCAAAAAGTAGATTCAATTTTTTCGGATTTGAAAACAGAAAGTAAGTCTGCTTTTATTGAAAGTTTGAAAGCATTTCAAGCACAGAATCCTAATTTCTTATCCAATATCGTTAATAAGGAATTGTCAAGAAAGTATTGGGCATATGGTATTATCGCCTAAGGGTGAGGATAAATATGAGATGAAGTATGTTCCGGAAGATTTTGACAGGTATGATCAAGGATTTTTTGGAAGAGCGAAACCAGAATATATTATTGTTAAGGGAGAGTGTTTGGAAAAATTAAAACAGCAAGGGTATGAAATGGACTGTTGGCAAAAAGGTATTCCGTTGGCGATAAATAATAAACATCCTGATAGCATAAAATTAAAGGGATTTTGACAGAATATGCAAAGTATTACACGAAAATGTCAAAGGATTACAGTTTACCAAAACCCATAATAGTTTCTGATATAATGCGATAAGTCAGAAAGGATGATGGGGCTATGGGGAAAAGAGAGCACATATACGAAATTATTGCAGAGAATATCAGAAAAGAACGCAGAAGGCTTGGAATTACGCAGGCAGAGCTTGCAGAACGGGCGGATGTATCATTGGATACTATCAAAAGTGTTGAAAATGGCAGAAGGGCAATGAGTCTTGATACATATTTGAATATTGTTCATGCATTGGAGTCATCGCCTACGGTTCTGATGAGCCAGCAGCACCCAGAAAAACACATTGAGCGTTTTGCATTTATGATGAATCGGTGTGACGAAAGAGAAATAGAATTTGCATTACATATGATTGAACAAATATTAAGAGGACAGGAAGATTATCTGAGTGAATAGACGGGTAGTTATCCTGTCCTTTGTCTATGACTCTTTTGCAAATTTTTCAGCGAGATGGTATATGATTTCTTCAATGGTGGGAGTTTCATTATCACATGGAAAGTCTGTCCAGAAGCGTTGCATTTGTGGATCAGGGCTTTTTAAAGCAATGGAAACTGCCCGCCCAATTTCCTGTTGGACTTCTTCTTTTGTGATTCCTTCTTTTTCGGCAATGATTTCCAAATATTTATCAACAGAGTATGTGTTTTTATCATTCATAGTGTTGTTGTGAATCCTTTCTGAAAAGGGTATCTGCGAGCAAATTGTCAGGTGCTCGAATTGTCCCGGTTGAATACCATAAAAGTAAAACAGATAATCCGTTCTATATTACATAATAACCTTGAGAGCTGTTTTCTATGCAGATTATGGCTATTTTCTATTCTATCATATACATACAGCATGGTGCATACACGCACCATATCATTATAGGACACTCTTGCGTAGAATACAAGGAGGAGGTCTTTGTAATGATAGTATATGACAGGTTATGGATTACACTCAAGAAGAAAAATATTAGCCAGTATGCACTAATTAAAGATTATGGAATAGATAAAGCACAGTTACAGCGATTGCGAAAGAATATGGTCGTAAAAACGGTAATCCTTAACAGATTATGTTCCATACTTGATTGTAAGATAGAGGACATCATGGAGTTTGTGCCGGATGAGGATATTAAGTAAAGAGATATTTCCAAAATGTAATGAGAGTTTGGAAATATCTCTTTTTTTAATCTGCGAATATTTATATTCTTGGTATTAAGGTGTACAATATTCCACTTGAAATAGCTGGTTTAGTCACTCTGACAAAAGATTCGCTTACGGTACAATGAATACAGCTTAAGCAAATATATAAGGTGCCGGAAAAGAGTGGAAGGTGTACTACGATATTGTTAATAGTGGAGAAAGAATAAAAGAGTTGCGTGCGGCAAGAAGAATGACAAGACAGCAGCTTGCCGAGCAGATTGGATTGTCAGTGGATGCTCTGCGGAAAATTGAAGCTGGTGTAAATGGAGCAAAAATAGATACTTTGATTAGTATTGCTGAATTGTTTCATATATCGTTGGATTATCTTGTGTGTGGGTGTGAAAGAAAGGCAGAAGTCGATGATCTGCTGGTTGGTCTGAAGGAGAAGGAAGTACAGTTTATCCGGAATATGGTATTAAATGCCGTTGACAATATGAAACTTCTGACAGAATAAAAAAGTCGGATTGCATTTTTGATGATGCAGTCCGGCTTTTTTTATAAGGATTTGGAACAGGTGGGAGTGTTACTCTTAGTTCAAAAGAGTGTCGGTTACTGTAGAAGATGCGTGGTGTCAGTTATACTCTGTTCAGGTTCTGAGAAAAGAACCGTTGAATATTGAAAACAGAATAGGACACGCATATCCCACGAGCTTATATCGCCTTGTCTATGACAGGGTGGCAGAATCCCATTTCGTGCGATGACTATCCTCAGAGCTGTAGCCGATTATGAGAAACGTAACAGCAGGAGCCTTTAAGGATAAGAGCAGAGGGTTGTGCCTACCGGGTTAGCAGCCGGAGGTAATGAGATAATAAGTGCACCTGAATTTCAGCAAAACGCATTTTCAGAGAGTGGCTACTTTCGTAAGTCCAGATGGGCAGGAAACTACGAAGTGATTGTGGCTGGCAAAGGATATGTTACCCGATACGGGGATGGTTAAGAAACCGGGAAGATAGTATTTTATCTTCCCACACAAACTGATTTATGGTCACCGACAGAAAAGAAATGTTTAGGTGTGATGGTGTGGAGAGTACAGATAAGTCAGCTTATGTGAGGAGATAAAGTGCGCACAGTATCAAATCAATATTATTTATAAGGAGATTTTAAGATGGAAAGAGCAATTATATATTATGCAAAAACAGGATTAGAGGCTACAGATCATTTTGTGCCGAAGTTGCTTGAAAAGTATTGTCAGGATAATGGCTATGAAATTGTAGCTATGCTTTCAGAGCCTGCTTCTACAGAAGGAGTTTCATTTCCGATGAAATATGCCATTATCGGTTTAAATATGGAAGAAGATGTTAATACAATCATAACACTTTCAAAGGATATGATTGGTGCAACAGATGAGAACGTTATTGATACACTTGGAAAACTCAGCGAATATGATATCTATGTGGAGGATATTAATGGAGAACTTGAAGAGTGTTATGAGATGATGTACAAAGAGCCTGTTCAGGAAAGTGATATAAGAGGGCTGGTGCTTGATACGGTATCAAAGTTCTATCATAACATCAGGAACGGCAGATAGGAGGCAATATGCAGGATTCCAGAGAAAAAAAGCGGTGTCTGATATTTGCAAGGAATAATGCAAATGATACAGCTGACCGTATCGAGGCATATGCAAAAAAGTCCGGCATGGAAGTTGTTGAGACAATTTTCAATACAGATAAAAAAGCGGTTGAACGATTAAGATATTATATTGAAAGAGATGCCATTATATGTGTGCTAGTAAGAGATGTGGTAGACATTTCAATGGAACTTAATGAGATTAAAGCTGTAATGACACTTGCAGCGGAACATGGAATCAGTATTAATGCAGAGAGCAGGGGCTATGAACCTGCTCTCATTTCTTTGTTTGCGCGCCATGGGCGCGCTCTAACGGGTGTAAGTCCCGAACATGCCCAGGTAGTGGGAAATGTATAGCCGAACAGCAAGGGTGTCTACTGTGAGGTGGAATCTGAAGGAAGCTGTAAGCGAATCTCTGGTCCGACGGACAGAAATCGCATATAAGGCTAGGCTTCGAGTGATAAGCTGGCAAAGAACAGTGAAGTCTAATAACTACCACGTTTGTAGAAGCAGAGTAAATGCGGCGGATATATGGAGAGAAAGAGCGTGCACCTTAAGCGTGGAGGTCTCACAGAGGTTTCATTAGCCTAGTAACAACGAACTGTGAGAAGTCAGCCGAGCCCATAGTAGTGAAGAAGTCTCTGTAATGGGGATGGAGCGAAGGGGCGAACAAT